>JALWGH010000312.1 GCA_027013735.1 Melioribacteraceae bacterium
CCCTACGTCTAGTGAAACTATTCCGGTAGGGGCTGGTTGTGTTTGCTGTAATAATCCAAAGCGCTTTGCAAACCGCCTTTAATAAATTCTTCCGCAAGGGACGCAGCAAATTCAATTCTGGGTTTAATTATTTTCAGTTCCGACTCTTCAAAAGGTGAAAGGACATAATCCGCCATTTCTCCTTCTTCAAAATTATTGCCGATTCCAAAACGCAAACGTGGAAAATTAATGCTCTCCAAATAATAAATAATCGAGGCTAATCCATTGTGTCCGCCGTCTCCGCCTGATTTACGTAAACGTATTTTACCGACTTCGAGATTAACATCGTCGGAAATTACAAGGAAATCTTCCGGAGAAACGTTGTAATTATTTAAAATGTCAGAAGCGGCAATGCCGCTCCTGTTAACGTAAGTAGTCGGTTTGACTAAAATATATTCTTGCCCTTCCAAACTTCCGCCGGCAATAAAATAATCTCCTTTGCCAGCAGTAAAAGAGCACTCCAATTTCCGGGCAAGTTCATCCAGAATCATAAACCCGATGTTGTGTCTCGTATCGGAATATTGTTTTCCCGGATTCCCTATTCCGAAAAGGGCTTTCAACTTTTTTATTCTTCTTCTTCGGATTTACCTTTTGAAATAACTTCAGGTTCAGCTTTTTCTTCGGCTTCTTCAGCTTCGGGCTGAACTTCTTCAACCGCTCCCTTAGGCGGAGTAATTGTGAAGATTATTGCTTCTTCCGGGCTTAATATTTTAGCGTTTTCAACCGTAATATCTTTTACGTAAAGAGAATCGCCAATGCCCAAATCCGTGATGTCAACTTCAACCTTTTCAGGAATTTGACGCGGCAAGCATTCAATTTCCAATTTGTGAAGGAATTGTGTTAACACGCCTCCTTCCCTTTCGCCAATGGAAGCTCCAACATGTACAATAGGAATCTGAACGGTAATTGCTTCACCGAAAACAACTCCTTGAAAATCAACATGAATGACGTTCTCCTTTACAGGGTCAAACTGAACTTCCTTCATAATTGCTTTGAACTCTTTACCGTCGTCGGTTTTAAGCGTAACCATGTGGGTTTCGGAAGTGTAAATCAAAGGATTCAACTCCTTCTCGGGGATGTAGAAATAATAAGGCTCTTCCACGTCTTTTGCGTAGAACACTCCCGGAGTATAGCCTTCTTTTCTTAATTGATTCAAATATCCCTTTGTAGATATTTCTCTTTTCTTAATTTCAAATGTTAAATCAGACATTATTTATTTCCTCTTGTTTATTAAATCCTAACTTTTGTCAATGTCAAAAAGCGAACTAATCGATTCGTCATTATGAGTCCGCAAAATTGCTTCCCCGAAAAGTTCGGAGGAAGTTTTTACAATAACCTTGGAACTTTTTCTTTTTAATTCAATTGAGTCGGTAACGTAAAGAACTTCGATGTCGGAGTTTTCAATTTTCTCCAACGCATTGTCCGAAAGCAATGCGTGGGTTACTGCGCCGTAAATTTTGCCGGATCCATTTTTTTTCAATGCTTGTATTGCAGCCGTAAAAGTCCCTGCAGTGTCAACCAAATCATCAACCAAAAGAACATCTTTACCTTCAACGTCGCCGATAATGTGCATTACTTCTGCAACGTTGTGACTCGGGCGTCGCTTGTCGAGCACAACAAATTTAATTCCCAATCTCTTTGCGTAAGAACGTGCAAGTTTAATGCCTCCCACGTCGGGAGAAACGACTACCAAATTCTCCAAATGTTTGTCAAACAAACCTGTAAAAATCGGAGAAGCGTAAAGGTGGTCGAAAGGGATGTCAAAGAAACCTTGAATCTGCGCAGCGTGCAAATCCATTGTGATTACTCTGTCCGCTCCCGCTGTTGTAAGCAAGTTGGCAATTAATTTCGCACTTATTGCAACACGCGGTTGGTCTTTCCTGTCCTGCCTTGCGTAACCAAAGTAAGGAATAACCGCCGTAATTCTGTTTGCCGAAGCCCGCCTCGCAGCGTCAATCATTATTAAAAGTTCCATTAAGTTTTCAGCCGGCGGCTGTGTTGATTGAACAAGGAAAACATCCCTACCACGAATGTTTTCTTTGTACTTAACCCAAATTTCACCGTCGCTGAACCTTCTGAGATCAATTTCCCCGGGACTTAATGAAAGATACTCACAAATTTTTTTTGTGAGTTTTTCGCTTGCACTCCCGGAAAAT
>JALWGH010000313.1 GCA_027013735.1 Melioribacteraceae bacterium
TAACAGAACACAACGAAGGGAAAGTTAAATCCACTAAGCGTTACCGTCCGTGGAAAATAATTTACACTGAAGAGTTTTCTACAAAGTAGAAGAGCCGCGACAAGGATGAAAAACAAAAGGTGACAAAGTTAGAATAGTTCAAAAATTGTACAAATATTTTAATAATTCAAAATTTGAACTAAAATAAGATTCAAGACCAGCTGAATTACAAAAGTTCAATTAAATATCGCAACTGTCTTTTACGGGTTCGATTTTTCCGATTATTTCCCTAAGCTTTTCGTCCGGAACTTCTTCCTGAATTTTCTGAAAAAGCTGTCGCTCTTCAGTGCGAACATGTTGTTCGACAAGTTTGCCAATCCGGTCGAGATTATCTTCAAGATTTCCTTTCTCAATATTCTCGAATGCTTCTTTGATTATTCTGTGCTCTTCAATTATTGAATCAATCATTTCATCCAGCTCTTTTGAATAACCGCGTGCAACAGGGAAGAGTATTTCTTCTTCGTGGGCAAAGTGTGGAACGAGTTCAATTTCGTAAGTCCTTTTGGCATCTTCCAACTTTTCTTCCAAAGATTGCAAATGACGTTTTGTAGGAGCGGCTTTCTTCTGCATTGCAGTAGCAAAGCGAAGCGCCTGATGATGGTCGTGGGAAAGTGGGATTATTGCTTCGTGTCTTTTCATTTCTATTCCTGAAATTTTGAAAAATTTTTTAATTAACTTCAAACAAGATAAAAATTTATTAACTTTTATTTTAATAATTGTTAAAATTTTCCGGGGAGAAATGAAGCTAAGAATAATAACTTGGGTAATTATGATTTTTGGCGGGGCAGCGGTTTCTATTTACACGGACTTAGAGTTCTTTCCCGAATGGTTTGGCAGTTTGCCGTGGCACGTAGTTAGTTTTATTGTCGGGGCTGCGTTAATGAGAATGGTAATAATAATCAGCCGCAACACAGGCAGAACGCTTGCCCGTTATGGCAAGAGAGGGGATATCCCGCGAATGGAAACAAACGTTTTGGTAAAAGAAGGCGTTTACAAGCACATGCGTCATCCGATGCATTTGGGACTAATGTTTTTCCCGTGGGCTTTTGCATTTTTGTTTGGCTCGCCGACATTTATTTTAATCGTCGCTCCATTGGAAGCTGTGTTCATTTTAGTAATGATTAAATTGGTCGAGGAACCCGAAGCAATTAAAAAATTTAACGGTGAATATCTCGATTACATGAAATCCGTCCCTTCGTTTTGCTTCCGTAAAGAATGTTTAAAAGCGCTGTTCAAAAAGGTTGAGCAAAATTAAATCTATGTTGCCTCCGTTAGAGCGACTTCAAATACTCCCGACTTCCAACTAAAAAAGAGCTAAGTTATTAAAAATAAAGGAGATAGTTTTTTCCTAAGGCACTACATTTTTTCTTATAGGGTGATATTTACGGAAGGTATTATTTAATTTCGAAAGGTACAGAACTAATTTTCTTGCCAACAGTTTGATATATTTTCTTCATTTCCTGTGTCGTTTTTGAAGGAAGACAATATTTTTTATTCGTTGATATGTCTTTCAATATACTACACTGACTGTGCAACAACTCATTCCTTATTACTTCCGGCGATAGTTTTTTATATTGTCTTTTTACTCTATACTCCAAATGTCTTACGCATACTAATGCCATAAAACTTATCGCTATATGAGCCTTTACTCTTTTCGGAGTCCAATGGTAAATAGGTCTTATCCTTAAATCGTGTTTGCTTATTCTAAAGTTTTCTTCTATTTGCCAAAGTTGGTGGTAATAGTCCAATATTTCCTCTGCCGAAAGTTCTTTCTTATTGGTTATTATTCCGTGTAACCCATCCCAAGCAGCTGATTTTGCAAGTTTTGCTTCGTCTAACTCTACTTTCGTTTTTCCCTCTATTTTTATGTATTTCTTATAACCGTAATTGCTTATCAGTGAAGCAGGATTTTTGGATTTACTTATTTTCTTCTTCAACTTATTCACCGCCTTTTCTCTATCTCGCCTATCCTTTTCAGCTCGTTTTATGCTGTAGGTTACTATCAAGCGTCTATTGGGACTAAGTTCGATTTCACGTATTTCTTCACTCCCTTCTTCAGTTAGTTTTCGGTATTGGCTCTTATCTAATATTTGTTTCTCTATCTTTTTGCTCATATTCTTTATTCTTGCTCCAAGAATATATTCTAATCCTTCGCTATCTAACATATCTTGATTTTCTTCTGTTAATAGTCCGCTATCGGCTACTACCACTACTTTCTCAAGTTCATATTTCTCTTTTAACTTTTCTACTGCATCTTTTAATGTTGAACCTTCATATTGCGAACCGGTATATACTTCGTATCCTATCGGAAGTCCCTCGCTTGTTGAGATTAAACCTAAGAGTACTTGTGGTTGGTTAAACTTCATATCTTTACTGTACCCGTTTTGTTTTAGTTCATCTTCGCTGAATGATTCAAAGTATAACGTTGTACAGTCATAGAATACTACTTTTATCTTTTCTTTCAATATTTTTTGTGCATTTGAATATGAAAGTTGTTCTATCTTTTCTATCGCCTTATCGTCAAGTTTATCCATCATCTTATAGACCCCTTCCAAGGATATCTTTACACCAAAATCTTTTTCTAACTCCATTACACTTGCGCGTTTGCTTGAAGGGTTGGCTATGCGTGCCATTACTATATTGAAGAGGTTTTTATTGGCTGCTACGTTTCTTTGCGGATTTTTTATTACCTTGTCAAATCCCAAGTCTTTGTATATTGAACCATATACTTCGTGAATGCCTACTATTACTCTTGCTTCTTCTCGTAAGTTTTTTAGATTTACTTTTAGTGATGATTTCTCTTCTTCTTTTACTTTTCGTGCTTCTATTGCCATTTCCGCTATTGTCTCGGGAGAAAATAAAGTTGGGTTAGATTCGGCTTCCAATTTTGCTTTATAAAACTCGGCTAATTCTTTTAATTTAATCAATTCTTCTTCATCTAAGGCTGTCCCGACGTGTCGAACTATTTTTTGAGATACGGTTTTTCCGCTTCGTACAGACTTAACTATCTGAACTGATTTTTTGGGGCTATTCGGCGATGTTTTAATTCTTACAAACATATTGCAAATATAATAAAACGCAATAATAAAAGCTAGTGCTAAGTATTATTAGGCACTACATCGCCGTTTTTTTAAAATCCTTCGTTTTTTGGACTTATTTTAACCCTTTATCTCGTTGAGGTTGGAAGTCGGGAAAAATATTGTTTTTGGTTTGTTTGAATTAAGTTTAGGAAAAATAGGATTAAACTTAAAAATTATTTGAATAACTCGGAATGGGAGCCGGTTCTTTCTAAAATTAGTTGTTCCTTTGTCTTTCGGTAAATTAGCAGCCAGTCAGGTTCGATGTGGCATTCCCAGTGGTTTTTAAATCTCCCACCTAAAGAGTGAGCTTTGTATTTTGGTTCTAACTTTTTATTGTCTAATAATTTCTCTATTACGGTAAATAATTTACTAATATCTTTTTGTTGTCTTTTTATTTTCTTGAAATCTTTTTTGAATTGTGTAGTGTAAAATAATTTCACTCGTCCAGTTCCTCTATTAATTTTTCAGGGTCGGAAACTTCGTGTAATTCTTCCCCCTTTTCGGATTTTAATAATGTTTCTTCTGTAATTTTATTCGGAATTTTTAATTCAAAAGGAATTCCTTTTTTCAAAGAAACCTGTGTAAGGAATAAAGAAATTGCTTCGGACATACTTAAATTTAATTTATTTAATATTTTTTGTGCCTCGCTTTTAACTTTAGGGTCAATTCTTGTTTGTATTATTGCAGTTTTGGGCATTGCAACCTCGCAAATGATGTACTGATAATGTAATTACAAAAATAAAAAAATTATTTTAAAAATCAATAGTTTTGTTGCATCAGAAACCTTTTAATTTTTTGTTTTCTTTCTCGTTTTGTGCTTCTTTAACAAGAAAGTCTAACTTTCCTGTTTCCGAATGGTATTCTATTTCTTTGTCCCACATTTCCCAGTCTCTCTCTAAAAACCATTCCTTCAAACGGATAAAATCCTCTTTTGAAAGGGACTCTATGGAGGTTAATATTTCTTTCAAATCGGACATAGTTATTATTCCTTGGTAAGAAAGAATTAAAAAGTACTTACTTTGTAAATTAAAGCATTACTGGCAAAAGAAAAAATAATCGTATTTTAATTGAGTTGAACTCAATAAAAAAATCAACTTGGAATTTTTATTCTGCCTTAATAATTTTGTAATTCTTGTAACCAAGGTAAATTTCTTTTGCGGCGGTTTTAATTACGGTTGCAACGGGAACGGCAAGAAGCATTCCCAGCACGCCCATTAGTTGTTCTCCGATTAAGATTAAAATTATTATGGCAAGGGGGTGGAAATCCGTAGATTTTGAGAACAAATTCGGTTGAATAAATCCGTTGTCCACAGCGTAAATCATAATGAACATAATTGTAATTGAGGGTAGCATCGAGAGGTTTCCAAACTGGACGATTGAAAAAAGCAGCGCGGGCAAGCCTCCCACAATCGGGCCGAAGTAGGGAATTAAATGTCCTAACCCTGCAACCACACCGATTGAGACGGAGTTTTTTATTCCCAATAGAGTAAGTCCGATAGCGCTTAGAAAGCCAACCATAAAAGCGTCGAAAATCCATGCTCTTACGTAACGTCCCAATTGAACGTTTATCTCGTTCAAAACAGAATAAGAAACTTCAAAATATTTGTTCGGGACGATGTTGATTATTCCTTTGATGATTTTTTTGTTGTCTTTAAGAAGAAAATAAGTCATGAAAGGAATGATTATCGAAAGAGCTACTATCGAAAGAATGTTGGAAACCAGCTTGCTCAAATTGGAAATTGAATTGAAGAAAAGAGAAGACAAAAATTCGCTTAATTTGGCAGCTAAATCCGACGTGTCCACAAAAGGAATGTAGCCGCTAATGGATTTTTGAATTTCCGTTAAAATTTTGTTTAATTTTTCCTGATTAATATTCTTGGCAATGGCGTTCATTTGTGTTGCCAAGGTCGGCACAAAGTAGGAAATTCCCCAAATTAGCAGAAAGCCGACTATGACAAAAACAATGAGGACGGCTAAGCCGCGGCTAAGTTCGTATCTTTCCAAAATATTGACCAACGGGTTGAAAATCATTGCAATTAGAATGGCAATGGCTAACATTACAATCAAATCGAAGAACAAAATGCTGAAGTAAATTATCAGCCCGGCGATTATTGTGATTGTCAAGCCTTTGACGATGTAATTTTTCTTTTGCTCCATTTGCATCCCGTTGTTAGGAAATAGTGGCTAAATCTTGTTAGTATTAAAAATAAAAATATTAAACTGACGTGAAATTACCAAAGTGTTTGGCAGATTTTCAAATAGAATTAGTATATTTCGTTTGCACTTATGTTTAATTTAGGAAGGTAAAAAAATGGCTGAATTAAGTATTTTGATGGAGATTAAAGAAAAAGCAAAAGCAAGAAAAAAGACTATTGTTCTGCCGGAATCCCACGACGACAGGGTTTTGAAGGCGGCGGAAAAATTAGTGAAACAAGATATTGTAAAGGTTATTACGCTTGGAAACGAAGAAAAAATTTATTCCCGCGCTAAGGATTTGGGAGTGGATTTGACGGGAGTTAGGATTATTGACTTCGAGAAATCCGACAAATTAAGCGATTTTGCGAACATTTACTACAATTTGAGGAAACACAAAGGCGTTACGATTGAGCAAGCCCGCGAAACGATGAAGAGAGATTTGTTCTTCGGCGCAATGATGGTTCGGGAAGGAATGGCGGACGGCTCGGTTGCAGGTTCAACTGCTTCCACCGGTGATGTCCTCCGCGCAGCATTTCAATGCGTGGGAATGCCTGAGGGTATTTCCATTGTGTCGAGCTTCTTTTTAATGGTTTTTCCCGAACGTTTGTTCACCTTTGCCGATTGTGCCGTTGTGCCTAATCCCGACGCCAACCAGCTTGCGGATATTGCAATTACTACAGCGGAGAATCACCGTAAACTTACGGGCGAAGAGCCTATTGTTGCGATGCTTTCCTTTTCCACAAAAGGAAGCGCTCAGCACGAATTGGTTGACAAAGTTGTTGAGGCAACAAACATTGTAAAACAAAAACGCCCCGATTTGAAAGTTGACGGCGAATTGCAATTTGACGCAGCTATTGTTAGCTCGGTAGGACAAAGGAAGGCTCCGGGCAGCGAAGTTGCAGGTAAGGCAAACGTTCTTGTTTTCCCCGATTTGAACGCGGGAAATATCGGTTACAAAATTGCACAGCGTCTTGGCGGCGCGGAGGCAATTGGACCGATAGTTCAAGGATTGAAAAAGCCGTTGTTCGATTTAAGTCGTGGTTGCAGCGACGAAGATATTGTTAACGTTGCCGCAATTGCAGCTTTAATGGCTGAATGATTTTAGTCGATTCAAACAAGAAGGGAGGTTTTCGCCTCCCTTTTTGTCTCAATTAAAACGAGAAATTTTGCATGGTTGGATGAATGGAGGATTGGATAGTTTTGACTTATATTGCTACTCTCCTGCGAGGACAAAATCTCATTTACCACAGGTTTCAACCTGTGGATGTGGCAAGCAAAAACAAACAGATTTAGTTTTGGCGCGATTTTTGGCAAGCTCGGTTTAGGTACGTAAAAATCGTGACAAAGCGTTCAACCACAAAAGAGGATAAAATCATTTTGTCACAAAATTACTAAAATAGTTTCGAGCATTTAAAAAGAAGAATTACTTAAAGTA
>JALWGH010000314.1 GCA_027013735.1 Melioribacteraceae bacterium
CTTCTTCTATCTTCCAACGATTCCTATAGCCTTCCATGGTTAAACGAATAGCTTCTCTTAAATCTTCAGTGGATAAATAAGATAAAAACCACACATAACCTTTCCCTTTTTCTTGTGCTTTAATTAGCCACAGACGTTGGTTAAAATCATCAAATTCTACAGCAACACCACCTACTTTGTATTCAACGTCTACCCATTTGTTTTTGCGCCTTTTCTTTATTCTGTAAGCATCCGTAAATCTTATTTTTTTAGATATTTGCTTTAGAGACATAATCTTGCCTTTATATTTCAAGTTTCTTTTGCCTGTCTGACGAATAATAAAATAGCGCCCTTTCTTTAGATTGTCTTCTATTAAAATCCTTCGATCCCCGCCACGGTCTACTACATGAATGGCTTCTGATGAAACATAGTCATCTATAAAATCCAAAGAATCTATAATCTTTTTATTCTCACTAACTTCCGCTTGCTCTTTTTTCAATGCATAAAGCTCACTATAGAGTGGAATAATTTCTTCTCCTTTTGATGATACTGCTACAATGTTTGAAAGCCAATAACCAAGAGATACCTTCCCTTTACTGCCATCGTGCACAAGTTCTAAACCTTCCATGGATTTTGCATAAGTCTTTGTAATATCCCCTAAATCAAATACGATATATCTAAGACGCCTTAAATGCCAACGCTGCGCTTCTAAATGGGCTTTTAATAATTTTCTTTCAAATTTATCTTTGATTAAATTTCGTGACAATCGTTCGGTGGTTTTCTTCAAACTGATTTCCTCTTGAAGAATGCTACCTATTTTGTTTAAATGTACATGTTGAATGCTTAATATACCATATACCATTTGGCGCAAAAACTTATACTCTGGTAATGTTAAATTTTTTTTGTATTTTTTCACATAGCGATTAAATTCTATTTGTATTATTTGTTTTATGTCCATGGTTACCTCCTATTTTTTGTTTTTTTTCTTATAGGAGGTAACTATTTTTTTTGATTTTTTCAAGTTTTTTTTGCGCTTAATTCATTGTTTTTTCTTATACTTATGCGATTTCACACTACTATTTTTAGGGGGTACCCAGCTATTTAAAGAATTTATCCTGTTCATTTCCCACATATTCATTATTGAATCCATTCTTGCGCGAAGTTTTTCCAAGGTTTGGAAGTCTCTATCGATAGGGAAAAACCCGTTGAATCTGAAATACCCCGCCTCTTGGCTTACAAGATGATTCAGGGAGTTTTGTCTTTTTGCTTTTGCATTTTTACCCGCAATGTAGTTGTCCAAACTTACCGCCTTTGAAGGGTCAATGGGAATGGAGACTTTTTCCTTAACCACGGCATCGTTTTGATTAACCACAACTCGGTAGTTGGGGTCGGGAATTAAAATTGCTTTAATCTTCGCATTTTTCTTTTTGGCCGGTTTTTGTAAAGCAACCGTGTTCTGTGCGGCGTTCAAAGGTTGCTTAATGTTAAAATTGCCGACATCCGTAACAATGACGAATGCTATCAGACTCAGAACAACCGCGGCAACGGGAGCGTAAACCCACGCGGGAATTCTGAACGGCATAACCGTCTCACCCGTTTTAATTTCAAAGCTTTTGTTTTCGATTCGTGCGAAAAGTTTGAATTCAAAATTATCCGGCGCTTTTTCTCTCGGAAGAGATTTAAGGATGTTGATTACATTGCCGTATTTTTCCTCGGAAGATTTGTAGCTTTTAAGTCCCATAGCGTTACTCGTAATAAATGTTTTTTAAATATTTCTGTAATTGAGCTCTGCCTCGATTAATTCTCGATTTTACCGTGCCAATAGTCAAACCCGTAATTTCGGCAATTTCCTCGTAGGAAAATCCTTCGATGTCCCTGAGGATTACAACTTCTCTGTAAACTTCTTTAACTTTCATCAAGGCTTTTTGAACGAACTCGTTTTTAATTTTATTATCCGTTGCCCTGTCCGGTGCAACAAATGTTTTGTCTTCAATCTGCAAAGGCTTTTCGTCTTCGCTGTCGCGGTTCAAAGAATAAATCGTCCGGCGTTTTCTTCTTTTCAATTCGTTTTTTGCAAGGTTTCCCGCAATTGTGTAAATCCACGTAGAGAACTTTGCAAAGGACTTGTACGAATCCTTGTTCAAGTAAAATTTAATCATCGTATCCTGAACAATATCCGCCGCAACGTCCTTGTCCCCGACAAACCGGAACACGAAGTTCATCAAGGGATCCTTGAAACGCTTGACCAAAATTTCAAAGGCTTCAAGAGTATTGTGCTCTTGAAATTCTTTAATTAATTCTTCGTCCGTTAAATCCTTTAATTGCTTTTCCAATGGCTCTTATACCGCTTTGTAAAATAAATTGTTTCCACAAAAATAAAAACAGATTCGACTAATATCTAATTAGTGAGTAAAATAGTTAGGTAAACTAATACAAGTTTAACTTGGTAGCCAAAAATACTTATCCTAATTATTTCGGAATTTTTCTTATTTCTACTTTCGAACTCTCCCCCTATTCAAGCCAACTTCAAAACTCCGGCGCAACAGATTCCCCCTCTCTTTGAAAGAGAGGGGGAATTAGGGGGTGAGTTGATAATAAAATATTCTCAAAATTAGTGCTAATACGTTACTTTTTCCACATTTTTAGCTTTAACTTAAAATGTCGGAGATTAAAAGCAACCCGATTGTTTTCGGGTCCATATTTTTAGTTTTAATATTTAGCTCGGCTTGCAGGAGTGCGCGGGCAGCGTTTTTAATCCGCCTTTCGTTTAAGAGATATTTTGCATTCAGACAGTTTTTGTAGTAGTATTCGGAAACTCCGATTTTATTTGCAGCCATTCTCAAATCAGGAATTTTCGGTGCAACTTCAAGCGTTTTAGCTAAAGTTTGAATGTACTTTGTAACCATTACGTTTACGTAAACCATATCGTTGCCGTTGTCAAGAAGATTGAAAAGGATTTCAACGGATTTCTTCTTGTCCCCCCTGCCCAAAACATTAAGGAAATCGAAAATGGTGTACCCTCTGGCGGCAAAAGCTAATTTACGAA
The DNA here is from genome assembly GCA_027013735.1 of Melioribacteraceae bacterium. Lineage (GTDB taxonomy): Bacteria > Bacteroidota > Ignavibacteria > Ignavibacteriales > Melioribacteraceae > WFQV01. The sequence continues at coordinate 3,026 of JALWGH010000314.1, forward strand.
TAATGTCCGTGGTTATTTTTCCTTTCCCGTTCAAATATTCACGGAACTTCTGTAATTGGGATTCGAGTAAGGTTTTGTCGTCACCAACCGTATCCAGCAACAACTGCGCTTCCGAATAGCCGAGAGAAATTCCCAGCTCTTTTGCTTGGGAAGCTAACCAAGAGATCAAATCGCCGTCTCTAACGTAAGGCGTTTGGAAAAGAAATTTTTTCTTCAGCAGTTCGGCAAAGGGTTGGGATTTCAAATTTCTGATTCTCGAATAATAAGTAACAACCATCACGGTGGAATCGGAAGGTTCTTTAACGTAAGCGGTAAAACTTTTTTTGTCTGTAACCTTTTCAAAACGTTTAACGATAATCAGTTTTTTTCCGCCTCCAAAGGGGAAAGCCGAAGCCGAATCGAGAACAGCTTCCAGATCCTCCTTCTTGTCCATTGAATAGTTTTCCAAATCGAACTCGGAATCCAACAACGGTTTAACCGCTTCTTTAATTTCCTCGACTGTTTTGTCAATTGTGAAACTATCGTCGCCGGCAAGGAAATAAACCGGCAACAGACTTTCCTTGTCGAGAAAATTTTTAACCGTCGCTATCGAAGGAATTTGCTGCGCCATTTTTTACCTTATTTTTTTCTTTCCTCATTGCAATTATTAACAGAGTAACAAACCCGCCGATTATTGTTCCGCACACAATTATTGCCGTTACTGCCGTCAGCATTACTTACTTGCTCCGAGAATACGTTTGGTTAAAAAATTATTTAACACTACAAAAATACCAATTACAACGCCCCATTGAAAAATACACGTTCCTGCATTTTGCGCGTGGAACGGATTCCACCATTCGGGGTCCCACTGCGCCGAAGAAACCAACCACCAGACAAGCAAAATAACAACTTGCAAGGGAATTAAAAATTGAATAATAAAATTGTAAATTTTACCTATTTTAATATCGCTCCCTTCGCCGTTAATAATTTCCGTTCTGAATTTGTCTGTGCCAAACCGGATAATTGCAAAGGCAATGAATGCGCCGCTCAAAATTAAACCTACTCCCCAAACCCAATCTTGATTCAGGAAAAAGTTCAAATTCAAAGCCGAAGGGATTCCAAACAGAAAGCCCAGCGAAGCGACAAACAAAATTGCCTTGCGTCTTTCAATGCCGAAGTCAATGAACGTCCTTGTGGCAAGCTCCACGAGCGAAATAAGCGAGCTGAGAGCAGCCGATGAGAGTGCAAGGAAAAACATTACCGCAAAAATTTGATTAACCAAAAAACTTGACGACATTTTCCCGAACAACAACGGCAGGTAAATAAAAGTCAAGCCGGTATTGGCGGGCCCGGACTGCGTTATTTTCGTCATTGCCTCGGGACCAGCAAGAGCAAAAACGGTTGAGAAAATAATCATCCCGGCAATCAGCGAAACCGAATTGTTCCCCATTCCGATTAACGCTGCATTGAGCGGAACATCCTCCCTTTTGCGCATATAAATTGCGTAAGTTAAAATCAGTCCCCAGCCTGCGCCGGTATCCCAAGCGTTTTGCGTTAGCGCCGAAAGCCAAACTTTGTAATTCGTCAAATATTCAAGTTTGGGTGTAAAAAAATATTTCAAACCGGCGGAAGCTCCCGGCAAAGTAACGGCTCGAACCAACAAAATAATTAAAATTGCAACAAGCGTTGTAACAAGAATTTTGTTTGCCTTTTCAATTCCTTTTGTTACGCCCTTGTAAATCACGTACGCAGAAATTGAAAGCGCAATGAAATGAAATAAAATCGGGGAATAACCGTTTGAAAAGTTCTCCCAAAATCCAAGGTAATCTTTTGTCCTCAGCAAGTCGCCGGTTAAAGCCGAGAATAAAAATTTTATGCACCAGCCGGTAACTACCGAATAATAAAACATTATTGCGGTGGAAACAAAAACCACGAAAGCGCCCATCCAACCGAATTTTTTCCCGGCAGTAATTGAAATTGCGCCAAATGGTCCGTGGCGGGTAAACTTTCCAAGCGCAAACTCTGCAATAATCAAAGGGATTGACCAGATGAAAAGAAAAATCATCCAAGGAATTAAAAACGAGCCGCCGCCGTTCTGCGCCACAATCCGCGAAAAGCGCCAAATGTTACCCGTTCCCACCGCAATGCCAAGCGTGGAAATCAACAACGCCCAGCGCGAGGAAAAATATTCCTGATTTTTATTTCCCAATTTTAACCGGCTGTTAAAAGAGTTAATTAGTTAAATCTTTCTCTTCTGAATTGTTACGCTTTCAATTATTACATCGTTAACCGGTTTGTCGCGCGGACCGGTTTTAACTTTACCGATTGCTTTCAATACGTCCATCCCTTTAATGAGATGTCCGAAAATTGTGTGGTGTCCGTTCAACCAAGGTGTTGGTACAAGTGTAATGAAAAACTGGCTGCCGTTTGTATTTGGTCCGGCGTTAGCCATTGCAAGCACGCCCGGGGAATCGAAGCGTAAATCCTGACGGAATTCGTCTTGGAATTTTCCTCCCCAAAAACTTTCCCCGCCCATTCCGGTGCCGGTCGGGTCTCCGCCTTGAATCATAAAATTGTCAATTACGCGGTGAAAAGTTACGCCTTTGTAATAGCCTTTCATTGCAAGCCCGACAAAATTTTCAACCGTCTTGGGTGTTTTGTGCGGGTAAAGTTCCAATTCCATTGTGCCCATATTGGTTTTCATTACCGCCACAAGCATTTCGTCACTGCCTACGTTCATCATATTTTTAACCTGTTCCTCCAAAGTTGTTTTTTGTGCCGTGGATTTTTTAGTTTCGTTTTTCTTACCACATCCGGCAATCAAAGCAATTGCCAAAACAAGAGCCAAAATTTTTTTCATTTCTTTTCCTCCTATGGAATTATTACACCGTAATAAATTAATGCAAGAATAACAATGCCGAGAGCGATTCTGTAAAATACAAAAACGTAAGTTGTGTTTGTTCTTAAAAACTTAAGCAGGAATCCTATTGCCCAATAGCCGCTTATTGCCGCAGCAGCCGTTGCAACAAGCAAATTAACCGAGCCGGAAAAATCAATGAATTTAAGCGACTCGTAAAATTCGAGCAAACCGCTGCCAAGCACGGCAGGAATGCTAAGCAAAAAAGAAAACCTTGCCGCCGTCTCCCGCTTAAAGCCGAGAAACAAAGCCATTGTAATGGTTGTGCCGGAACGTGAAGAGCCCGGAATTAACGCAAAACATTGAGCTATTCCTATTATTAAAGCGGAAAGCCACGTTAAGCCTTTCATATCCTTCGTGAATTTACCAACCTTTTCCGCTCCGCCGAGAATAACGCCCAAAGTGATTAAGCTCAGAGCAATAACGTGCAGATTTTTTGTGAAAGCACCTTCAATCAAATCTTTGAAACCCAAGCCCACAATTACCACGGGAATTGTCCCGATAATAATGTACCAGCCGAGTTTGGAATTAAAACTTTGCTCGGAAAAAGATTTTCTCTTAAAAACATTGTCGGTAAAAAAATCTTTAAGTATTAAAACAATGTCTTTCCAAAAATAAATTAACACCGCAAGCAAAGTTCCAAGCTGGATAACGGCAATAAAAGCCGTCCAATGTTCCGGGTGCTCGGAAGAAATTACCCCCATTAGTTTACCGGTTAACGTTAAGTGCCCCGTACTGCTAATCGGCAAAAATTCCGTCAATCCTTGAACAATCCCCAAAAAAATCGCTTCGAAAATATTCATGCCAACTCCTTAAAATGAATACGCAACGCCTAAAACCAATCCCGTAGAAAGGGAGTTCAGGTTTACGTTCGATTGAATTGTGTTGTCAAAAATCTTTTTACCGCCGTCGGAAGGTTCGCCGTTAAAATCATAACGCAGTTCAACGTCAATTAGAGCGTACAAATTTCCGCCCAAGGTCGTCATTCCCGACGCTTTCAAAACCACTCCGAAACCGACGGAGGAATAATCTTCCCCATTCGTGTAGTTCGGTAATTTTTCGTTTAAGGAAAGAATTCTGACTCCCGCTCCTCCGCCGAACTTAAATTTGTAACCTTCTCCCGGAATCACGTAATAAGCAACAACGGTAGGTTTGTGCAAATTGTAGGAGATGTCGTAATAACCAAGCCCGCCGAGATTGTTGTTGAACGAGTAAATATTCATCGCGTATTCCAATCCCACTTGGTAGTTTTTCTTTAGCGTGTAATCCGCCTCGCCTAAAAATTCAACCGAGGATTGAAACGTGCTCAATTGACTTGCGCCTGCAAAATTGGCGTTAATGTAATCGGTAAAAGAGGGAGCTGCAAAATAGTTAAGCCCCATTCCGGCGGAAACATCCACCTGCGCCGCCGTAGCACCAAAGGCAGCAAGGAACAAAAACATTACTAATTTTTTCATTCGTCCTCATATTTTACTTGTTTTAAAACCGACAAAAAGTTCATGCTTTCCCGCCCTTCGGACTTCAACTTTAAGTTAACAAAATAAATAAATATTACGGGCGACAAAATAAAAATAATGTAAGAAACAGCGTGAGTAACAATTGCAAAAGCAGAACTGATTTCCTTCCCGAAACCGAAAACGGTCACGAGAGTAGTGATTGTAATCCAATGGTAAGAACCTATTCCTGCCGGCGTGGGAATTACAATGCCGAAAGCGCTAATCGTCATTAAAATCCACGCCATTCCGAACGTAACTTTTTGAATCTGATTCATTCCGAGCATGAAAAAGGAGACGTAAGAATTCAATCCGTAAAGTAACATAATGACGACGGAAAGAATGATTGTCATCGTTACGTTCTTACTGCCCCTCAAACTTCCGAATCCTTCAACTAACATTTGAAAAATTTCGCCTAATTTGTCGGCAAGAGTTTCCGAAATCTTCCCGGTTAATTTCAGAATTCCCGAGTAAAATTTTTCTCTAAAAACAATCGTCAAAATTATTAACAAGACTCCGGCTAAAATTAAAACGAACCCGATTTCCAACGTTGATTTCAACCAAGAAATTTGACCGTAAAGGTCACCGGAATAAATCAGCACGCTAACCAGAACCGAAAGTGCAAGTGCGATGATGTCAATTATTCTTTCAACCACAACCGTGCCGAAAATTGAAGCGCGGGAGATTTTTTCCCAATGCCCCATAAACAAGGCACGGTAAACCTCACCGAGACGGGGTACAACTGCATTTACGCCGTAACCAATCATCATTGCGCCGAAGAGGTGAAGAAACTTTGTGTCCTTTTTCACCGAATCAAGAATGTATTTCCAGCGGAGTGCCCTGACCAATTGAGAAAAAACAAACAAAGCCACAAAAGCCAAAAGCCAACCTAATTTTACATTTCCAATCAAAAGGAAGGCTTCTTTCAAATTAACATTCCTGAAAGCAAGGTAAAGAAATCCCAGCATTAACAACACGGGAATAATCAAACCGGAAAATTTCTTAATCTTCTCCATAATCATCTCAAGTCAATCACCTTCCACCCGCGTGGAATTTTAACCGAAAATATTTTTTGCTTGTTAACTTTATTTAAAACAATTTGCTTAAACTTAAAAACCATTGAACCTGTTCCTGAGGTTTGAAAACCGATTGAACGGACGAAACAATTTTTGTCAATGCCCACACTAAAACTTTTACCCCCGTCTTTAGGCGTAACTTTCAGTATATATTTTAGTCCTTTTCTGTTTTTGCTTACTATTTCGTAATTAAATTTGCCCGACAGATCAAAAAGAATTTTTCTAATGTCGAAAAAAGGAACGCTCTCATCTTTCAAAGTAATCACTACCCTTTTTCGCTTTTTTTCAAAATTACGGATTGTGTCCGCCACGGAAACAATTTCCCTTTCGGGAAAAACTATTTTGTAATAATCGGGTTTGTAATAATAAAACTTTCCTTTGAACGAAAGTTTTTTGCCGTCCTTGTATTGCTCGATTTTTGCCGAAAAGCTACGGACGGAATTAAATTTCTCTTTCAAACATTTAACCGCCACATTTTCTTTTTGTGCAAAAGAGGAAAGCGAAAGGAACAAAATCAGTAATGAAACCAGCCTAACCATTAAAGCGACCTGAGATGAGTTTCGAGTTCTTCTTCAGTTTCAATCAGTACTTCCCTTGCTTTGCTTCCCAAGGAGGCACCCACAATCCCCGCTTGCTCCAATTGGTCAACAATTCTTGCAGCACGGGCGTAACCGAGCTTGAGTTTCCTTTGAATCAAAGAAACCGAGCCTTGTTGGTGACGCACAATTACGCGCGCCGCTTCTTCGAACATCGGATCCAAATCCGCCAGGAAGTTACTGCCTCCTGCGCTCCTCTGCTCCACTAACGAAGGAAGCAAATACCGCTTGGAATAACCCTGCTGAACGTAAATGTAATTAACCACCCTTTCAACTTCCTCGGTGGAAATGAAAGCGTTCTGAATTCTAATCGGTTTCGGCGCGCCAATGGGAAGGAACAGCATATCTCCCCGTCCCAAAAGTTTTTCGGCTCCGTTCATATCCAGAATTGTGCGCGAGTCGATTTTAGTGGCAACCTTGTAAGCCATCCGAGCATTGAAATTTGCTTTAATCAAGCCTGTAATCACATTAACCGACGGGCGCTGAGTGGCTACAATCAAATGGATTCCCACTGCGCGGGCAAGCTGGGCAAGGCGAACAATCGGCTCTTCCACTTCCTTGCCGGAAGTCATCATCAGATCGGCAAGCTCGTCAATGACTACAATAATGTAAGGCAGTTTGTGGTGCTTTACCCTGTCCGAATCTTTCGGACGGGTTTTGGGATTTTCAATCTTTTTGTTGTAAGAAACAATTTCCCGCACTCCCGCTTTGGCAAGCATATCGTAACGTTTTTCCATTTCAATTACAATGGCTTTCAGAACAACAAGTGCGTTTTGCGGAGTTGTAATAATGTCTTCGTTCAAGTCCGGCGAGACCGCAAGGAAATGTTTGTTCAATCTCTTGTAAAATGAGAGTTCGATCTTTTTCGGGTCAATTATTACAAACTTCACCTCCGACGGATGCTTGGAAAAAAGCAAGCTATTAATAATCATATTAATTCCCACGCTTTTGCCTGAGCCGGTTGAACCCGCAATTAAAAGGTGAGGCATATTTGCCAAATCCGTAATGTAAACGTCGCCGGAAATTGTTTTGCCGAGAGCCATGGGCAGTTCGGCTTTTGTGTTTTTAACTTTTGCTAAAACGCTGCGCGCGGTTACAAGGGAAGAATGCGAATTAGGAATTTCAACTCCTATTGCGCTCTTGCCCGGAATGGGCGCAATAATTCTGATTCCCCTTGCCGCAAGCGCGAGAGCAATGTCGTTTTCAAGGCTGACTATCCTGCTTATTTTTACGCCGGGGGCAGGAACAATTTCGTAAAGCGTAACAACGGGACCGGGAGTAACCGAAATATCTTTAATCTCAATGTCGAAAAGAGCCAGCTTTTCCTTTAGCAACTCTGCGTTTTTCTTCAATTCCTCTTCGGGAATTTTTACTTCGTCTTCCGTTTTTGGATCAAGCAAGTCAACGGTTGGAGAAGCGTATTTAATCTTTTCCTCCCACTGCTCGGGCAGTAATTCCTCTTTTTGAACGTCAATTATTTCGTCGGGATTTTCCAATTTTTCCTTGTGCTCTTCAACGGGCGGCTGTTCTTCCGGCACAACGGTTTCGTAAACATCTTCAGGTTCGTCTTTGTGAATAATCCTGATTTTTGTCTTTTCTTTTTCTTCCGGCTCAAGCACGTTCAAATCTTCCGGATTCACAGGTTGTGCGGGCTTAACGGTTTTACGCTTTTTCAAAGAGCTTAATTTCTTTATTTTCTCCAACCGCTCTTCTTCATCGTCAGGTTTGTTTATTTTAATTGACTCTTCTTCCTCTTTGAAAAATTTCGTAACAAAATCTTTAATCGGTTCAATCGGAATGTTAAACGTGAAAAATATTGTTACGACCAAAACCGTACCGATAATAATAATGCTGCCGAGCCCGCCGAAAAGCAGAGCCATTCCCTTTCCGAAAAAGAATCCGACATTACCGGAAAGTTCATTCATTTCCACAAACAAATGAATATCGGGCGCAAAGCGAAGCACACCGAAAAACGTTGCAAACAAAATTCCTACCGCAAGCAGAAAGTTGGTTGCCTTAAGCGTTAGCCGGTAATTCTTTTTGCTCAGCAAGGAAAATCCCCAAAGAAAAGTAATCACCGGAAAAATAATTGAAAAATAACCGATTGTTTTTTGAATCAGGAAAAAGGCGGAATACGCGCCGAAAATTCCCATCCAATTGTGGAGAGAACTTACTTTATTGTTAAACTCAGGATTGTTCGTAAACACTTTGAACAAATCGAAAAAGCCGTAATCGGCAATAAAGGCATCGTAACGGGAGTAGGACAAAATGCTAAGGAAAACAAAAACGGACAAAAGTAAAATTGCAATGGCAATTATTTTAATCTTCTTCTCAGGAGAGATTAAATATTCCTTTTGAGCCTTAACGTTTTTTTTTGTTTTCTTCTTAGCCATTTGCTACTTTTTCTCCGGTTTGGATTTTTTACTGCCGGAAAAGTCGGGAGCAATAATTTCTCCCTGAACGTAAACAGGCACTAAGTCCGTAGAATCAACCTCTGCCGCAACTTTTAAATCTTCCTCAAATCCGTTACCAATCAACAATTGTCCGTGCTCGCTATCTTTCAGCATCTTCAAAATTCTTTTACCGAAATGTTTTTTCAGAACAAGACTTGCTTTGGCAGAATCTGAAAGTTCAACATCTTCCGTTTTTTCCTGTATTGCCGAAATAATCCAACCAGCGCAAACCGTGTCCTCAACACAAAACATTCCGTTGCTTCCGGCACAAAGAATTTCAACATCGTTGCCCAATTCAGCCAAACGATTTGCAATTGCGGAAACATTGTTGAAAGAAGCAATTAAAAGGTTTTCGGCAAACTTAGCGCGCACAATGGCTTTGCTTCCGTTGGTAGTAAAAAGAATAATCGATTTGTCCTTAACCGCTTCTTCGGTAAATTCAAGCGGGGAGTTGCCAAGCGCAAAGCCTTCCACCATTAGCGTATTTCGCTCGCCGGCTAACAATGTGTGTCCGCCGGAAATACCACCGGAAACTTTAACGGCAAAATCCACCGACTCGACGGGAGTAATTTTTTTTGCACCGTTTTTAAGCGCCGTAATTATTGTGGTGGTTGCGCGCAATACGTCAACAACGACAACCGTTTTGCCCGTAAAATAAAGCTCGTCCGCATTAAGCGGAGAAAGTAAAACGTGTATTTTCATTTTTCTTTTTTCACAAATGGTAGAGTAACAACAGTAGCCGGGATTTCTTTCCCGCGAATAACAAAATTAACATTTGTGCCGGGTTCGGCAAATTCAATTTCAACGTAACCGAGAGCAATCGGTTTGTTCAATACGGGGCTAACCGTTCCGCTTGTAATGTGGCCGATTGTTTTCCCTTCCACTGAAATTTCGTAACCGTGACGAGGGAATGCTCTTTCTTCGCTAATCATCGGAACTAATTTTCTTTTAAGCCCTTCCTCTTTTACTTTCAGCAAAGCTTCCCTGCCAATGAACTCGCCTTTCTTTAATTTCGTAATCCAGCCTAACCCTGCTTCAAGCGGATTGGTCGTTTGGTCGATGTCGTTTCCGTAAAGACAGTAGCCCATTTCCAAACGTAAGGAATCCCGCGCACCGAGTCCCGCTGGTTTAATGCCGAATTCCTCTCCTGCTTCGAAAACCGCATTCCAAACTTTTTCGGCAGTCTCTTCGTCGCCTGTAAAATAAAGCTCGTAGCCCAATTCGCCCGTGTAACCCGTGCGTGAGACAAGCATGTCAACACCTGCAACGTTAGCGTAAAAATAGTGGTAATATTCCAAGTCCAATTCTTTGTCGCAAATTTTCTGAATTGTCTCTTTTGATTTCGGTCCTTGCACAGCAAGCAAAGAATAATCGTCGCTTGCGTTTACCAACTCCACGCCGAACTTTTCCTGCTGTTGTTTAATCCAATTAAAATCTTTTTCAATGTTGGAGGCATTTACAACAAGCATGAATTCCGTGTCGCTTAGTTTGTAAACAAGCAGGTCGTCAACAATTCCGCCGTCGGGGTAACACATTGCGGAATATTGCACTCTGCCTTCGGTAAGTTTTGAGGCGTTGTTAACAGTAACGTACTGCACAAAATCCAACGCGCGTTCGCCTTTAACAAAAAACTCGCCCATGTGGGAAACGTCGAAAACTCCGACGTTGTTTCTAACATTCAAATGTTCTTCGATAATCGAGGAATATTGCACCGGCATTGCAAAGCCGGCAAAGTCAACAATCTTTGCGCCTAATTTTTCATGAACTTTAAAAAGCTTAGTCTTTTTCATTTCGTCACCCAAATAATAATTCCAATAAACTTAACCTTTAAAGTTAACCACACTAAACGTATATTAAAACATTGACAATTAAGAAAATTCTTCCGTAAGGTCTTCGCCCGTTCGCGAGGAAATTATCTTAAAGGAAGAAGGATCCATCTTCTCATCTTCCACAAGCTTCATTCTGAAAAAGTATTTTAATTTAAATTTGGTAAATGTGGAAATTCTTCCTTCTTTCAATTTCCTTCCAAGCGAGGGATGAACAATAAGTTTTAATCTCTTTTCCTTGCCCTGCAGTTTGTATTTTTTCAGCCATTCTTCAATGTCATAAATCAGATTGTCTTTCCTTATCAGCCAGCCTGTTCCTTGGCAGTAGGGACACGGTTCGTAAGTGGATTGCAAAATATTTTCACGGATTCTCTGCCGTGTAATTTGCATCAGTCCGAAATCCGTCATCGGTAACATTGCGGTTTTTGCACGGTCGCGGCGGAATTCCTTACGCAGTTCGTCATAAATTTTCTTGCGGTTCTTTTCGTCCTCAAGGTCAATAAAATCAACCACAATCAGCCCGCCTATGTCGCGCAATCGCAACTGGCGCACTATTTCGCGCGCAGCTTCCAAGTCGGTTTTCAAGGAATTCAGTTCCTGTTCCTTCTTGGCTGCGTAACGCCCGCTGTTAACGTCAATCACCGTCATTGCTTCGGTTTGCTCAATTACGATGTAACCGCCGCTGGGCAAAGGCACCCTTTTCGAAAACATTTGATTTACTTGTTCTTCAATCTTAAACGCCTCGAAAATCGGTTCGTTTCCCTTGTAAAGCTCAATTCTTTCAAGAAGTTCCGGCTGCATAAAGCGGACGTAATTTCGAATTTCCTTGTAAACTTTTTTCGAATCAATGAAAACCTTGTTGACGTCGGGAGTAAACAAGTCCCTGATTACGCTAAGCGTTGTGGAAACGTCTTTGTAAATCAAAGCCGGCGGTTTGGAGTGCTGAAGCTTCTCCTGAATTTCCTCCCACGTTTTAAGGAGATATTTCAAATCCGCTTCGATGATGCTTTCGCTTTGTCCCTTTGCTGCCGTTCGGATTATTATTCCGAAGTTCGAAGGAACAATCGAGCGTGCAATTCTCTGAAGCCTTTTTCGCTCTTTGTAATTGCTGATTTTTTTGGAAATGCCTTTTTTCCTGTCGAAAGGCAGCAAAACGCAAAAACGTCCGGGGATTGAAACGGAAGAGGAAACTCTTACACCTTTGCCTTTAACAGGCTCTTTAATTATTTGAATGATGATTTCGTTTCCCTTCTTCAACTTCTGCGTAATTTCGTAAGTGGAAAGTCCCTGCGAAGTAGGCTTTGAACCTACCTGCTCGAAATCCGCATCGTCCTGCTCGGTGTCGTAATCTTCGTCAAGCAAAGATTGCAGTTGGTCAAGCGTACTGCCGACATCCGAAAAATGTAGAAACGCATCGTGCTTTAGTCCGATGTCAATAAACGCCGCGCGTATTCCGGGAAGTACCCTTGCAACACGCCCTAAATAAATATCCCCCACCATACGTTTTTTGTCAAGGTGGTCAACGAAGAAATCGACCAGTTTATGGTCCTCCGTTATTGCCACTCTGTTCTGAGTGATCGTCGAGTTAATAATAATTTCTTTAATCAATTTAAACTTCTCTCATGCTGTTTTTGATAATACGTTGTAATTATCTTCCAACAGCCAAAAAACCACTCTTTTGAAAAACTTTTGTTGTATTAGAGAATTGTCCTCTTCGGGATAAGTTCCGTTTTGAATATTGTCAAAATGTTTATTTAAAAACTCGTAAAGCGAGCTCAAACTTTTCAAAGCAAATATATTATCCAGAAGAATGGAAATTCCGTTGTATTCTTTCAAATACCAAATTGAGTGTTTTTTGGCTTTGTCGAGAGCGTTGAATTCACCGAACTCACGCTCCAATAAATTAATGTGTTCAAACAGAGTCTCTTTAACGAGACTCAAATCCGGCGGACCCGGATCAAAACCTTTTTCAACAAATGTGTTGTAGCGCTTGAAAATAAAGGGGTTGCCAAGCGCACCGCGGGCAATCATCAGCCCGTCAACATTAAAATTTTCTTTAATGAACAAGGCGTCTTCAAGCGTAAAAATCGAGCCGTTTGCCACAACGGGAATGTCAACCGCTTCTTTAACTTTTGCAAGCCATTCGTACCTCGGACGCTCGTCGTACCTGCCCGTGCTTGTACGCACGTGCACGGTAATAAAAGAAGCGCCGTTGTCCGCAGCGGCTTTTGCGCTTTCAACGACATTTATTTTACTTAAATCTTTGCCCAGACGAAATTTAACCGAGATGGGAGTCTCTCCCGCGGCTTTAACCATTGAGTTAACCAATGCCCCAAGGTGTTTGGGGTCATCCATTAAGCCAGACCCCATATTGTTGGAAGTAACCTTGGCTACGGGGCAGCCGCTGTTAAGGTCAATTACGTCGGGATTAAATTTTAAAATTTCCTTTACGGCACGCCCTAAGATTTTGGCATCGTTGCCAAGCACCTGAACGCCAATCGGCTTTTCGTCGCGTGCAAAAGAAAGATAGCGCAGTGTAGTGAAATTGTGACGGGCAACTCCCTCGGCGCTCACCATTTGAGTAAAAACGAGTCCGGCTCCGAACTTCCGCGAAATTTTTCTGAAAGCCGCATCGCTAATCTCCGCCATGGGAGCTAAAATTAATTTCTTAAAATCTATTCCGAACAATTTCACTTTTCAAAAACTTTTAATGAATAAAAAAAGAGCCGCAACAAGTGTACGGCTCCTTCAAAATAATTACTTTTCTTCTTTTTTGTCGGGATTGGAATTAATAATCGCTTTTCTCGAAAGGCTGATTTTTCCGTTTTCCATCTTAACGATTCTTACTTTAACGGTGTCTCCTTCCTTGAAGTAATCCCCGACCTTGTTAACTCTCACGTTGTCAATCTGTGAGATGTGGAGCAAGCCTTGAACACCGGGTAAAATTTCAATGAAAGCTCCGAAATCGGTAAGCTTAACAACTTTACCCAAATAATCCTTGCCCAACTCGGGTTCGGCAACAATCGATTTAATAAATTCCTTGGCTTGCTGTGCGCCTTCTGCGCTGGTAGAAGCAATGTTCACGGTTCCGTCTTCTTCGATAAAGACTTCAACGCCGTAATCTTTTTGAATCTTTTGGATTACCTTTCCTCCCGGTCCGATAACCGTACCGATTTTGTCAGTGTTAATCGGGAAGGTAATAAGTCTCGGAGCGTAAGGCGAGAGGTTTTCTCTCGGCGAGCTAATCACGGAATTCATTTTGTCAAGGATGAAGAGTCTTCCTTCCTTTGCCTGTGCAAGAGCTTTTTCCATTATGTCGAAAGAAAGCCCTTGAATTTTAATGTCCATTTGAATTGCCGTAATTCCTTTGTCCGAGCCGGCAACTTTAAAGTCCATGTCGCCCAAATGATCTTCCGTTCCGGTAATGTCGGTAAGGATGCTGTATTGCTCGCCTTCCTTAATCAGTCCCATTGCAACACCTGCAATGGCGCATCTTACGGGCACACCGCCGTCCATTAAAGCGAGACTGCCCGAGCAAACCGTAGCCATTGAAGACGAACCGTTGGATTCCAAAATGTCCGAGATTAAACGGATTGTGTAAGGGAAATCCTTTTCGTCGGGAATAATGCTCTTAAGAGCACGTTCAGCTAAATTGCCGTGACCAATTTCCCTTCTTCCCGGCGCGCCGTAGCGTCCCACTTCCCCAACGCTAAAGGGCGGAAAGTTGTAATGCAAAAGGAATCTTTTCTTGTATTCTTCTTGCAATCCGTCAATTATTTGCTCGTCGGCTTTTGTTCCGAGGGTAAGCGTCATTAAGCTTTGAGTTTCTCCTCTTGTGAAAAGCGCCGAGCCGTGCGTCATTTTAAGCAAACCCAATTCAATTGAAATGGGGCGAACTTCGGTAGTCGTCCTTCCGTCAAGTCTTTTCCCTTCTTCCAAAATGCGCTTGCGCATTAAGTCTTTCTCCATGTCGTGGAGAATGCTTTTAATTTCACTCTCCCTTTCGGGGTACTTTTCGGCAAGAGCTTCCAGGACTTCCTCTTTCAGCTCTTTGTTTTTTTGTTGACGTTCCTGTTTGGTAAGCACGGTCGCAATCAGCTCAATGTAGCGATCGTAAGCAAGCTTCTTTACATCTTCGTAAAGTTCCTCGTCCGTAACAGGCGCTTCAACTTCAAATTTTTCTTTGCCTGCTTCCGCGGCAAGTTCTTTTTGAAGGGCAACTATTTTTTTAATTTCTTCGTGAGCTGCGGCAAACGCTTCCAAAAGGACGGACTCGTCAACTTCCTTTGCTTCGCCTTCCACCATTACAATGGAATCCTCCGTTCCGGCAACGGTAAGCTCAAGGTCGCTTTCCTCGATTTCGGCAAGCGTAGGATTAACAACGTATTTACCGTTAACTCTTACAACCCTTACTTCGCCGATAGGACCTTGGAACGGGATGTCCGAAACGGTAAGCGCGGCGGAAGCTCCCACTGCCGCGAGCACATCGGCGTCGTACTGTCCGTCGAACGAATACACAAACGCCGCAATCTGAGTTTCGTAACGGTAACCATCGGGGAACAACGGACGAATGGGACGGTCGATAAGCCGGGCGCTAAGCACTTCCTTTTCGGTAGGCTTGCCTTCGCGCTTAAAGAAACCGCCGGGAATTTTACCTGCTGCCGAGGGCTTTTCCCTGTAATCCACGGACAAAGGCAAAAAGTCGATGTCCTCCTTGGGGTCGTCCGCAGCCGTAGCCGTAACAAGCACCATTGTGCCGCCCATTGTAACCAACACGGCACCGTTTGCCTGCCGGGCTAATTTCCCCGTTTCAATTGTTAATTTTTTACCGTCAATTTCTACTTCTTTTACAAAAACCATTTAAAACCTCTTATTTCCTTAAGTTCAATTCTTTAATTATTGTGCGATATCTTTCAATATCTTTGGATTTCAAGTAATTCAAAAGCCTTCTTCTTTTACCGACCATCTGCAAAAGTCCTCTTCTGGAAGCGTGGTCTTTTTTGTTTTCGGCAAAGTGCGAAGTCAGATTGTTAATTCTTTCGGTTAAAATTGCAATCTGAACTTCGGCTCTTCCGCTGTCTTTCTCATTAGCTCCGAATTTCTTGATGATTTCCTGTTTTCTTTCTTTTGTCAACGACATAGTGTTTCTCCTTTATTTTTGATTCAATCAAACCCCAGCCTTAACCGGGATTAATTAACTAAATTACTTACAAACTCCATTGCTTCTTCTTTGTCTTTTTCTATTTGCGCAATTAATTCTTCCTTACTGCCGAATTTAATTTCGGGTCTCAAATACTCTAAAAATTCAATCTTCAGTTCAAAATTATAAATGTCTTCTTGAAAATCAAAAATGTGAACCTCGATAAAAAGTTGGTCGTCATCCTCGAACGTTGGACGGAAACCGATATTCAAAAGTCCGAACTTAATTTTCCCCGCAAACCTGACCTTTGCCACGTAAACCCCGTTGGAAGGAATTAATTTTTCCTCGTCTTCAATCTCAAGATTGGCAGTAGGGAAGCCAAGCGTTCTGCCGCGCATTGAACCTTTCACCACTTTCCCAACCAGCGAATATTCCCTGCCAAGCATTTTGTTTGCCTTCCGGATTTTTCCCGCGAGCAAGTTCCTTCTGATTAAAGTACTGCTGATTATTTCCCCGTCCAACTCAACCGGAGGCACCATTGAA
Source organism: Melioribacteraceae bacterium (assembly GCA_027013735.1). Taxonomy (GTDB): domain Bacteria; phylum Bacteroidota; class Ignavibacteria; order Ignavibacteriales; family Melioribacteraceae; genus WFQV01. The sequence continues at coordinate 19,049 of JALWGH010000314.1, forward strand.
ACATCGAAATCGTATTTCTCCCCCAACTCGCTTAAAGTGTGGAAGTCGCCGGCTCTGTCCTTGCCGAATTTATGGTCGTAACCGATTACAAGATGTTTTGCGCCGATTTTTTTACAGATAATCTCGCGCACGAAATCTTCCGACGAGAGTTCGGCAAACTCTTTTGTAAATTTAACAACGAAAGTGTTTTGAATGCCGAATTTTTCAAGCAATTCAATTTTTTCTTTTGTTGTAGTCAAAAGTTTCATTTTGTAATTCTCGGAAACAACCGTCCGCGGGTGTGGGTCAAAGGTAATCAAGAAATTCCTTCCGCCGTATTCTTTTGCCTTGGCGGCTGTTTCGGCAAGAATTTTCTGATGTCCCAAATGAACGCCGTCAAACGTCCCGATTGTTACAACCGTGTTCGAATCTTTTATTATTTGAGAATTATCCGTAAATAATTTCATCTTTCTGTTTTTTCCTTACTCCTAACGAACCAAAGCCCGGGATTTCAAAATTCAATACTGTATCTTTTCAATTTCTTTTAGCCGCCGGAAACATTCTTCACTTTAAAAATTTCCGTAAACTCATCAATAGTTAACGCATCTTCCACGGAGTACTCGCCAATTGCTTTCCTGCGCAAAGTTTTTAAGTGTGCGCCCGTTCCGAGTTTTTCACCGAAATCCGCTGCAATCACGCGTACGTAAGTTCCTTTGGAACATTCCAGCCTGAAGTAAATCTCCGGCAGTTCTATTTTCAAAATGTCAAATGAATAAATGAAAACCTTATTCGGTTTCCTTTCCACTTCCACGCCTTTACGGGCATATTTGTAAAGAGCTTTTCCTTTGTGCTTCTTAGCCGAAAACATCGGCGGAAGCTGTTCGGTTTCACCAAGGAAAGAATCTCTAACGGTGAGAATTTCTTCCTCACTCAATTCTCCGACTTCCTTTTCCTCCAGCACTTTACCTTCGGCATCAAGCGTATCAGTTGTAACTCCCAGCGAAATAACTCCGCTGTAAACTTTTCTTTCGTCCTGATACTTGTAAATTTCCTTCGTCTTTTTACCTGTGCACACAATCAGCAGTCCCGTTGCAGCAGGGTCTAAAGTGCCTGCGTGTCCGACCTTTTTAGTGCGCGTAACGTTACGAATTTTATTCACAACGTCGAAAGAAGTCCAACCGGAATATTTGTCAATTAAAATAACCTCGCCGGCGTTGAAATCAACTTCACCCGCCGTTTTGGTCTTCTTGCTTATCATCGCTGTGAATTTTTCTAAAAATATCTTCCATTTTTTCTACGTAATCCAGAGTGTCGTCAATCAAAAACTCCAACTCCGGTACGCGTCTTAATCTGACTCTGTGCGCCAGTTCGGTGCGTATCAAAGAACTAATTTCATTTATTTTATTAATAGTGTCTTCGCGTTTTTCTTTATCCATTACGGAAACAAAAACTTTGGCAAACCGCAAATCGGGGGTTATTTTCACTTTCGTGATTGTCGTAAGCCCCAGCTGCGGGTCTTGAATTTTGTGAAGAAAAATCAAGCTGATTTCTTCCTTCACGAGTTTTTGTATTTTTTCCATTCGTACGGACATTTTAATCCAGCTTCTGTTTTGTTTCCACAACTTCGTAAGCTTCAATAATATCGCCTACCTTAATATCGTTAAAGTTAGCAATGCCCATACCGCAATCGTAACCTGCAACAACTTCTTTCACGTCGTCTTTAAATCTCTTCAGTGAAGAAAGCTGTCCTTCGTAAATAGCAACTCCGTCGCGGAAAAGTCTTACTTTGGAGGAACGCAGTATTTTACCATCGGTAACGTGGCAACCTGCTACGGTTCCAACCTTCGGCACTTTGAAGGTCTCGCGGACTTCTGCCGTGCCAATCGGTTTTTCCGAAAGTACCGGCTCAAGCATTCCTTCGAGAGCGGATTTAATTTCATTAATTGCATCGTAAATCACATTGTAAAGTCTAATGTCCACGTTTTCCTTTTCGGCAAGACGTCGCGCGTTAGAGTTAGGTCTAACGTGAAATCCAACAATAATAGCCTTTGACGCCGCCGCAAGTAGAACGTCGCTTTCCGTAATTGCTCCGACTCCGCGGTGAATAACTTTAACCGTAACTTTGTCGTTGGAAAGTTTCATGAAAGAATCGGAAAGCGCTTCCACCGAGCCGTCAACGTCGCCTTTAACCACCAAAGGCAATTCCTTAACCCCACCTTGACTAATTTGATTTGCAATTTCGTCGAGCGTCATTAATTTAACCTGACGGTATTCGAGCTCACGCTTCAATTGCTGGCGTTTGTTACTGATGTCCCTTGCTTCCTTTTCACTTCCAACGACGGCAAAAATATCGCCTGCCTGCGGAGTGCCTTCGAATCCGAGCAACAAAACCGGCGTAGCGGGCGGAGCTTCCGTAACTTTATTATTCCTTTCGTCGAACATTGCACGAACGCGACCGTGGTGAACTCCGGCAACAAAAGGCTGTCCAATTTTCAATGTACCTTTTAACACAAGCACTGTAGCCGTGATTCCTCTTCCTTTTTCAACTTTCGCTTCAATAATGG
>JALWGH010000315.1 GCA_027013735.1 Melioribacteraceae bacterium
GGATTATTCCGTCCTTCTGTGCGCGGGCAATAAGTTTCAACAAGTTCTTCTCAGTGAAATTAAGTATTTCGAGTATTTTCTCCGTTAAGAGTTTTGCGTATTTAAAAATCTCCTCTGAAAAAATAACGGAGACCAAAGAAGGGTTTTCATTAAACATTGAGTAAAAGTTTTTAAGTAAGTCGTGAATTTTTTCCCAGTCGTCTTTGTCGGATTCGTTAATTTCCTTTACGGCTTCGTTAACTTTAAACTTAAAATTGTCGAGCAAACGGATTAAAATATCCGTTTTGTTTTCAAAGTGGCGGTAAATTGCAGGTTCGGAAATACCAATTTCCTTTGAAATATTTTTTATTGTCAAACCTTGAATGCCTTTCTCGGAAATCAGCTTTAATGCAGTGTCAATAATTTCTTCCTGTCTTTTTGTCATTTTTGTTTTTCACATTAGTTAATATTCACTAACCAAAAATAGTAAAAAATAAATTGTTTGTCAATAATCAAATAAATGTTTGTTAATTAAGAAAATATTTTATTTTTTTACTCGTCAAAATGATTTGTGTTTGCAGGATTATTTAATGTGTTTTTAGGTCGGGAAATGATGTTGAAGGTATTTCCCTCCTTTAATTAAAATAGCGGAGTTAAAAAATGCTTTACACTTTGGTTGCAATAATAATATTCGTAGCATCTTTTCTGTTTGCAATGCTCGGGCTCGGAGGTGGAATGATTTATGTCCCCGTCTTAAAGTGGGCGGGATTTAGTGTAAAAGAAGTTGCTATTCCTCTCGGGCTTTTACTTAACGGCTTGAACACACTACTTGCTTTAATTCCTTATTCAAGAAAGAAATTGGTCGATTGGAAAGGCGGAGCGGCAATGGCGGTTTCCGCATTAATTTTTGCACCTATCGGAGCATGGACGGCACAGTTTGTACCCGTTAAATTACTTTTACTCTTGTTTGCTATTGCTGTTCTTGCGGCAGCCGTTAGAATGGTTTTCTTTGCCAAGAATCCCGAACCGGAGGAAATGATGTCTCTTAAAAAACGCTCGTTAATCGGTATTGGTGTCGGTGCTTTTGCCGGTTTTATGGGTGGAATGCTTGGTTTGGGGGGCGGTTTTATTATTGCTCCGATCTTAATGTGGATGGGCTACAAAACCAAGCAGGCAGCGGCAACAACCGCTTTTGTAGTTACGTTCTCTTCTCTTTCCGGTTACCTTGGACACATGGCTCAAGGCAATTTTAATTGGACGTTAACGATAATAGTTGTAATTGCCGTAATAATCGGCTCGCAGCTTGGCGGCTCTTTTATGAGCGGCAAAGCAAAACCCAAGTGGGTAAAAGCTCTTTACGCTGCCGTACTTTTTGCAGTGGCAATTAAAATGTTTGCAGGCGTTCTGCTTTAATTGAAAAGCTAAGGTGAAGAAATGTTTAAGCGCAAAATAATAGTAAAGGAATTGTTTCTTGTTTTGTTTTTTACGCTAAGCTGTTTTGTTTCAACAAAAATTTCTGCACAAACGAAAGCCTTGAATTTTAACGGTTACGCACAGCTAAGGGCATACGTGGCAAACGAAGAAAACGGATTTCAAGTGCGCCGCGTTAAGCTTTGGATTAAAGGCACACCGCTTAAAACCAAAGGAATTGATTACAAGGTGCAAGGGGTAATTAACAATGCGGGTGCTTTTAAATTGCTTGATGCTTACGCCGGTTACGGAACCTCGTTTGCAATAATTCGTTTTGGCAGACAAACGCCTGAGTTTAGCCTTCAGCGTTACCAATCGGATTGGCAAATCCCGTTTGCGGAGAGGACGCATTTTGTAAATATTTTAATCCCCGCGGCGCAAACAAGCGCAAGGGATGTGGGCGTACAAGTTACGTTTAAGAAAAAAGACTTTGGGCATTTAACTCTCGGCATTTTTGACGGCAAGGGTTCAACCAATAAACAGAGCAGGTACAGCTTCCTTTACACCGCAAGAGCAAGTGTAAATATTCCTCTGGTTAATAAAATGCAGCTAACGCTTGCGGGTGCGGCGGCGTATCAATACGTGGAGCACTTTTCCTACCCCGTTCCTTTCGGTTTCACTTCTCCTGAATTTAACGGCAGGGATTTTCGTTACGATGCAAGTGCGGTTTTGGATCTTTCTTTTTTTAAGTTACTGTCGGAGTATTTGGAAGCACGGATTGGGGACAAAAAGGCTTCGGGGTATTATGTTCAGGCGAGTAAAATTGCAGGCGCTAATCAATTTGCCGCTATTGTGGAAGAATATTCGGATGTGCAGAGATTTTCTCAAAAGTGGTTTTGGCTTAGCTACTCAAGACTGTTGAACGGACAAAAAACAAAACTCCTTTTTAACGTAGGTAAACAGTTAAAAGGAAATTATTCCGCGTATTTGCAGTTTCAGATTTTCTTTAATTAAAAATTAATTTGCCGGAGCGTTGTTTAATTTATTTTGCAGAGACTTTAGGTAATCAATTTTTTTGTTTAAGCGTTCTGTCTCGGCTTTTAAAGAATCGATTGCACTGCGAATTCTTTGTTCGTATTTCGGTGCGCTCCAATAACCCCGCCGTTCAAAGTATTCCTTGAACAACCAGTTGTGTTTCAGGGCTTCCATATTTTCCAAAAATGCCTGTGCGCCTTCCTTTGTGTTTAGGGTTGTAACAACAAGGTTGTCTATTACGGCGCGTAGGGAATCGTAAGTGCTTCGGTCGGAAATTAAAGCGCCGAGCACACCTTCGCCTTTTTGAACGCGCTTGACAAGGTCTTTAATATCCGCAACGGAGCTGTCCACGTTGCTTACAATGCTTGAAACGCCCGAGCTTGTTTTAACAATAACATCCGTAATGTCCGAAAGCTTCTTTGTGATTTTTCTTAAACTTGTGTCCGCGGAAGCAACAATGTGAACGGACTCGTAGTAAAGCTCGTCGTTGTTTACTATTTTGCCAAGCGTTCCTTCGCCCCTGTTTACTTTTTGAACAATGTCAGCAAGGTTTTGGGTTAATGTTTGCAGGTAGCCGATTATGCCTTGTGTTTTTTCAATTACTCTGGTCAAGCTGATCGGTTCACGGGAAGGAATTACTCCGCCGTCTTTAACGACTTCCATATCAGGCGAGCCGGGGGAAATGCTTACAATTTTACTGCCGATTAGTCCTTCCGTTTCAATAGATGCGCGGCTGTCGAGACGAATAAACTGACGGAGTTCTTTTCTGATGCGCATTACAACTTCAACCCTGCCGGTAGTGTCCGGTACAAGGTGAATGTCGCTAACATTGCCTATGTTCAACCCGCTTAAACGCACGGACGCTCCTTTGCGCAAACCGGCAACGTCATCAAAATAGGTGTGAATGTAAACGTTTTTTGTAAAAACGGATTCTTTGTTTCCCACAAGAAAAACAGCGACAATAATCAGCACCGTTCCGAAGAAAACGAAGATTCCTAATTTTGCACCTTCAAAATGTTTTAGCATAACCAAACTCCGTTAAGCATTTAAAATTTCGTGACTGAAAAAATTCTTTAGAAACGGGTCGTCGGAACGTACCAGCTCCTGAATAGTTCCTTCGTATTTTACTTTTGCGTCTTTGAGGAAAATAGCTCTGTCGGCAATTATTTCCGCGCAAATCAAATCGTGCGTTACGACAATTGAAGTCATATTCAGCTCCGTTTGTAAATCCCTGATTAAAACGCTAATCTCCTTTGATGTCAGCGGGTCAAGCCCTGTGGTCGGCTCGTCGTAAAACATTATTTCCGGCTGTGTAATTATTCCGCGCGCAAGTCCGACCCGTTTTTTCATTCCGCCTGAAAGCTCCGCCGGCATTTTGTCGATTGCTTCTGCAAGGTTTACCATTTCGAGCGCACGAACAACTTTTTCGTTAATTTCTTTTTCGCTGAATCTAAAATTTCTGACTAACGGGAAGGCAAGGTTTTCGCGAACTGTCATTGAATCGTAAAGTGCAGCGCTTTGAAACAAGAAGCCGATTCTTTTTCTTATTCCGTTTAGCTTTTTGGTGGAAATGTTGAAAATATTTTCGCCGAGCAGAAAGACCTCGCCTTTGTCGGGCTTCATTAATCCCACCGCACATTTTAAAAGAACGCTTTTTCCGGTGCCACTCCTGCCGAACACCACGAGGTTTTCGCCGGAAGTTACTTCGAGCGAAATGTCGTCCAAAACTTTACGTCCGTCAAAGCTTTTTGACAGGCGTTTTATTCTGATCGGCGTTACGTCGGCCATATTAACAAACTCAGTTTAACAAGAATAGTGTCGAACAATAAAATTAAAAGGGACGAGAGAACCACTGCCGTAGTGGACGCTCTGCCAACACCTTCGGTTCCGCCCTCTGCCGTAAAGCCTTTGTAAGCACCAACAATTCCCACGATGTAACCGAAAACAAATGTTTTTAAAATTCCCGGGAGCAAATCTCCAAAGTGGATTGCGTCGATTACGGCTGTTTGGTAATATTGGTAACTCATATTTTGTGCTAAAATAACCGCAAGGTATGAGCCTGCCAAAGCAAGGAAAATTACGTAAATTGTAAGCAACGGCAGAACCAACGTTGTGGCAATCACTCTTGTTACTACGAGAAACTTAAACGGGTTAACCGCGGAAACTTCCATTGCATCTATTTGTTCGGTAACGCGCATTGAACCGAGCTCAGCACCGATCCCGGAACTTACGCGTCCCGCAAAAATAAGTGCTGTAATAACGGGCGCAAGCTCGCGCACTACGGACACCGCAACAATGCCGGGTAAATAGTCCGAGGCGCCGAGACGTTCGAAAACAGGCTGACTCTGTAAAGCCATTACGAGTCCGATGATGAATCCCGTCATGCTTACTATCGGCAGTGTTTTCACTCCCAATTCAGCCATGTGTTTTTTTATTTCTGCAATGTCGAAAGGAGGGAAAAAAGACTGTTTGAAAAACTCCCACGTAAAAACGGTTAGCCCGCTCATTGTTACGAAAAAGTTGTAAACCTTTTCCGAAAAACTCAGTCTTTTTTTTGTTATGGCTTTTGGTATTTGCATTTAAAGAATTTTTACATTTGTTAATTCTTAAAGATAGTAAAACCTTTTGAAATTTGCGGGGAGTCGAAGAACAAAAATATTGCAGAAATACTACGAACACGTAGTTAAGTACGTCTTAAAAATGGAAAGAGGAACGGTTTAAGAAATATTTCTTGCGTTCTCTGCGGAAAACCTTTGCGTTCTTTGCGTGGTATTTTTCTGTAATTAAAATGCGTATTTAAAATGTTTAATTTGTTGCTTGCCTTTTTGAATTTCCAAAATAGCAATTACGTCAAAGCGAACGGGTTTGTCGTAGATTTCGTTTTCGTACAAATAAGCGTCGGCGGTTCTTTTAACCATACGAATTTTGGATTTTGTGATTGCTTCTTCAGGGTAGCCGTACTCAAGGTTTTTGCGGTATTTGACTTCAATAAAAACCAGAGTGTCTTTGTCTTTCGCAATGATGTCAATTTCACCGTGGGAGTAAGTGTAGTTGCGTTCGATTATCTTGTACCCGTTTTCAATCAGGTAATTAATTGCTATTTCCTCTCCGTATTTCCCCGTCTTCCTTTTTGACGTTTTTATTTCCCCCGGAATTAATCGTTAAAAATTTTTGTCAGGAATGTTTTTCTGTGAATGTCCGTTACGCCGAATGTTTTTAGAGCTTCAATGTGTTCTCGGGTTCCGTAACCCTTGTTTTTGTGCCAGTTGTATTCGGGATACTCCGTTGCAAGCTCGCGCATTATTCTGTCCCTCGTAACCTTTGCCAATATTGACGCAGCGGCAATCGAAAAGGATTTTGAGTCTCCGTGCACAACGGTTTTGGTTTCAACTTCACAATCAAAAGTTTTGTTGCCGTCAATTAAAATCAAGTCCGGCGTAATTCTTAAACTTTCGACCGCTTTTTTCATTGCTTTTAAGCTGGCTTGTAAAATATTTATTTCGTCGATTTCTTTTTGGTAAACAATCCCGATGCCGTAAGCAAGGCAGTTCTTAATAATCTCGTCGTAAAGAGCCTCGCGTTTTTTCTCGCTTAATTTTTTGGAATCGTTTACCTCCTCGATTTCCGTTTTTTTTGGAAACACAACTGCCGCCGCTACCACCGGTCCTGCAAGCGGTCCGCGTCCGGCTTCGTCAACGCCGGCAAGGACTTTTGTTTTTCTGTTAAGGAGAGACAAGTCAAATTTTTTAAGTGAGTTCACTATTTCCAAGCTCCTAACCAAACTGCGACTAAGCCAAGAACTATTATTATTTTTAACAGGGCACTGAATTTTTTAACTTCTTTTTTACCGGGATTGTTTTTTAAGGCAATTAAAAAGTAAACCAATCCCAAATCAACTAATGCGATCGCGGGTAAATAAACAACAGAATATCCTTCCGTAAAATAAGCAATAACGGTAAGCACAATCAACATTGCCGATGAGAGCTTTGCCGTCTGCACGGCGGAATCAACGCCGAACAGCGCGGGAAAAGTATTAACCCCGGCAGCGGTGTCTCCTTCAATATCCTCAATGTCTTTTAAGAGTTCTCTGGAAAGATTTGCAAGCAGGGCAAACAACGCAGGCATAATTGTTATTTCTATTTTTTGAACAGCCAAACCGCCGTAAATAAAGGCTAAGCCTGTCATCGAAGCAACCGTGAAGTTGTTTATTAAGGGTAACTTTTTAATGCAACAGGAATAAAAAAACAGAAGCGCTACGGAAAAAACCGCAACTCCAAAAGTTAAGTTGTTGAT
>JALWGH010000316.1 GCA_027013735.1 Melioribacteraceae bacterium
ATTTTTAATGGCGCTATTTACAAACAAAAAACAAGCTCTTCACGATTTACTTGCCGAAACACTTGTTTTGGAGAGCTAAAACAGTTGAATTATTGCAGATATTTTATTATTATTTTTTTAAGATTGTAAAAAACAAGAGAAAAAAATGAAAATGAAATTTTTTCTCGGTTTAATTTTTCTCGGGGTGCTTTTAACTTCTTGCAGAAACATCCTGCAAGAACCTCTGCACATGGACGAACCGCGTATGGCGCAGGTTTTAAAAGTTTACACACCCACAACAGGCGATATTTTCTACCACCGCGACACGGTACTGGTTACGTGGAAAATATTGGACAAAATGAAATATTCCAATTTAAAGCTCTTTAAAAAAACCGATTACATAATGACGATTGCGTCTCACATTCCTAATACGGGAAAGTACAGTTGGTACATTCCGGATTTTGTTCCACAATCTCATCATTACAAAATTCGTGTAATAGACTACAATGATTCGTCAAGATACGCTGACAGCGAGGTGTTTTTTATTTTATTAAAATAAAGGAGATTTTCAATGAGGAAATCTCTTTTGATTTTTTTGATTTTAATTTTTGCGCAAACTCTCTCTCCCGCACAAAACAAAGAGATTATTACGCTTAAAAAACGCATTGCAGATTTGGAAAAGAGAATTACAAGAATTGAAAAGTTAATGCGTTTGAAAAGAAAAATGGCGTTTAACCTTGATTCAATTTACTCAAAAAGGAGAAAAGGCACAGAGCCTTTTAAAAGTATTAAAAACTGGAGAATGTTAAAAATCGGGATGAGGGACAGCACCGTTAAAAAAATTCTCGGTGAGCCAACAAGGATTTCAGCCGGGAAATACACCACAATTTGGTGGTACGAATGGAGAGATAACCGGAATTACAAAATCGGTCATGCGTCGTTTGACAACAGACGGAAATTAATACTCTGGGTAGAACCCTAAGGAGGAATCATGGAAGAATCAGAAGCAACTGTGGAAATAACTAAATCAAAAGTAAGCTACAAACTTTTATTGTGGCTTTCGATTTTGTCCTTCGTCGTTTCGCTTATTTTGCTTTGGCAGGGACTCGTAAAAATGAGTAATCTTTCAACGCAGTTCGAAACCGTTAGAAAAATGGTCTATTCGCTTGTAACTTTTCAAAACAGCGGATTTGAAATGCTTTTAATCTCATTCTTCTTATTGTTGATTTCGATTCAGCTTTCAGTTTACGCTCTAATTGCAAAAACAAAATGAGGAACGGTTTAAAACAAAAAACCCCGCTTGTTGCGGGGTTTTACTTTGTAGCGGGGGCAGGACTTGAACCTGCAACCTCCGGGTTATGAGCCCGACGAGCTACCAATTGCTCTACCCCGCGGTGTAAAATTTATCAAATCAAAATGTCAAATCTTTCAAAATTAGGATTTCAAATATAAAAATATTTCGGCAAGTTGTCAAATTGAGGGATGGGATAATCCGATCTGAAACATTAGGGTACAAGTTTAAATTTGGTGGCAAAAAATAGAAGAAATAAGAAACGAGAAATAAGAAATGGTTAAATGCAATACGCAAGAGCCTAAATACAAACCGTAAATAATTGAAATTTAATTTTTTCGATACCTTCGGCATCGGTTTGTCTTTCCTCTTTTTTCTTCTATTTACATTCGACCCCGTTGGGGTCGTATAGTTGCCAATAATCTATTTTACAAAAACCATTTTGCAGATAGACAACTTTCTTTTTCTTACGGAAAAGAGCAGGATGCTTTTTAATACTGTTTCCGAAAGAATCCCGTAGGGATTCAATGTAGATAGCAAAAAGAATCAAAATTAAAGAAGAACCCTGAAAGGGTTCAAGTTTTAAGAGCAAAATATTCGAAATAAAAATACAATGATAATATTTTGCCATTGATTTTAAACCTGTGCCCTAACTACCTTTGACATTTTAATTTATTCTTCTTAATTTAAAATTAACATCGTGAGATTTTCAATTACATAAGATAAATAAACCGACACAACTAAGAGTTAAATTCAAAAAATGGATCAAAGAGATGAAATAATAAAAAGACTTAAACAATCCCACGAATACTTGTCTTCGGAATTTTACGTTGAAAAAATTGCTTTATTCGGAAGTGCTGCCAAAGGCACGATGACAAAAGAGAGCGATGTTGATATTCTGGTAGAATTTCGCAAGCCAATAGGATTTAGATTTAATAGTCTCGTTGAATATCTCGAAACTCTTCTCGAACATAAAGTCGATTTGCTAACTGCGGACGGAATAAAAAATATTAGAGTAAAAGAAGTAGCAGATAATATTAAAAGGAATTTGATTTATGTCTAAAAGAGAGGACTCCGATTTGTAATATTTTTTTCAAGATAGGATAGTAACCCTTCAGCTCTTTAATGGCAATATCCTTGTAGTGAATTAAAATAAAAACTCTTCCCCCTCTTTTCATCACGTTTGAAGGGGAAGAGTTCAGGAGCGCTATTAAACAAAGACTTAGAAGCAGTATTTCTCTTCTTCAATCAACTTGTCTGCAATACTGCGGCGCAGCTTAACCGTATTAACCGGGTCAAGTTTGGTAAACCGTTTGAGTCCGAGCTGCAACAGCTTCAACTCGTCCCCTTCGGCAAAAGCTGCGACAGCATGCTTTCCGTAAAGATTAATTCTCTCCAAAGCATCGCTCACGTAAACCTGAGTCATCTCTGCAAAGTACTTGGCTGCTTCCTCGCCTTTGGAATTTGCCACTTTCAACGTTCTCAAAATAGCGGATTCAGCAGTGAACACCTCGATTGCCATGTCCGTAATGTTCATTATTATTTCCTGCTCGTCTGCTAATTTTTGCATGAACTTCTGCACCGCAGAACCTGCAATCATCAGCACAGCTTTCTTTGCTTGCTCAATTGCCTTTTGCTCTTTGACAAGCAAGCCTTCCTCTTCTTCGCCGAAGGAAGGAATGGACATCAACTCTTTTTGAACTCCGAGTGCGGGACCCATTAAGTCAATCCTGCCTTTCATCGAGCGCTTGACGAGCATGTCCACAACCAACAATCTGTTGATTTCGTTAGTGCCTTCAAAGATTCGGTTAATTCTGCTGTCGCGGTAAGCACGTGCTGCGGGGTATTCTTCCGAATAACCGTAACCGCCGTGAATTTGGACAACTTCGTCAACTACGTAGTCCAACATTTCTGAGCCGAACACTTTCATTATCGAGGATTCAATTGCGTATTCTTCCGCCGCTTTAATCAAGGCATCGCTGTAACTTACGCCTTCGTCCATTAAAGCGTTTACTCTTTGGTTAATCAAACCGCTGACTCTCATCGTGGCAGATTCGGAAACAAAGGTTCTGATTGCCATTTCAGCAAGTTTGTGTTTAATTGCACCGAAGCTGGAAATGTACCTGCCGAACTGTTTCCTTTGATTGGCGTATTTAACGGCAATTGTAATGAAGCTCTTAGCTCCGCCCGTGGTCATTGCGCCGAGTTTGAACCTGCCGATGTTCAGAATGTTAAACGCAACGTAATGTCCTTTCCCAATTTCACCAAGGATGTTTTCTTTCGGCACTTTAACATTGTCGAGGAAAAGAGCACGTGTAGAGGAACCCTTAATTCCCATCTTGTTTTCTTCCTCGCCGCGTGTAAAGCCTTCCGAATCGGTAGGAATAATAAAGCAAGTAAATTTGTCTCCGTCAACTTGGGCAAAAGTAATCAGGATGTCAGCAAAGCCGCCGTTGGTAATCCACATTTTTTGCCCGTTGAGGATGTAGTAATTCCCGTCTTCGGAAAGCGTTGCCGTGGTTTTTGCCGAAAGCGCATCCGAACCGGAAGTCGGCTCGGTTAAGCAGTAAGCAGAAAGCATTTCGCCCGAAGCAAGTTTGGGTAAGTACTTTTGCTTCTGTTCCTCCGTGCCGTAGTAAAGAATCGGCAAAGTGCCAATTCCCGTGTGTGCCGCAAATGCAACGCCAAAGGAATGGCTGGGACCCATTGCCATTGAAATAAGTGTGTTGGTGTCAAAGTCCTCGCCAAGCCCGCCGTATTCTTCGGGCACGAAAGTTCCGAGCAAGCCAAGCTCGCCTGCCTGCTTCAGCAGTTTTACCATTAAGCCTTCTTCCTGCTTGTCAATAGGGTCAAGCCGGGGAATAATTTCCTTACGGATGAAATCCTCGATGGTCTCAACCATCATTTTTTGTTCTTCGTTAATGTCCTCCGGCGTGTAAACGCTTTCAGGGTCGGTCGGCTTGATTAAAAATTCGCCGCCGTTCAATACTTCTTTTTTCTCTTCTGACATAACTCTGCCTGCAATTTATTTATTAATTCAACAATTCGTAAATGCCTGCTACGCCTTGACCACCGCCAACACAGGCGGTTACCATTCCGTATTTCTTATTCCTGCGGCGCAGCTCGTTAAATATTTGAATGCTTAACTTTGCGCCCGTACAGCCGAGCGGATGCCCAAGTGCTATCGCACCGCCGTTTACGTTTACTATTTCGGTGTTCAAATCAAGTGTGCGGATTACGGCAAGCGATTGCGAGGCAAACGCCTCGTTAAGCTCAATCAAATCGATGTCGTTCAGAGACATCCCTGCGCGCTTTAACGCTTTGGGAACGGCTGCAATCGGTCCCGTGCCCATTATCCGCGGGTCAACGCCTGCAACGGCGTAAGTAACCATTCTTGCAATAGGAGTAAGGTTCAACTCCTTAACCATTTCTTCGGACATCACAAGCACAAACGCAGCTCCGTCGGACATCTGCGAGGAGTTGCCCGCCGTAACCGTTCCGCCTTGGGCAAATGCCGGTTTAAGTTTTGCAAGCGCTTCAAGGGAAGTGTCCGCCCTCGGACCTTCGTCCGTGTCAACTACGTAAGTCCGTTCTTTCTTTTTTCCGTCTTCGTAGTAAACGTGCTTAACTTCAACGGGCACAATTTGGTCTTTAAAGTAACCGTTCTTTATTGCGTTAATTGCTTTCATGTGGGAGTGGTAGGAAAACTCATCCTGCTCCTCGCGTGAGATGTTAAAATCTTTTGCAACTTCTTCGGCGGTTAGTCCCATTCCCAAATAATATTCGGGATGCTCAACGGCTATTTCGTAATTGGGAGCCAACTTCCAGCCTGTCATCGGAATTAAAGACATCGACTCCGTGCCGCCGGCAATAATGCAATCCATCATCCCGCTTTGAATTCTGGAAACGGCAATGGCGATTGTGTCTATTCCCGAACCGCAAAAGCGGTTCACTGTTGAGCCGGGGATGTCAATGGACAACGCTTTGAGCGCAATCATCCTCCCGACTTGAAGACCCTGCTCGGCTTCGGGAAACGCCGTTCCTACAATTACGTCGTCTATTCTGTGCGGGTCTAATTCGGGAACGGACTTGACAAGATGCGTAATCACATCCGCCGCCAAATCGTCCGGACGGTAAAATCTGAATCCGCCTTTCTTGGCTTTTCCTACCGCCGTCCGGTATCCTGCAACAATATAAGCTTCTCTCATGACTTTTCTTCTTCCGTTTATTCAAAAATTAATTAATTTCTCAAAGGTTTGCCTGTGGTCAAAATACTTTGGATTCTCTCCAAAGTTTTCCTTTCGCCAATCAGGCTTAAGAACGCCTCGCGTTCCAAATCCAATAAATATTGTTCGGAAACGAGTGTGCCTTCGGACAAATCGCCGCCGCACATTACGTAAGCGAGCTTCTCGGCAATTTTCTTGTCGTGGTCGGAAATGTAATTGCCCAACCTGAAGGAATAAGCTCCGAGCATCAAAGCTGCCAAACCGGTTCTTCCGAGCACTTTGATGTCTTCCCTCGGCGTCGGTTTTGTGTAGCCGCGTTCGGCAAGGTCAATTGCAGCACGTTTAGCGTCCGTAATCACGCGGTTGGGATTAACCGAATAGGCGTCCCTACCGTTCACAAAAATGCCGAGATCGAACGCTTCTCTTGCCGAAGTCGAAACCTTAGCCATTGCAATGTTGAGGAATCTCCTTTGCAATTCGGGAAGTTCAATTCCGCCTTCCACGTAGGTGTCGGAAGCGCGCAAGGTCATTTCCTTTGTGCCTCCGCCGGCGGGAATAATTCCCACACCCACCTCGACCAAACCGATGTAAGTCTCAGCCGAAGCATTTACCTTGTCAGCGTGGAGAGTTAACTCGCATCCGCCTCCTAATGCAAGGTTGTGCGGGGCAACTACAACGGGCACGGAGGAATACCGCACGTGCATTGTGGTTTTCTGGAACTGCCTTACCGCAAAATCCAGCTCTTCGTATTCCTGCTCGGTTGCCAGCATGAACATCGTGGCAAGGTTTGCGCCTGCCGAAAAATGCTCGCCGTTGTTGGCAATTACCAAACCGCGGAAATCTTTCTCCGCAATTTCAATTGCCTTGTTTACGGCTTCCAAAACTTCCGAGCCTATTGAGTTCATTTTTGTGTGGAACTCAAGGTTCACAATGCCGTCGCCGATGTCGTGCAAAGTTGCGCCGACGTTCTTCCAAACAGGCTTGTTTGCCCTGTAATTGTCGAGAATAATGAAATCTTTTGTCCCTGGAATTTCCTTGTAGGAAGCCGAGGGAATGTCGTAAAATTTCCTTTGTCCGTTTTCAACTTTGTAGAAGGAAGTAAATCCTTTTTCGAGCATTTCCTTTACCCACGGCGCAGGCTCAAGATTCATTTCCTCCATTGCTTTTACGGAACGCTCAACGCCGAGAGCATCCCACATTTCGAACGGACCTAACTTCCAGCCGAAACCGGCACGCATTCCATCGTCGATTTTGTAAAGCTCGTCGGTTATTTCCGGGATTCTGTTGGAAGCATATTTGAAAATTCCGTAAGAAAGTTTTCTTAAGAATTCCCCTGCTTTGTCCTTAGCAAGGTGCAATACTTTCAGTCTTTCTTTCAAATCGTCAATAGGCTTTGCAGCGGAGACCGAAGCAAATTTTGCTTTCTGACTCGGCTGGTATTCCATCGTTTCGGGATTTAGCTCTAAAATCAATCTTTTGCCTTGCTCGTCTTTTGTTTTTTTGTAAAAGCCCTGTCCTGTCTTGTCTCCAAGCCAATTGTTTTCAACAAGTTTGTTGACGTAATCGGGAATTTGGAAAATGTCGCGCTCCTCGTCTTCGGGACAGTCCTTGTAAATATTGCTTGCCACTTTAACGAGCGTGTCAATTCCCACAACGTCCGCCGTTCTGAACGTAGCGGATTTCGGCTTGCCTGTCAGCGGACCGGTTAGAGTGTCCACCTCCTTAATCGTTAGCCCAACCTCGCGCATAAGTTTGAATACGAGCATAATGCTGTAAACCCCGATTCTATTGGCGATGAAGGCGGGCGTATCCTTGCAGAGCACTGTAGTCTTGCCGAGATAAAGATCGCCGTAATGCATTAAGAAATCGATTATTTCCTGCGAGGTTTCCGGCGAAGGAATTATTTCCAGCAATTGCAAATACCTCGGGGGGTTAAAGAAATGCGCTCCGCAAAAATGCTTTTTAAAATCTTCGCTTCTGCCTTCGAGCATTGAGTGAATGGGAATACCCGAAGTGTTTGTAGTTACGATTGTTCCCGGGCGGCGGAATTTTTCCACCTTTTCAAAAACTTGTTTTTTAATTTCCAAGTTTTCCACAACGGCTTCGATAATCCAATCCGCCTTGGAGAGCCAATCAATATTGTCTTCAAAATTTCCGGTTACCACCCGCGAAGCGACAGACTTGTGGTAAACGGGGGAAGGTTTTGCCTTCAGAACATTTTTCAGATTGTCGTTGACAATTCTGTTCCTGACGGCTTTGTCTTCGAGCGTGAGACCTTTCTTACGCTCTTCTTCCGTAAGCTCGCGGGGAACGATGTCCAGCAAATAAACCTTGCAGCCGATGTTTGCAAAGTGCAGGGCAATTCGCGAACCCATCACTCCCGAGCCTAAAACCGCAACTTCGTTAATTATTCTTTTCATAATCATTCTTCTAATTATTTGTAGTGAGTTTCCAAATTAGTGTCAGAGTAAATTTCTTCGATGACGTCTTTGTACTTGGCTAAAATGACGCGACGTTTTAATTTCAGCGTTGGCGTAAGTTCGCCCGTTTCCACGCTCCACTCGTCCGGCACAAGCACAAATTTTTTAATCTGCTGAATCTTACCGAAACGTTTGTTGTACTTGGCAATGTCCTGCCAAATCCTTTCTTTCAAAATATCGGAGTGAATCATTTCTTCGCAAGTGGTAAATTCAACGCATTTTTTCTTGCACCATTTTTTAATGAATTCAAAATTCGGGACAATTAGGGCGGAAACAAAACGCCTGTTTTCGCCAACCACCATAATGTTTTCAATGAAGTTGGATTCCTTCATTTTGTTTTCAATCGGCAGGGGTGCAACAAATTTTCCGCCGGAAGTTTTGAAAACTTCTTTCAGCCTGTCGGTTATTTTCAGGAATCTTCCTTCCACCCACTCGCCGATGTCGCCGGTGTGGAACCAGCCTTCTTCGTCTATTGCTTTCTTGGTGTCCTCGGGACGATTGTAATAACCTTTGGTAACGTTTGGACCTTTGGCGAGAATCTCTCCGGTGTTTTCGTCAATTTTAATTTGAACTTCTTCCAATGGAATTCCTACCGTTCCGATGTACCAATCACCTTTGGTAAAACGGTTGCAGGTCAAAACCGGAGAGGTTTCCGTCAGTCCGTAACCGGGTTTAATCGTCAATCCGGCAGCGTTAAAAATTCGTCCCAGCCTCGGTTGCAAAGCCGCGGCACCGCTGATTATTCCTTTAATCTCGCCGCCTAAAGCTTCCTGCCATTTCGAGAAAACGAGTTTCCTTGCAATAGCAAGTTTAAAGTTGTACCAAGCGCTGTTTTCCCCTTTCGGGTGGAATTGATTACCGACAGCCACAGCCCAGCCGAAAATCATCTTTTTAATTCCCGAAAGCTCCCTGCCCTTTTCCATTATTTTGTCAAATATTTTTTCCATTACGCGGGGAACCGTAGTAAAATAATTCGGCTTAACTTCTTTAATGTTGTCGGCAATTTTGTCAATGCTTTCGGCAAAGTAAACTGCGCCTCCGACGTACATGTAGAAGTAAACCGCTGCACGCTCAAACACGTGACAAATGGGAAGGAAGCTGAGCATCCGGTCGTCCTTGCCGTGCGGTTCAACGTCGCTCACCTGTACAACATCGGAAAAGATGTTGTAATGCGTGAGCATTACTCCCTTCGGCTCGCCGGTTGTTCCCGAGGTGTAAATTATTGTCGCCAAGTCCTCAGGGTCAATCAGCTTTTCAATTTTTTCCAACTCGGGACGCAGGGATTCGTCGGCAGCGTTGATTACCTCATTCCAGAGAGGCACTCCATTTACTTCGTCGTACGAAAAAACTTCTTTTACGGAAGGGCAATCGGGAAGCACATTGGCAACTTTTTTGTACACGTCTTCATTTTCCACAAAAACCGCTTTCACATTAGCGTCGTTAAAGATGTAGCGGTAATTGTCCTCGCTCATATTCGGGTACATCGGTACGTCAACCGCCCCGACTTGCAAAATTCCGAGGTCGGTAAGCGTCCACTCGGTACGGTTGTAAGAAATGATTGCAATCTTGTCGTCCCGTTTGTAGCCTTTCTTCAAAAGTCCCAGGCTTACCTTTTCGGAAATTTCAATTACCTGTTGCGAGGAATATTTTCGCCACTTGCCGTCTCCGCCTTTTTTGTCGCACAGAGCATCTTCTCGCGGGAATTTCTCCAATTGAATTCGGGGAATGTCGAACAAACGTCCTTTCTTTGTTTTAAATTTCATTTACGGCTTTCCTCTGTTGAATTTTTAAGCTCTGTTGTCAGTTGCAAAAATAGTTTATTACGAAATAAATAGCAAGCGAAATTTCGCTAATAATGAAATTTTGCTTTTGGCAACTATTTTTACTTTATTTAATGTTGTCTTATTGTTAATTTTGCAAAATGAAATATTCCAACGAACACATTAAACTAATATTAGGACTCAAGCTTAAGCAGTTACGGCAAAGCAAGGGGCTATCCCTTTCCGAACTTGCAAAAAAGAGCGGGCTTTCGGTTTCCTATTTGAATGAGATTGAGAGCGGCAAAAAATATCCCAAGGCGGAAAAAATTTCCGCACTGTCGGAGTCGCTTGGCATTACTTACGATCAGCTTGTTTCGCTCAAATTAACAAAACACCTTGCGCCAATCGGGGAATTGCTCGAATCCAATCTGTTAAAAATTTTACCGCTTGACCATTACGGAATTGACGTAAATAAATTAATCTCCTCCTTGTCCGCAGCGCCAATGCAATTGAGTGCACTGGTTGCGACAATAATTGAAATGGCAAGGGAATCCGAAGCGGCACAAAACACATTCAGCCGTACGGCTTTGCAGACTTACAAAGAATTTCACGAAAATTATTTCCCCGAGCTTGAAAAGGCAGCAAAAGATTTCGTTAAGAAATACAAATTACCGACTAAGCCACCCGTTGGTTACGAAGCCGTAGCGGAAGTTTTGAAATCAAAATTCAATTACGAAATTGACGAAAATGCCTTGGAAAAATACCCGCTGCTAAAATCCTTGCGCGGGGTTGTTTTCGACGGACAGCGAAATATTTTATTGTTAAATCCGCGGCTAAACAATTCCCAAAAGGCATTTGTAGTTGGGAGAGAGCTGGCTTACAATTACCTCGGCATCGAAGACCGCAGTTACATTCATTCCAGCCTTGCAGTGGAAACGTTCGACCAACTACTGAACAACTTCCACGCTTCTTACTTTGCAAACGCGCTGTTAATTCCCGATGCGGAATTGGTAAAGGATTTAAGTGAATTCTTCTCTCTTGAAAAATGGCAGTCCGGCTTCCTTAGGGATTTGTTGCTTAAATACGGTGCCACGCCGGAAATGTTTTTCCAGCGTACGACAAATTTGCTTTCAAAAAAGTTCGGATTAAACCAATTTTTCTTTTTACGTTTCAACAAAATAATCGGGAAAGAAAACTACTCGCTGAGCAAAGAATTGAGACTCAACATCAGGCGCAATCCGGGCGGCTACAGTTCCAACGAGCATTATTGCAGGCGTTGGGTTTCCCTCAAGGTGCTTGAAAAATTAGAGAATCGAATTAAGAAAAATCCCAAGTATTACAATTACATTACGGATTCACTACGCTCGCGTTTTGTGAATTCGGACGATTGCTTTTTGAACATCACCGTCGGCAAAAGGCGAATCCTTGTGCCCGACGAAATCTACAGCGTTACAATCGGCTTCTACGTTTCCGACAATCTCAAACGCGTAATTAAATTTTGGGACGACCCGAAAATCAGGCGCACGGAAGTAAACGACACTTGCGAAATGTGCGATTTGAAAAACTGTAAGGAGAGAGTAGCTCCGCCCTTAGCCCTTTCTAAAAAAATTGCATCGGAAAAGTTTAGTAAATCCTTGGAAGATTTACGTAAAGAAGTTGAGAGGGGTTTAAAATAAAAAACGGCATCCTCGGATGCCGTCACAAAATTCAAAAGTTTTTAGCTTTGCAAACTGTTTACGTAACGCGTAAGTCTCGATTTCTTTCTTGCTGCGGTGTTCTTGTGAATTCTTCCTTTGCTCACCGTTTTGTCGATGAAAGAAACCGCTTCTTTCAATAGTTCGGTTGCTTCTTCTTTTGTTTTAGCTTTAAGTACTTTCTTGCTCAAAGTATTAATCTTTGACCTCGAAGCTTGATTTCTCAACCTTCTCTTCTCGTTCTGTCTAATCCTTTTCTTTGCTGACTTATGATGTGCCATAATTACCTATTTTTTTATTTCAAGACTTTAAATTTAATATTATTTGATTTTTAAATCAATTACAAGCAGATTGTTTTTCAAGTAAAAAAACAAGGGCAACTGCCTAAGCAAGCTGCCCTTAATCCGTTTCTTAAAAAATTTTAACGGTAGAACTTGTACCTTTCGTCAACGATGTTAGCGTGTTCTTTAACGGCTTTCAACCAATCCGCGTACATCTTTGCGCGCTTTGCCTGTAACAAATTGTCGCGAATAGTGTTGTGTTGAATTGAGTAGCTTGTCGAATCGAATTTGGTTCTGTCCGTAACGCGGAAGATGTAACCTCCGCGGTTCCCCTTGATTGCGGGGGAAATTTTGTTCAACGGCGCGGTCAATGCGTATTCCGTTAATTTCGGCTCAATTCCGATTCCGGGGATTGCCTTTCCGTGCGTGAAGTTCTGCGCCTTGCTTACTATCGCTTTGGAATAAACTTGTTTTGCAATCATTAAGTCGGAGCCGTTGCCGAT
This sequence comes from Melioribacteraceae bacterium, assembly GCA_027013735.1. Taxonomy (GTDB): domain Bacteria; phylum Bacteroidota; class Ignavibacteria; order Ignavibacteriales; family Melioribacteraceae; genus WFQV01. Next base: position 12,215 of record JALWGH010000316.1, read on the forward strand.
TTTAGCCCTGATCTCTTTAGCTATTTCGTAGGCTTTTTCGGCTTTCTTTTCGCGCTTGACCCAATATTCAACGTTGCGTTTAACTTTTTCAAGCGGTTTAAATCCCGCTTTGATTTTTTTGGAAATCATTGCAACCACGTAGCCGGCAGGTACTTTGAACACGTCGCTTATTTCGCCAACGTCGTTGTTAAATGCAAAGTGAATCAGGGATTTGTTTGCGCCGAGTCCCGGAATTGCAGCAGCGTTTTCTTTAAACGGAGGCGTTTCCGAAATTTTGTAGTGCATCAACTTAGCTTCTTTTTCAAAGTCGCCTTTCTTGGCAAGGTAGGAAAAGTCACTTGCGTCGTTGTAAATTTTGTCGGTCGTTGTGCCCGAAGGCTCAATTTTATTCACAATTTTTTCAACGATGAATTTTGTTCTTGTTTTACCCGTTACTTTAATAATGTGGTAGCCGTACCTTGTTTGAACGGGCTTAAGAATTTTACCGACTCTACCTCTGAAAGCAGCATCTTCAAAAGGCTTAACCATTTGTCCTTTACCGAACCAGCCGAGGTCTCCGCCTTTAACCGCACTGCCTTTGTCTGCCGAAACTTCTTTGGCAAGTTTCGCAAAGTCTGCACCTTTCAGGAGCTTCTTGTAAATTTCGTAAGCTTTCTTTTTTGCTTTTTCATTGCCGAGATTGGCATCAATCAAAATGTGGGAAGCCCTTACGTACTCGTCCTTGCCGCGGAATTTGCCGTCCAACTTGTAAAGCACGTAACCTTGGAAGGTGAGCTTGGGACCGATGATGTCTCCCGGTTTTGCTTTAAGAATATCGTCTGCAACCTGTTCGGGAATTTGCGTAATTGCAACCGTGTCAACTTTAAAGGGTTGGTCGGAGTAAATGTCCACGTATGTTTTGAATGTACTCGTATCGTTTAAGACTTTTTCCTTTACCGCAAGGAGATTTTTTAAGATTGCAACTGAATCGTCCTTGGATGCCTTATTGGGGAAAAGCACGTATTTTAACTGTCTTTGCGGATCAACCTTGTAAGTTTCAAGATGGTCTTCGTAATATTTTTTCAAGTCGTCGTCGGTTATTTTAATAACCGAATCGGGAATAGTAACTTCGTTTACAAAAACATAATCGGCGTACATTTTAATGTTGTCGTCAATGAACTTTTGCTTGATTTCGCCTTCGCCAACAACAACGGAGTTGTTAACGATGTCCTCAAGTTTTTCCTGATATTTCTGCTGTCTTACCAGGTCTTCCGTTTGGATTACGGCTTCCCGGTTTTTCGGATTTTGTAATGCCTGTAAATATTTTTGCCTGTCGAAATTACCAAGCGAGTCAATGAAATATCTCTTGATTATTGCCGGAGGATTGGGACCCAAGAGGGCATCCTTTATTTCCTGATCGGTAACAATAATACCGTATTCTTTAATCTTACCTTGAATTAATTTCTGCATTACCAGTGCATCCCAAACCTGATCGCGGAATGCGTCCATCTGACTTTCGTCAATGTCTTTTCCCGTTTGCTGAACCTGATTTTTTCTCGCGTTCTCAACAATCTTGGAAAACTCCTGATACGTAACCGGTTCGTCGTTAATGTAACCGACAACGTTTCTCGAAGAGTTGAACATCGACTTAACTGTCTGCGAATTTCCAAACACCATAAACAATACAAACAAACCGCCAACCGTAATAATGAACCACGGAGCAAGGTTTCTCATGCGGGCCATTGTACCCATAGTTTACTTTTCCTCCAAATTACATTCTTTAAGAAAATACAAGTTACAAATTTAGATAGAGCTAAGCATAAAATCAAAAAAATAAAGAGGTTAAAGAGCGTGCATTTTTAAGGAAACGACTCAGCCGTATTTGAATTTATTTCTCTTTTTAATATATTTTGAGGCTTTATAAAAATAATTTTGAGTGTTTGAAATGACAAAAGCCGACATAGTTGAAAGAGTAGCCGAAGGTACCGGACTTACAAAATTAGAAACCGAAGCGATAATCGAGGGTTTCTTAAATACGGTTATTCAATTCCTCAAGGAAGGGAAAGGCATTGAAATCCGTGGCTTTGGCAGCTACAAAGTAAAAAAGAAAGCCGCACGCTACGCGCGTAATCCCAAAACCGGAGAAAAAGTTTTTGTTGAAGAACATTTTGTTCCCGTTTTTAAATTTTCCAAAGATTTCAAAAAAGCGGTTGACAAAGGAATGAAAGAGCTCCAACAAAAATCGGGAGAGGTTAAATAAATATGCCCGCTCCTTCCGATGCAAAAAACAAGGCGAACAAAAAACTGCAAACACCTGTCTTTGTTGTTTTAATTTCTTCGCTGTTAATCTTCGGTGGAGCGCTGCTCTTTATCGGCGGAGTGTTCGATTCTCCCGAACCGGCTTCTGCTTTTGTGGAAAATTCAAACAATCAAGCGTCGGCAAATAATTTCCACAACGGTGCTGATTTCAGCAAATTGGAGGAAATCAAAAAGCTTGAAAAATATGTTGCCGAGAATCCCGGTGATAAAGAACAATTACTAAAGTTAGGTAATTTGTTAAACGATTCGGGCTTCTTTGAAAAAGCGATTGAAAAATACAAGGATTATTTGAAATTTAATCCTAACAATGCAGACGTGCTTGTTGACTTGGGAATTTGTTATTATCAGTTGGGCGATGCCCAAAACGCTTTAAAAGAAATGAAAAAAGCTCTTGAGGTTAATCCCAATCATCAGATTGCAAATTTTAATATCGGGATTGTAAATCTTTCGATTGGGGATAAAAAAGAAGCGAAAAAATATCTTAATCAAGCTATTAAGATTGAACCGAATTCCGAGATTGCGCGAAGAGCTAAAAGTTTATTAAACGAGAATTAAACGGAGGTTAATTTATGCCCTGCGGTAGAAAAAGAAAACGCCACAAAATGGCTACCCACAAAAGGAAAAAAAGACTGCGTAAAAACAGACACAAAAAGAAATTAAGATAATTTCTTAGAAAAGCCACCCTAGCTCAGTTGGTAGAGCAGCTCACTCGTAATGAGCAGGTCAGCGGTTCGAGTCCGCTGGGTGGCTCAAGTAATATCCCTATGAATTTTCCGGCCGGTAAACTCACCCCAAAACAATCATTGCACTATTAAGATTCTCTCATTTAATTTTTAGAGAATTCTTTCAAAACATTTAACAAATAAAATCAGTAAAATTGTTAAAGGAAGTCCTGAGGGAGCTCTTGAGGCTAAATTTAATTCAAATTTGGAGATTTGGTTTTCATTATTGCCAAACAAGAATTGAAAATCTTTTCCTCGTCGCTGTCTTTGATTATCGGATAGCTAAATTTCAATGATTCAACTTTTGAGTTGATGTTGTAATTAAAGGATTTGAGCACATTGCCGTTTTTGTCGTAATAAATAATTGAAACGATGCTGTATTTCTTAAGCTTTTTACTAAATAAATAATAAGTCCGGTATTTGTAAATTTTGCCCGGGACGGATTCAATAATCATTGGCGGGTCAATTTCGGCTTTTGCCCAAACAAAAAACTCATCTCCTTTAAAACTATTGATTTTTGAAATGTCGATGTAAAGTTTGGAAACGGGACCCTCGTAAATTTTAATCCATTCCTCGGTTTGAGAATAAGAAACGGATAAAAACAAGAACAAACTAATTATCAAAACCTTAATCATATTCAAGACCCCAAATAGTTGCGGAGAGGGAGGGATTCGAACCCTCGGACCACCAACCGGCAGTCAACGGTTTTCGAGACCGCCCCGTTCAACCACTCCGGCACCTCTCCAGTGTTTGAAAAAACGAGTACGAAATTTATTAAAAATATGGTGAAATTGAAACAGGCAACTGTACGATGTGGCTTACAAAAATCTGTTCAATTGCGCAATTTTAAATACCCGACAAAAGATAAGATATTAGATAAGTAACGTATCCGCTAATTCCTATTGCCAAAAGTAGCATTACCTTTAATAATTTCTTTTTCAGTTCCCTGTAGTAATTCATCTCCCTGTAACGCTCTCTTACGCGGTAATCCCCTTGTGTAATTTCCCAATAACTGATTTTCGGCGGTTTTGATTTTTTCGGTTGGGTAGGAAGCTTAATGATTTTCAAAGGCTGATCATCTTCGTGATTTTGTTTTATTGTGTAAACGGTTGTCCAATAATCCTTCGGTAAAGTAATGGTTTGCTCTTCGTAGAGAATGTTGTTTTTTATCTCGATTAAGGGTAGTTTTTTTTTACTTTGAATCAAATGCATTTCCTCTCCGTTTGGTTAAGCGCTTTTCCCGAATTTTTCCCGTCTGTATTTGTTCAAATCAATGATTTTAGCTTCCTCGCCGGACTTATTCACCAGCCGGTAACTGTTATTTGTGTACCACCAATCAAGAGGCAAATCGACAGTGTAATTTTTTGTTTTTGTAAAACTTAAACTCTTTTCGACTTGAGGCTTTAATACGCTCCTCTTTACCTGAAGTTTAAATCCAAAAGACAAATCAAAATCAACGTATTTTCTTTCTTCGTCGAGTTTTCCGTTGAGCAAAATTGCATCCGAGTTTTGGGCTTTTAACACAATGGGAATTGTCAAAAGCGCCAAGCGTAAATCCAACAATAAAGTTTTACTTTGCTCGTAAAGATACTCGAGCGCAATTAAATTATTTATTCCTTCTTCCCTGTTACCAAACACCTGCCACATTCCCGAAAGCCCCGGTTTGGAATCGAACTTTTGCCGTTCCTCATAATGATTTGGAAAATTCTTCTTCATTACCATTAAATCCGAAAGCATTAAAGGACGGGGTCCTATAAAACTCATTTGCCCCATTACAACATTTAATAGCTGGGGTAATTCGTCCAATCCTGTTTTGCGTAACCATTTTGCGAAAGGAGACACATCATTCGCCAAATCCGGTTTCATAAAAATATCTTTCCTGCTGTGCTTACTCCTGATTACGCGTTTTGTGGGTAATGTCTTAAGTTTGAAAATTTTTATTCTTCTTTTTTCCAGCGTTATGCCCCGTTCCTGAATAAGAAAAGGAAACTCTTTTAATTCCATGAATAAGATAACGGAAAAGATGAGAATAAAAGGGAGGGAAACAAATAGAAACAATGTTGAAAATATTAAATCACCGATTCTTTTGGAAATAGTATAATGTATCATTTCGTTATTTTTTTTGCCTTAAAATACAAAATTTTTCCTAAAAATTTGTTTAACAAATCACAAAAGGGACGGCAATAAAACCGTCCCTTTTTTACAAGCTTATTCCTATTTCAAAAGAATCATTTTCTTAGTGGAAGAAAAATTACCCGCTCTCATTCTGTAGAAATAGACTCCACCTGCAAGTTTGGAAGCGTTAAAATTAACAGTGTGCGTTCCCGCTGATAAAGTTTTATTAAGCACTTGTACAACCTTTTGACCAAGGTAGTTGTAAACCGTAATATTAACGGGAGTTTCTTTTGCCAGTGTAAAGCGAAGAGTGGTTGTAGGGTTGAACGGATTCGGGTAATTCTGTAAAAGCTCGAATTTATTAGCTGTTGTAACCGTTACTTCCACAACGTTAGAATATTCAAAAGAGCCGTCAACGTCAATTTGTTTTAACCTGTAGGAATATTTTCCACTGCCGTTTACAACATCCGTAAATGAGTAGCTCTTTGGCGAGTTGCTGTTTCCGTGTCCTTCAACAAAACCGATTTTTTCCCAATCACTATCTCCATTTGCTCTTTCTACTTGGAAACCGTAATTATTTACTTCCGTGGCGGTTTGCCATTTAAGTTCAACTTTTCCATTGTTAACTTTTGCAGTAAAAGATGAGAGCTCAACAGGAAGAGGCGAAGGACTACCATCAAAATCATCTACGTATATCGTACAATTACCATCCCAATTACTACTAACATCATAAAATCTAGACCCAACTTTACATGAAGCGGCGTCGGCGGGAGAAGTAACAGTATATTCCAATTTTTGCCATGAATCTTGATCTGTGGTATATGTCTGATAATAACTCGTACTAATATAAGCATTATCTTTATCATACCATTCGATAACAAGATTTGCACGACCGGCAGCATCATTATCATAGAACCATGCAGAAACAGTGTAACTTGTATTACCTGAAATTCCTGTAATCAAATCTGACCTTAAATCACATTGCGCTTGTGTTTGTGAGTCAAATGTACAATCTAAACTTTTTGAGCCCCCATGTTTTTTTGTTGTTTCTGAAGAAATGGACAAATGAGTATCACCTGTCCAGTGAGTCGTCCCATCTTCAAACCCTGGGTTTTGAATTTGTCCCCACACAATACTACTAAATAAAAATAAAATTATAAATAACTTTTTCATAGGAAACCTCCCTAATGTTTAATTTAAAAAAATAATTTGGTTGTTAAAATTGTTTGCTGTTTTCTTCCTTTTGTTTTTCAGCCCCCTCAGGGGCTTAGGCATTTATTTGTAAAAGTCATAATTAAAACCTCCTTAACTAAAAAAATACAATTTTATTTACCATTTTTTCAAGCGGTCGAAAAAATTTTTTTGAACTTTCTTATAGTCAACAAATTGCTTTTCCCCCGTCCCGCTTATTTGGGGACTGGGGCACAATGACATAATTATTTATTATTTAATAAGAACCATTTTTCGCACCTGAACAAAATTCCCTGCCGAGAGGCGGTAAAAGTAAACTCCGCTCGGGAAATTTTGTAAGCGAATTTCCGCGGAGTAATTACCCGCAGGTTTTTGCGAACTTACCAAAGTGTAAATTTCTTGTCCCAAGGAATTAAATATTTTCAAAGAGACAAATGAGCTTGAAGGAATGCCGTATTTAACGGTCGTGTAATCAGCTCCGTTAACGGAATTGCCGAAAGGATTAGGATAGTTTTCGCTTAAATAAAAATGAGCGGGTACTCCGTTCTCTTCGTTTCCCGTTCCCGTTATTATTACAACCGTAGCGGAAGAGGATCTCTTTTCACCTTCGTTAAAACGGAAATCTTTCAGTTTTACCGTTGTGGTTTCAACGGAAGCGCTTTTAACCTTAAACCTGAAGTAAGCGAAAACTTCCTCCGTTCCGTTAGTGTTAGCGGAAGCTCCGGCAAATTTTACCTTCCCGTTTTCAACGTTTTTGGCAATCGAAAATTTGTTAAGAGCATTTGCCCAGTCCGTTCTTACATATTCAAGCGTGTTAGGATCGTAAGTAAAAGTTCCTTCGAAGGAATAAATGTTCTTTCCATGGGAAAGAACCAAAGGGACGGTAACGTTGCCGTCGTTAGCCGAAACGTTAATCAATGTAATATCTCCTTCGGGGGTAAGAGAGCCGAAGGAAGTATCGTAAGGCAGGGAATCAATAAGTTTTACAATGTACATTTCGATTACGGAAGCATCAAGAGCTGAAATGGAAGAATCTCCGGTAACGTCCGCGTTAAGTTTACCTTTACAACTTAATGAATCTTTGCCTACAAGATATTTCAAAATAAGCGCCGCATCGTGAGCCTGCACGTAACCGTTTTCATCCACGTCGCCGTAAGAGGGCAAAGGCGTAACGGTAACGCCTCCGTTTGTAATTGCCGTGCTGTCCCCGCCCGTATTAAACAAAGCTTTAACGATGTTTACGGGCACAAAAGTACAGCTATTTGCCGTAACCCGGAATTTTAGTTTAAGTAATATTCCGTTTCCTTCAATATCTTCCGAGCCGGCGGAAGCGGTAAGCAGTAAATTGTTTTTCTCATTGGTGGCGTAAGTCCAACCCGCTTTCCCCAGCAATGTTGCCGACGTGTCGATCGAAATAAACTCAAGCCCGCTCGAATAACCTCCAAATGTTAGCTCTGCGGAATCATATTTTTTGCCGTTTGGAAACCGGACGCCGATTTCCACTTCTGCCGTGTCTCCCTGCCGTGCGTTAACCGAATCGGCAAAGACGTAAATCGTGTCGGCTTCATTATTTTCAGGTTCTTCGTTGTTGTAATAAACTTTGGCAAGAACGGTGTCGTAAATTCCTGTCGTAAAATTTCTGTTTTGACCCGGCAGTTCGTCCCGCCCTTCCCAAGTAGTTCCGATGTTAAACTTATATTCGTGGTAAGTGTTTTGTTTTAGCCACACCGTTTTGGAATAAACCAAGTCGCCGTCGGCGTCGCTCATTATTTTGGAATCGTTAGGAGGATTAAGCCAGTTATTAAAATCTCCCGCAAGTGTCACGGTATCCGTAGTGGGATTAAAATTTCCCTTGTCTTTCTGCACGCTCATATCAACATTAAAGGTAACCGATATTTGCAAAGTGTCTTTGAAGAAGTTGATTCCTTCCTTAAAAAATTCACTCCTGTTCTCATCCGTGTCAATGTAGTAAGGATCGAAAAATGTGGAAAGAACTTTTGCATGATTCTTTTCGTAATAGATTGAAGCAAATCTACCTGAGAAAACGTAATCGTCGGGACCCATTACCAAAACGCCTTTGGCGTCGTCAACGGGGGTGCAGGCATCAACGTACCAAAGTCCTGCATACTTCCATCGAATTGAATCACTGGAAAAAATCCCGTTGCCTACAGCACCGTAAACTAGAGGAAGTCCTTTGTGACCATCATCTGCATAACTTTGCTTGTCATAACTCTTAATACCCAAATAATCAAATAGAAAATTACCGTTGCTAAAACTATCGGGAGCTTTGCCGTATCTGTCGTAAATAAAATCGTTGCCGGTTACCCAAAGCATTCCTCCGGCATCAAGGTATTCTTCCAATTCGTTATTATCCCTATCATTTCCGTTCCAAAAGTAAAAACCAGAGTCATCATTTGCCGTGTACCAAATTACCAAATGGTATTTTTTCATTAAGGCAAAATCCGGGGAAGCGGAATTTTCCGGCGTGGAATATTCGTCGAAGGAATACCCTGCATTCGAAATTGCATTTTCAATAATGCTGTCCCGCTCGGGATGGTAATCTTGATCAATAACTAAAAGAATTTTAAAATTGCTCTGAGCCGCTAATAAGTTAAACGATAAAAATGTGGCGAGTAATAAAAAGTAAAAATTTCGTACCGGCATGATTCCTCCGTTAAAAATTGGCTCCGGTTAAACCGGAGCCTTAACAAAAAATATTTTTATTTAATTAAAATCATCTTGCGTACGGAGTTGAAATTACCCGCCGATAATTTGTAGAAATAAATTCCCGAGGCTAAATTTTTTCCGCTGAAATTAACCTC
>JALWGH010000317.1 GCA_027013735.1 Melioribacteraceae bacterium
TCTCATGTAGTTAAAATCGAGCGGAATCTCGGTGTTTTCGAGCCTTTCCATTTTCTTAATCAACTCTTTCTGCCTGTCGATGTAGCCCTCGTATTTTACCTCAATTTCAATTTGTTCCAAAACCCTGTCGTTAGCCAGCAAAGCCTTAACAAGCGGATGTTTTTCAGCGTCAATTGCGCCGAGCAAATCCGCCAATTTAACTTCCGGACGTTTCAATATTTTTTCCGCCACTTCCTTTTCCCTCAGTTCGGAAGTCCCGGATTTAGTCAGGATTTCGTTTATTTCCTGCGGTTTGATTTTCGTTCTTTTCAGAAAATCCTTGCCTTTCGAGATTAGCACTTCCCTTTCTTTCAACTCGTCGTACATTTCTTTCGGAATTAATCCGAACTCGTAGCCGTATTTCAGTAAACGTCTGTCGGCGTTGTCCTGCCTTAAAAGGAGTCTGTGTTCCGCGCGGGAAGTAAACATCCTGTACGGCTCGTTCGTTGATTTTGTAACCAAGTCGTCAATCAGCACACCGATGTACGCTTCGCTCCTCTTCAAAACAAACTCGGGGCGTCCCTGAATTTTCAGTGCGGCGTTTATTCCGGCAACAATGCCCTGTCCTGCCGCTTCCTCGTAACCCGAAGTGCCGTTAATTTGACCCGCAAAGTACAATCCTTCAATCAACTTTGTTTCGAGCGTGGAATCAACCTGATGCGGGGGAAAATAATCGTATTCAACCGCGTAGCCGGGGCGTACCATTTCAACTTCCTCAAGTCCTTTGATTTTGTGCATTGCTTCAAGCTGAATTTCCGCCGGCAGGGAGCTGGAAAAGCCGTTCAAATAAATCTGGTCGCTGTCCAATCCTTCCGGTTCAAGGAAAAGCTGGTGCTTCGGTTTGTCGGAGAATCTCACAATTTTGTCCTCAATCGAGGGGCAATATCTCGGTCCCGCTCCGTTAATTAATCCGGTGAACATTGGCGAGCGGTCGAATCCTTTCTCGAGAATTTTGTGAACTTCGGGTGAAGTGTAAGTGAGGTAACAACTCAATTGGGGCAAGTACGGAAACTCTTCCTTAGGCGTTCTCATCGAAAACGGCTGGGGATTTTCGTCCCCGGGCTGCTCGGTGAGGATGTCAAAATTTATTGTCTCCTTTTTCAAGCGCGGAGGTGTGCCGGTTTTTAATCTGCCGTACTGAAAACCCATTTTTACCAAGGACTCCGTCAACCCCTCCGCCGGGGGCTCTTTGTAACGCCCGCCTTTCACGCCGTCGGGACCCGTGTACATCAATCCGTTAAGAAAAGTACCCGCGCAGACAACTAATGCTTTACATTTAATCTCCTTCCCTTTCAGAGTTTTCACTCCGGCAATTTTTTTCCCTTCGGCAATTGCTTCGATTACGGAATCCTCGAGGATCTCGAGGTTTTTTATTCCGTTTACCACTCTCTCGGCTTCTTCGGAGTAAAGTTTTCTGTCCGATTGGCAACGCCCCGCCCAAACGGCAGGACCTTTGGATTTATTTAATATTCTAAACTGAATCCCGGTTCTGTCGGCAATCAAGCTCATTTCACCGCCAAGGGCGTCAATTTCGTGAACAAGGTGTCCCTTTGCGCTGCCGCCTATTGCAGGATTGCAAGACATTCTCCCGATCGCGTGTTTATCCATCGTAATCAGAGCAACTGAGCTGCCCATTCTTGCCGCCGCGGATGCGGCTTCAATTCCCGCATGCCCCGCGCCAACCACTACTACGTCATAATAACTCATTTTTAATGCTCAATGTTTAATGCTTAATATTTAATTGTTCAAATTTGTTCCACGTGAAACTATATTAATTAAAAATTAAGAATGTAGAATGAAGAATTATTTTTAGCTCTGTGTTTTTTCAAAATATTATTCATTTTCAGTTCTCACAAAGTCCTTACTCCTTTCTCATTCATTGACATTCTTAATTCTTAATTTTTAATTCTTAATTCTATTTTTAGTTGTTGTTATTATTGAAGAAATTATTTTCATTAGTTCTTCTGATTTTATTAAAAGGTTTTTAACATTAATTTTAGTTAAACTGCTTTTTTCAAGTAATCGCAACCAATAATTGGTTTCTCGTGCTTCTTTGTAAGCAACAGACATTTTGTTAATAAAATCTTTTCAAACTTCATAATTTATTCAAATTTTATTTGCTATGGA
>JALWGH010000318.1 GCA_027013735.1 Melioribacteraceae bacterium
GGCGAATGTCCTTGCCGGCAACAAAGCTTACGAAGTTACCGAAGGCGAAGTGATTTTCGAGGGGAAAAATCTTCTTGAGCTTGCGCCGGAGGACAGAGCGCGCGAGGGAGTTTTTCTCGCATTCCAATACCCCGTTGAGATTCCAGGAATTTCCAACACCACGTTTTTAAAAACTGCAATTGACGAAATAAGAAAATACCACGGCTTGCTGGAAATGCCGGCAAACGAGTTTCTTAAAATGCTTAAAGAGAAATCGGCAATTTTGGAAATGGAAAGCTCGATGACCGGCAGGGAAGTTAATGTCGGATTTTCCGGCGGCGAAAAAAAGCGTAACGAAATTTTACAGCTCCTGATGTTAAACCCCAAGCTCGCACTGCTCGACGAAACTGATTCCGGGCTTGACATCGACGCGCTCAGAATTGTTGCCAACGGCGTGAACAAATTTCACAACGAAAAAAACGCCGTGCTTGTAGTAACGCACTACCAGCGTTTGTTGGATTACATCGTGCCCGATTACGTTCACGTTCTTTACAAGGGAAGAATAATCAAGAGCGGCGGCAAGGATTTGGCGCTTGAATTGGAAGAGAAAGGTTACGACTGGCTTAAGAATGACAACTACCAGACTGCTTCGGTGTAGAGGTTCGAAATGAAAAGAAAAAAAGAAATTGAAAACGCAATTGAATGGTACAAAAATAAATTCGCCGAATTTGAAAACAGATTGAACGGCGAAAAAGAAAAATTTGCTCATTCAATCAGACGTAAAGGAATTGAGCGACTCGAGGAAGTCGGCTTCCCGACTTTGAAAACGGAAGAGTGGAAATACACAAACGTAATTCCGTTGCTGAAAAACAGCTTCGTTCCCATTACGGAAAAAACAGGCGAGGAAATTAAGCTTTCGGAAAAGTTTTACGATTTCGACTCCTACTGCATTGCATTTTACAACGGCTTTGCCGAAGGGAACAATACCACCGAAAATGCTTTGCCCGAAGGCGTTATTGTTGAAAGTCTTAAATTCGCTGTTGAAAATCATTCCGAATTAGTAAACAAACACCTCGGAAAATATTTGAAGATCAACTCAGGTTTTGAAGCAATAAACTCGGCATACCTGAACGACGGAATATTCGTTTACCTGCCGAAAAACACAGTGCTCGAAAAACCTTTGCAGATTTTGTTTTTCGACGACGCGGACGAAGGGCTTTCGAATTACAGAAATTTGATTGTTGCCGAAAAGAATTCTTCCGCCTCTGTGGTTTTTAACTCTGCCGGCGGAGAAGGCAAAAAGTATTTTGTCAATACCGTCAACGAGATTGTGGTTGGAGAAAACGCAGCTCTCAAACTTTACACAATCCAAAACGAAAGCGCCGCTTCTTACCACATTGAAAAATCGGAAGCGGAAGTAAAAGATTCCGGGACGTTCAAATATTATTCCTTCCCGTTCGGCGGAGGTTTGGTAAGGAACGACATTTCTGTTGATCTTGACGGCGAAAATATTAATTGCCACTTGTACGGGCTTTACCCGGCGCGGAAAGATCAACACATTGACAACCACACGTTTATTAACCACACAAAGCCGAACAGCTTTAGCGAGGAATTGTACAAAGGAATTTTGGAAGACGAAGCGCACGGAGTTTTTGCAGGTAAAATTCTTGTGAGCCCCGACGCGCAGAAGACGAACGCTTACCAGTCCAACAAAACATTGCTGCTCTCACGCACCGCTACAATCGACACAAAGCCCCAGCTTGAGATTTACGCAGACGACGTTAAATGTTCGCACGGGGCAACCGTGGGACAGTTAGACAAAGAGCAGTTGTTCTACATTCTTTCAAGGGGAATCCCGTTTGACGCAGCTCGCTCGATGTTAATTAAAGCGTTCGCAAATGACGTGCTTGCCAAAGTTGAAATTAAAGAACTTAAGGAACTCTTAAACGCTCAAATGCTCAGGCATTTTGACGGGGAGAAATAAAATGAACTCCGGGAACGACGAATCAAAGAAATTTGACGTTGAGGAAATAAGAAAACAGTTCCCTATTTTAGAAACTACGGTAGAAGGGAAAACGTTAATTTATTTCGACAACGCAGCTACGACGCAAAAGCCCCGGCGCGTAATTGAGGCGATCCGGAAATATTACGAAGCCGAAAACGCCAATGTTCACAGGGGTATTC
>JALWGH010000319.1 GCA_027013735.1 Melioribacteraceae bacterium
TAAAAAAATTTTCGAAGGAAGCATTTAGGGTTCTAAGGGACGGCAGAATTTTTGTGTTGAACATTGATGATATGTTGGTTGACGGTGTTAAATATCCTATTGTTGCCGATGCTATTAAAATATTTCGAAAAGCCGGCTTTAGGTATCGGGATAAAATAATTTGGAAAAAGCCGAATGGGTATTTAAGAATAAGTAAACGAAGCGGAGTATTGCTTCAAAATCCTTACCCGATGTATTTTTACCCCGATAACCTTTTGGAAAGCATTGTTATTTTCCAAAAAAACAAGTTTAATTACAGGTCAATATCAAAGGAATTAAGAGAAAAGTCAAAGATTGACGTAAAGGAATTTCAAGAAAACAATTGGCATAGGACGCTCTGGGAAATGACAAATGTTTTACCGGGTTCTTATTTGGAAAAAAATATTGCAGCTTTTCCGGAAGAGTTACCATATCGCGCAATTAAGCTTTTTTCCTATGTCGGAGAGACCGTATTGGACCCTTTTGCAGGTAGCGGCACAACGTTAAAAGTAGCAAGAAAACTTGGACGAAATTCAATAGGGTATGAGATCATTAGAGATTTAGAACCGATTATCAGAGAAAAATTGGAGTTTAACGGACAAAGCAAAAATAAGGATGGAGACACATTTGAAGTAGTGGAAAGGAGCCGTGGTAAATACAGGTTTGTAACGCTTGACTATATTGAAAAAAGAAAAAATAAATTTCGATAAATGGAGGGTTAAATGAACATAATAGCTGAAATAAAGGGAGTAAAATATTTTCCCAAGAATACTTCAAAGTTGATTCAAATAACATTTGAAAAGTTTGATATTAATGAGTGTCCGCCGAGTTGTATTGTTAAAGATTCGCAATTTAATTTTAGTATTTCAAAATGGGTATCTCCTAAAAGAACAAGATCTTATCCTTATGCACGAGTTTACAACACGCTTGGATTCTCAAAACGAATTACCGTAATTCCAATTGTTAAAGATGAAGGTAAAAATGGAGACAGAGATTTTATTCAATGGGATACGGTTTCATTAATGAGTTTACTTGATGTTTACGTGATTTTTGCTTATTACGAAAAAGCACAACCAAATCCTCAAAGGAAAGACAAAATAACAAAACAATTATTTAATAACGCCTACGTAAAATCCAAAATAATCGAAATTAGTAAGTACCACAGTTCCGCTTTGCATTGGAATTTAAAAGAAGTAGATGAGACCTTGCCTTTTCTGATTGAAAAGGTTAAAAATGCTTACACTAAAATATCAAGAGAATTAAATGTAAGTCTTCACGGTCTCGAAGGATTGGAAAGATTTAAAAATTCATTTTTGGAAGGAGCGGAAAATTTCAAAAAATTTTCAAGGGGAAAAGCAAAAGAAGCCCAAATGAGAGAGAGCTTAACCGTTCAACCAAAGGAAGCACTTTCTACTTTAACCAAAGCAACCATTACAATTAAAAATTATTTGGGAGGACTTTATTATTTTACAACGGACGAAATTAAAATTGAAAAGGAAAAAATATTTTTGATTGAAGACAAACACACGAGAAGTAATATTCTACCAAGTATTGGCGATGTTAAAGATGGTTTACTCAAAATGATTTTGTATTGTAATTTGGAAAGTGTTTTCGTGAACGGTAAAGAGTTTGTCCCCCTCCCGATTTTAAAATTAACATCTTCAAAAATGTTAGGCGCCGTTTCCTCGGAGTCTTCGGAAAAGGAGATTGGATACTTTTGTAAAACAAATGAATTAAACAAACAACAAGTAAAAGTAATTTCTCAATTGTTTGAAGAAGGCAAGGAAAACGGTTTTGTTGTTAAATTGGAACGAGCGTAATTACGATGTTGAAGAGTCCTTTAAGATATCCAGGAGGAAAGAGTAGAGCCGTTAAAAAAATTTCGGAATTAGTTCCGTCGTTTGAAGAATTTAGAGAACCGTGTGTTGGGGGGGGGTCGGTGTTTTTATTTTTGAAACAAAAGTACCCTAATAAAAAATATTGGATAAACGACATCTACGAAAATTTGTATTTGTTTTGGAAAGAATGCCGTGACAAACCCGAGCAAGTAATTAAACAAATAGAAGTTTGGAAAAATAATTTTAAAGAAGGAAAAGAATTACACAACTATCTAATTGAAAACATCGAAAAATTTGACAAGGTGAAAAAAGCTGCCGCGTTTTTTGTGTTTAATAGAATTACATTTTCGGGCACAACGGAAAGCGGTGGATTTTCGTTGGCTGCCTTTCATAAGAGGTTTACAAATTCGAGCATTGAAAGAGTAAAAAGAATAGTTCCGTTATTAAAAGAAACGCGCATTACTAACTATGATTACCAGAGAGTAGTTGAAGAGGGTGGAGATAATGTTTTTATTTTCTTGGATCCTCCTTATTATTCGGCAACAAAGTCTGCTCTGTACGGAAAAAACGGAAACTTTCACAAATATTTTGATCACGAAAGATTTGCAAGTGTTATGCGAGAATCAAAACATAAATGGCTTATTACTTACGACGACAGTGAATACATAAGAAAACTTTTTTCTTTCGCAAATATTATTCCTTGGAATTTAACTTACGGAATGCGCAACGTGAATGGAAACTCCAATCAAAAAGGGAAAGAATTATTTATTTTGAATTACGATGTTGAAATTGCCAAAGAGGAACAATTAAGTTTATTCGATTCTCTTGAGGTTTAATTAAAATTGTAAGATTACCTTAGTGCTATTACTTCTTTCCTCGCCCCGGTATCTCAATCCCTTTGTAATCCTCGGGCTTAGTTGGATGCCCCATTGACCTGACGTCTTTGTAATATTCGAGGTAATATTTAGGTGGAACTTTGCTGTGCCAATGCCCCGAAATCATTCCAATCAAAACAAGGGCGAAGTAAATTCCAAGAATGGCAATGGCAATGTACTTTTTGTTAAAGCGTTTTTTTGTAACAACGTTTTCAAGGAAAAGCGTATCGGCAACAGGACAGGCGTCAACGCAGCTCATACAGGTTGTGCATTCGTCGGAAACCACTGTTGTAACTTTGTCAACTTTGATCCTTTGGGGGCAAGCCTGTGCGCATAAACCGCAATCAATGCAGGTCTTAACGTTCCTTTTAATTTTGTAGGGACTCAGCAGGGAAAAAATTCCAAGCAAAGCACCGTAAGGACAAAGGTAACGGCACCAAAAATTTCTGATGAAAATGGAAAGGACAAAAAGCACTGAAATGACAATCAAAGAAAATTCGGAGATGTCGGCAAAGAACTGGTAGAGTTTCACATCTGCCATTAGGTTGTAGGGCGTGTCGAGGAACAGCTTTAAAGCCCGCTCGCTCATTGAAAAAATTGAGTAAGCAAAGAAAGCAAAAATGAAATACTTCAAACTGCGCATCGGGTAATCGAGGAATTTGGGAAGGTTGAAAGTTCCCCTGTTAAACAGCTTGCGCATTAGTTTTTCGCCGAACTCGCCGATGTATTCGGAAATTGTGCCAATGGGGCAAGCCCAACTGCAGAAGGATTTCCCGAACACAAGCGACATCCCGACAATGCCGGTGAAAATAAAAAGTCCCGCCGGATGAAACGGATGAATGTTGCCGCTCAACACAAAATAGTAGAGACTCATTAAGGAGCTAATTGGCAGGTAGCCTTCAACGCCCGCAGGACGGGAAACGTAAGGTGCCATTCCGCCCGATTGCAGCCAGCGCACGAAAAAGTGAAATTGAATTCCAATCCAAACGGAGAGGAAAACGAAAAGCATTTGAGAGAGAAACCGCCAATTTTGAACGGGCTTCTCGGGATTTTTATTTATTTGCATCAGTTGTTTTCTAATTAAGAACTAAGAGAAAATATTCGATTAGGAAAAATACTTAAGGCGGGTAATTTTTCAAAGCTATTATTTTTTACCAATAGCCCGCCCTGCCGTGGGACAGGGCAGGCAACAAAA
Organism: Melioribacteraceae bacterium; assembly: GCA_027013735.1. GTDB lineage: Bacteria > Bacteroidota > Ignavibacteria > Ignavibacteriales > Melioribacteraceae > WFQV01. The sequence goes on from JALWGH010000319.1 coordinate 3,927, forward strand.
AAAGACGGGATTATTTTTCTTATTTTATCTCGTGCACTTCAAAATTATCGAAATAGCTAACGGCGTCGGCTTTTGTCCACAAGCCGACTTTACCGGCATTTGTAAAGGTTGTGTCTTTTACTTTAAATAACTCTTTGCCGTTCAGGTAAACCGTGAACAAATCATCTTTAACGGTGAGACTTAGTTCGTTCCAACCGCTCCCGAGGGGTGGAACGTCAACGCCGTAAGTCCTGCCTTTGCCGACCAATGGCAAATCGGTTCTTCGCCCGTTTACCACTTTGTAGAGAACCACGTTGTTTTCAAGCGGGTTTTCCCGTACTACGTAGTAATTGTTGGGGTCGGTAAAGCGCCAAACAAATCCGCCGCCCCGGTCTATTCTGCCCTTAAAGCCTTTGATTTTAACTTTTAGTTTCATGTTCTTCAAAGAAAAGCCGTCGTAAACAACCACGTTAAAATGGTAGCTGGGATGTTTGGCGGAAAGTTGTGCCAGAGCTTTGTTGCCGTTAACGTCAACTATTTTCCATTCGGTTTGTTTGTCCCTGCCTGTGGCGGATTGCGACCAACCGGTCGGAAGTTTGCCCACGGTTTCGTTTTCAAATGTAAAAACCGTGTCCTTTAAAGAAGGCTGAACTTTTTCCGTAGTTTGCTTTACTTCTTTTTTCGGCTGTTTGGTGATTTTGCCGTCTGTTTTGTTACAACCCCAAAGTACGAAAATACTGAGCAACAGAACGCTTAAAGTTTTCATTTCGATTCCTCCTTTTGTTTTTAATACCTTAATACTCAAGAAAATATCGGACAAATTTATTTCGGGAATTAATTATTTCTTCTTTTGTGCCGGAGTCTTCAATTTTGCCGGAATTAATTACAACAATTTTGTCTGCAATTGCAAACGCTTCTTTGTGGTCGTGTGTGACGTAAAGAATTGTAAGATTAAATTTTTCTTTCAGCATTTTAACGTAATTGAGAATGGAGCGTTTCAGTTTAACGTCCAAGTTTGCCAGCGGTTCGTCCATCAACAATATTTTAGGCTTTAGTGCCAAGGAGCGGGCAATTGCTACCAATTGTTTTTGTCCGCCCGAAAGTTGATGCGGAAATTTGTTTACTTGCTCTTGAAGATTAAAGAACTTTAACATTTCCGTTACGGTTTCTTTAATATTTTTTTCTTTTCTTCCTTCCAAGCCAAAGGAAATATTTTTGAAAACGGTAAAATGAGGCCAAAGGGCTAAGTCCTGAAAAATAAAGCCCAAATTTCTTTTGTGTGAAGGAATAATAATTTCTCCGTTCCGTGAAACCGTTTTGCCGTTAATTGAAATTTCACCGCGCTTGGGTTTTTCCAGCCCGGCAATGAGCCTGAGTATTGTGGTTTTGCCGCTTCCCGAACTTCCGAGCAGGCAGGTCAATTTATCGTTGTTAATGGATAATGAAAAATCTTCCAATAAAGCGTTGTCGTCGTAAGAATAGTAGATGTTTTTAAGTTCAATCATTTTTCGAAGCCGAATTTTTTAATGAACGGTTTCAATGCAAAATAGAAAACCGAAACGGTTAGCAAAGTTATTAAAAAAACTATTAGCGCCATAGAGCTTGTAAGCGACTGGGGCGCGTTTGCCATTATTGTAAAAACCTTTATCGGCATAATTTCAGTGCCGGGCGGGTAAATCATTATTGTAGTTCCCAATTCACCAAGGCTGAAAATAAACCCGACAATAAAGGAAGCAAACAAAGCCGGAGCCGTTAGGGGAAGTAAAATTTTTCGTAATCTCGAATAAGCTGAAATCCCTGCTATTTGCGCCGCTTCGTTGAGCGAAGGAGGAATTTGTTTAATTGAATTTTCTGTAAGTTTTGCGGCGAGGAACGAAAATTTACCGACGTAAGCAATTACAATGATTGCCGAGCTTGAGTAAATAAAATTCAAGAAAGGATGATTGTAAAATTTTATTAGGCTGATTCCGAACACAGTGGAAGGCACGGCAAAAATCAACAGCAAAGCCCAATCAAACGATTTGAATTTGGAGGCTTTGAAAAACAAGGGGTAAGCCGCCGTAAAGCCGACAATTACAATTAAAAGCGCTCCGGCGAAAGCTAATTCCAACGAATTCAAAATTGACGGCGCAAGCAATGTGAATGCCTCAAAGAATTTTTCCACTCCGCCGTAAAAGGATTGGGCAAAAAGTGTTGTGAAAGGGAAAATCACGGATAAGAATAACCACGCAAATAAGATTGAAAGCGCAAATTTGTTTTTGCCGTTCAGGTTGTATTTTTTTGTTTTCATTCCGCTGCTGCCGATTGTAAAAAACGGAGCGTCGGCAATGTATTTGCCTTCCGTCAGCAATAGCAAAATTGAAATTACAATTAAAAGCAACGATTGTAAGATTGCCAAAGAGTGATTGTAAAAAGCGGAAAACTGCGTGAATATTTCAGTGGTGAAAACTCTTACTCCGAAAAACGCAGCTACCGAAAATTCCGAGATGCCGAAGATAAACACAATTACAAAAGAGGTTAGCAATGCCGGTTTGATTAAAGGCAAGACAATCTTAAACAACGTTTTCCTATGGTTTGTAATAACAAGCGCCGCATCTTCCAATTGCGAATTTATGTTCGAAAGGGCGCTGCCGACAATCAACATTGAAAGCGGTGTGTAAACAGTGGTTAAAACCCAAACTAATCCGAAGTAGGACGAAATGACTTTTGTGTT
>JALWGH010000320.1:0-2529 GCA_027013735.1 Melioribacteraceae bacterium
AGTCCTTGACGGAAACAAAAAGGAAGGAAAAATCCCCGAACTTTGGGACGGGCACGCAGCCGAAAGGATTGTAAATGTTCTTCTTTCACTTGAAAAGGAAACGAAATGAAATACGATAATTTGAAAGTTGTTGTAATAGGTACCGGCAGATGGGGACTAAATCACGTTCGCACCGCAAGAGAAATTTTAGGTGAAAAATTCAACCTTGTTTGTGACGCATTCGAGACAAACAAGGAAAAAATCCATGAAATTTCCCCCGATATTTCCATTGAAAAAGATCCTGCCAAAATAGCGGCGGACAAATCGATTGATGCGGTAATAATTGCAACGCCTGCTGAAACACATTTTGAAATTGCTAAATTAATGCTCAATTCCGGCAAGCACGTTTTTGTGGAAAAACCGATTACCTTAAACGTAAAAGATGCCAAAGAACTCCACAAGCTGGCAACGGAGAAAAATTTAAAACTAATGGTCGGACACATTTTGCTCTTCCACCCTGCCGTAAACAAAATGAAGGAAATAATCGAAAACGGTGAAATCGGCAAACTTGAATATCTGTACTCAAACAGGTTAAATTTGGGGCGCGTACGCCAGCAAGAGAACATCCTTTGGTCTTTTGCTCCGCACGATATTTCGGTTTTGCAATATTTAATCGGCAAAGAACCTGTTGAAATTTACGCGCATGGCGGTAAATACCTTCAGGAAAATATTGAAGACACTACTATTACTTACTTGAAATATCCCGACAACATCGGAGCACATATTTTTGTGAATTGGCTTCACCCGTTCAAGGAACAAAGAATGGTAATTATCGGCTCAAAAGGAATGCTTGTTTTTGAAGACAGCTTGCCTGCCGAAAAGCTAAAACTTTACCACAAAGATTACAAATTTGAAAACGGACTTCTCAAAGGGAAATCGGAATATGAAGTTCTTGATTTTAACCCCCTCCCTCCTCTGAAAGCCGAACAGGAACACTTTTTCAATTCAATTCTAAACAACACCCAACCCCTTGCAAATGGCAAACACGCAATTGAAGTGATGAGAATACTGGAAAAAGCGACGGAAAAACTATTGGTAAACGACAAATAGTTATGAATTTTAAATTTGTTATTTTAAATTTGAAATGAATTACAATATGGATTTTTGGATGGTTGGATTGATGGATGGTTGGATCAAGAGATGATGAAAAGAATTTATTGATAAAAGTATGAAAATTAGTAAAAGAAAAAATATTAATCGTGGTTATATGAAATTGCAAGTTTGGAATGAAGCGATTGAATTGAATAATTTTGTCCACGCCAAGATAAAAGAAATAAATTCTATTTCGTACAAAATTAAAGCTCAAATTGAGGATTCTATTTTTTCTGTTGCCTCAAACATTGCAGAGGGTTATTCAAGAAGATCATTAAAGGAATATATTCAATTTATTAATATTTCTCTTGGTTCGCTAGCCGAAAATTTAACACAAATAACTATTTTACTAAATTCGGGAGAAATTTCAAACGAATGGTTTGAAGTTTACGATAGAAAACACTATTCTTTGGAAAACAAACTTATTAAGCTTAATCAATCATTAATTCAAAAATTAAAATCAGACGAAAACTGGAATACAGACTACATAATTAGAGAGGAAATTATGGAATACAAATCAAATTCAAAAGACACTCCAGAACAATCATCCAACAATCCAAACATCCAATCATCCAATCATCCAACCAGCCAATCATCCTTCTACGTCAATGACCACGCAGTAGTGGACGACAATGTCGAAATCGGTGAAGGAACTAAAATTTGGCATTTTACTCACGTTCAATCCGGTGCAAAAATCGGGAAGAAATGCGTATTGGGACAAAATGTCAACGTTGGGAATAACGTAACAATTGGTAATTTCGTAAAAATCCAAAACAACGTAAGCGTTTACGAGGGAGTAACCTTGGAAGATTACGTTTTCTGCGGTCCTTCAATGGTTTTCACAAACATCCTCGACCCGCGCAGCAAATATCCGCAGGTTGGTTCTCAATATTACATTAAAACGCTTGTAAAAGAAGGAGCAAGCCTCGGAGCAAACTCAACTATTGTTTGCGGACACACCATCGGCAAGTATGCTTTGGTTGGAGCAGGGGCTGTAGTTACAAAAGATGTACCTGACTACGCTCTTGTTGTTGGTAATCCTGCAAGAATAATCGGCTGGGTTTCCGAAGCAGGTAAACGCCTTGAGTTCGACGAAAACGGTTACGCATTTTGTGAAAAATCCGGGAGAAAATATTACTTTGACGGTGAAAAAGTAACCGACGTAACCGAAGAGAAATAAGAAAATATTTTTGCTAAAAATCAAATAAAGAATTATTTTTGACCTCTTAAAAATTTGATTTTTCAGGGCCCGTAGCTCAGTTGGTTAGAGCAGCTGACTCATAATCAGCGGGTCCGGGGTTCAAGTCCCTGCGGGCCCACAAATCACCCCCGAAACTCTCGGGGGTGATTTTTATCACATTAAATCTTTTGCAAACAGGGCGTGTTTTACTATTTTTT
>JALWGH010000320.1:2539-6587 GCA_027013735.1 Melioribacteraceae bacterium
CTATTTTTTAATGAAGATTTCTTTAGTTTTTTGATTATCACTTCTTAAAACCTAAAACAACTAAATAACTCTTCCAATTAATTACATTTATCTTCAATTACTTTCAGGTTAGTTATGAAAAAGTTTTTATCTACAATCATCGTTTTATTATTTTCTTTGGTGCTACAAGCACAAGATTACCAAATTTCCGCAATGAACGGCGCTTCCGTTGACCTCCCGATGTTAGCTATCGGTAAGACCAACGCTTACGTCACTTTCGGTACAAACTACTACTTTTACAAATTTCCCTTATCCGGGATAGCATCCCCTATTTCAAGTCCCGTTCGCCCCGATCCTGACAGTTGGGGTCCCTACAACGCAGATGTTGCCGTCAGTAAAACGGACGAAAACATTGTTTACAGCAGCTATATTGACTTTATTACAGAGCCACAATACCATTTTTCATTTCGTTACGTAAAATCTACCGATGGAGGCACTAATTGGGACGCTCCTGTTGACATTGAAACCGTACAAAACGGATCGTCGATTTCGGTAAGATTAGACGTGCCTAAAATTGAACTTTCTCAAAACGGAAATCTTTACTTCCTTTGGTTGACTTACGCAAACGATACAGATACCACCGCTCTCTTTTTCAAAAAAGCAGGCGGGGAAAAAATCCGTATTAATTCAATAAACCAAGAACCTGTAAATTCCGTCTCTTGGTTTGTGAAAAACGTAAACGGCACCGACCATATTATTATTGCTTATGCCGAAAGAACACACTTTTATTTTCGAATTTCCACGGACAACGGAAAAACATTTTCCGAAGCAAAATCAATTATTGATTTGGGGACTACATTTTTAACATCCGAAAACTTTTCCTACATTTTTTTAACAGATGACGTAAATTACCCAATGATTTTTGTTTACAATTCGTTCAACTCCGGAGGCTCTAAAGCACTTGGCTCTCGGGACGATGGACAAACTTGGGACAATATGGGAACGGTTGAAAATTCAAGCAACTACTTCGACTTGGACTTGTGGTACGGCTCCACTTTCGTTAAAACAATTAATAAAGACAATAACATTTACGTGCAAAGCAGTAGTAATATTGGGAATTGGAACGCTTCCCCACTAAGCGGGCCTATTAATACTCAGGACGGCTCTGCTGTTGGAGACTTCCCTAATGCCCAATTCCTTGACGCCGAAATAGACCCGACAAACGAAATGGTTTACGTTGCGTGGGTTGACAACAGAACGGGCAATAATGAAATCTTTTACGGTAAGCAACACATTCCTCCTTTGACAGGAGTTGAAAATGTAAATTCTCAGCCAACAAAATTTGAATTGTTTCAAAATTATCCCAATCCTTTTAATCCCGAAACAACCATTAAGTACAATCTGAAAGTAAATTCCACGGTTAAAATTCAGATTTACAACGCATTAGGAAAACTCATTAAAAACTTCGATTTGGGATTACAGAACTCCGGTTTCCATTCCGTTAAATGGAATGGCACTGACGATGCAGGCATTAAAGTTTCCAGCGGAATGTACATCTACAAAATTTTTGCAGGTAATTTTGTAAGTGCTAAAAAAATGATTCTAATGAAATAAGAAAAATAAAGGAGCTGTTCAAAAAGCACCTGAACTCGTCATTGCGACCCCGGAGAATGCGGGGGAAGTAATCTGTCCGCTTAAAAAATAAAAGCTGAATGAACAACAGTTTGCTTCGTCAGTCTTCCGACTTCCGTCGGAATCCTTCCTCGCAATGACGTAAAAAATACTGTCATTGCGAAGAAATTGCATCAGCAATTTCTGTGGCAATCTGTTAAATTTTGCAAATGATTGTTAAAACAACAGATTGCTTCAGTCGCTACGCTCCTTCGCAATGACGGAGGAAATGTCATTGCGTGCGGAATGAAGTGGAGCGAAGCAATCTGTCTATTGAAAAAGCCAATGCTGAATATTCTACAGATTGCTTCACCGCTCCTGACGTCGCGATTCGCAGTGACGTTTGATATTCAAAAATTTCTGTCATTGTGTAGGGACAACTCATGAGTTGTCCCTACATCCCGGAATAGCTGTATCATTAACCTACGGATTTTGCTAAGCATCCCATTGTAAGAGCCATATCATTAACCCATGGCTTTGACGAAGTCATCCCTTCGGGACAGCCGTGAGATTTCGCGATGAAAAGCACGCAGTCCCAAAACCGTTTCAACGGTTTACACAACCCGCAAGACGCACCCCCCAAAGAATAATTTTTAACACTTGGCTATTATTGTACAATCTTAATATTCCTTGCGGTAAAAAATTCCCTTTTAATTCCTAAAATCGCCTTCTCTTCAATTGGCACGTTACTTGTTTTGGGTAATTGTCAATTAACCAAACAAACATAAGGGTTAGTAGTATGGATCAATTAACTTCTTTGTTGGATGAGGCTTACGAGCTTTTTAACAAAAAAGAGTTCGAAGCATCCTTGAGTAAGCTGGTCGAAGCGCAAGAAATATTAAACGACCGGACTCAACAAAGCGATATTCCCCGGGACAAAATGGCAGACTCCCGAGCAAGCATCGAAAATTTCAAAGGGTTTAACTACCTTGGGCTGAACAACACCGAAAGAGCTCAAGAATGCTTTGAAAACGCATTGGCAATCAATCCGAACTCCTCGCAGGCTTGCGCCGGCTTGGCGGAAATTTTTTACCTGCAAGGAATGGATTACGAAGCCAAAATAATGTTTGAATGGGCAATCGAAAACAACACAATGAACCAATTTGCAATTGCCGGACTAACAAAAGTTAACCGTGCTTTGAATTTGCCCGACGACCACAACACTCTAAACTCGGAGACAAATTTCTTCGAAATCAAGAACAATGAATTTTTCGAGGAAATTAAAGAAGCCTACCGTTTGTTTTCCGAAAGAAGGTTCGAAGAGTCACTTGCCACTCTTAACCGAGCCGAAAGAAAGCTAAAAACAAGGAAAATGAACTTCAACACAAACACCAAAATTGCAAGTCTCGAAAACTTCCGCGGCTTCAACCTTTTGGCTCTGGAAAGAACGAACGAAGCCCGTCAGGCTTTCGAAAAGGCTTTGAACATTAATCCTTCTTCGTCTCAGGCATGCGCGGGACTTGGTGAAATATTCTACCTAATGGGCAGAGACAACGAAGCCAAGACAATGTTCGAATGGGCAATTGTTAACAATGAAAAAAATCATTTTGCCCGTGAAAGACTTAAAAAGATTAACCGCGAATTAGGTTTGCCCGAAGACGACAACACCTTGCTCAAAGGCGAAACAACGGAAACAAAAGAGACTACAAGCAAACAACAAGTTGAAATCAAAGCTACCGTTTAACAATGGGAACGGAGAGAAAGACCCTCTCTCTGTGTATGATTGTTAAGAACGAAGAAAAGTCTTTGGCAAGATGCTTGCAAAGCGTGCAAAATCTTGCCGACGAAATAATCGTCACGGACACAGGGTCAACGGACAAAACTGTTGAGGTTGCCAAAAAATTCAAAGCCTCGGTGTTTAACTTCCCTTGGAAGAACAACTTTGCCGAGGCAAGGAATTTTTCTTTGGCGCATTGCAATTCCGACTACGTCCTCTATTTGGATGCGGACGAAGAGCTCCCTCCCGAATCTGTTGAAAAGATTAAGGAAATCTTGGATTCGAAGGAGCAAAAAGCCTTTCTCTGCAAAATTAAAAACATCGACGAATTTTCCGGTAGAACAAACTTCGGCACCTATTGCAGACTCTTTCCGAACGTCGAAGGAATTCAATTCCGCGGCAGAGTTCACGAACAAATAGAAGACTCGCTAAAAGAAGCCGGAATTGAAATCGTTGACTCCGACATTGAAATTGTCCATTACGGCTACAACATTGACGACGAGCGCAAGGCACAAAAGGCAACGCGTAATCTTCCCTTGCTGTTGGAAGAATTTGAAGAATCTTCTTCTTCCTATTACGCTTACCAATTGGGATTAACCTATTCGATATTGGAGGATTACCGCAATGCCGAAATATTTTTTAATCACGCTGTTAAGGCAAACGACCTTGCGGACGACTACA
>JALWGH010000321.1 GCA_027013735.1 Melioribacteraceae bacterium
ATGTAAGAAATTCGTCAAAATCCCTTTGAGCCATTTCTTTCTCTACATCGTATTCTTCGGTAAGCAAGTCAATTATTTCATCCTCGCTTTTCCCTTCTTTTAAATTTTTCAGAATTAAAAGCCCTGTCTCATTTACTGTAAATGATTCGCCGGTGTTTGCTTTGAAAAGAAAACCGCTGTCGCTGAGGGCAAGGTTTTCAGATATTTTGTATTGTGTCATTTCTCTTCCTATTGTTTTTTTAATAAGTACTTAGACATTGCAAAATTGTTTTTGGTTTATTTGCTAAATGTAAAACTTAATATACCCAATTATTTATTTGAACTAAGTGACAATACGCACATTAAATTTCTCTAAAAACAAACTTGCCGAATAATTAGTTCCCGAATTGCTATTTTTGAAATAAAAAAATATGAAATTAAGAGAATACAAAAAAGAAGATTACCCGGAAATAAAAAACTTACTGAAATTAAGTTGGGATTCCGCTTACAAATTCATTCCTCGTGAAGACAGAATAAATTACCTGAATACTTATTACACAGCGGAAAGATTTCAGGAATTTCAATCCAATGAGAATGTGGTAAATCTTATTGCGGAAGAAAACAATATTGTTGCCGGCTGGATGAGACTCGAATATTTTCCGGATTCGGAAGAGTTTCACCTTTCCTCAATCTACTTACTCCCCGAGTTCAAAGGTCGTGGAATAGGAACGGTAATGATTAACAAAGCCTTCGAAATTGCCAAGAAGAAGGGACACAAAGAAATTTGGGTGGGCGTAATGAAGGAAAACGTGCCGGCTCTGCGTTGGTACGAAAAACTCGGATTTACATTTATTAGGGAAGAGCCGTTTCAAATGGGTGCAACGTCCGTGCCTCATTTAATCGGTTACAAGGAGCTTTAATCATTTTTTACAAATAAATATTGCTCTCTTTGGTGCAGGGTAACCTTCAATGGTTTTGGTCTTGTCTTTGGTAAGATGTTCCTCCAACGATTCCCACGGCATCCATTCTGTCTTACGCTGTTCGGCGCTTGTCGTAACAGTAATGTCAATAAGCCTGATGTCCTTAAATCCTGCGCGTTTCAACCAACTTTCAAGCGTCAATGCGGAAGGAATAAACCAAACGTTTCTCATCTTTGCGTATCTTTCTTCCGGAACAAGTACCTCTCCCTTTCCTCCGTCAATCACAAGAGTTTCAAGAACAAGCTCCCCGCCTTCCTTCAAAAATGACTTCAACTGAAAAATGTGATCGAACGGCGAACGGCGGTGGTAGAGCACGCCCATTGAAAAGACAGTGTCGAATACCTCGGTACAAGGGGGCATTTGCTCAACCCCGACAGGCAAAACCCAAACGGGCTTTTTGGGCACATAGCTTTTGACCGCATTGAACTGGACAACGCTCAACAAGTAAGGATCAATCCCAATTACTGCCGAAGCGCCGGCACCCAACATTCGCCAGCAATGATAGCCGTTTCCGCTTCCCACGTCGAGCACGAGCCTATTTTTCAAGGGTGAGAGCGAATCCTTTAATCTGTTCCATTTAAAATCGGAGCGCCATTCCGTATCAATAAAAACACCGAACAAATCGTAGGGGCCCTTGCGCCAAGGAATTAATGCTTTTAATTGTTCACGGAGCAATTCAAATTCTTCGTTGCTTAAATCATTACGCTTGCCAATAGTAACGGCATCCGAATTAAAATTCATGTGGGAAGGTTTGAGACTCGGAATTTTTTTTAAGACTGAGACAAATTTGTTGTAATCCCCGTGAGCTTCCGCTTTCTCAATTTCAATGTTTAATTCGCCCAACTTGTCGCAAAGTCCGCGTTCGTCGAGAAAGTCAAAAAAATCCGAATAGTTCATTTGACCGCCAGAAAAGAGACAAAATTAAAAATCCGAAACCAAATGTCCGTCTGCGAAAAGCCGATCGTCTTCAGCCTTTCAAAGTGTGTTTCAATGTCGTCAAGAATCATTACGTTTTCAAGTGCGTCCCTCTTGCGGCTGATTTCCAACTGGCTGTATCCCATGAACGCCTTAAAATCGTAATACCTTTCCGCCTGCCGTGCGTTAAGTTCGGCATCTCCGAACTTTACTTTTTCTGTTAGTATTAAAATTCCACTCTTGTTCAAACCGTTGTAAATATTTTGCAACAGTCCGAATCTTTGTTCGGGAGGAAGAAATTGGAGGGTTAAATTAAGAACAACGACCGAGGCATTTTCGATTTTGACATTTGCTGCGTCGGATTCGACAAGTTCAATTGGGACGGGGTATTTCGAGTTGTCAATAAACTTTTCCGCTCTTGCAAGCATTTCGGGGGAGTTGTCCACGGCAATAATCTTGCAACCGTTTTTGTTAATCCTCTGCTGCATTGAAAGAGCCGAAGCGCCGAGCGAACAACCGAGGTCGTAAATGTTTGTGCCTTCGCGTGCGTACTTTTCCGCAAACATTCCCGTAACGGCAATAATAGTAGCGTATCCCGGAATTGAACGGCGGAGCATGTCTTCAAAGACGTTCGCTACTTTTTCGTCAAATTTAAAATCGACAATCTTCTCAATTTCGCCGTCAAAGATGTTGTCCTTTTTCATTTGCCTGAATTTTATTTCTTAGCCGTTGCGAAAACCCACTCCTCGGCAAAGGAAGGAATGTAAACCCTCCTGTATTCAACTTCCGGGAATAATTCTTTCAAAAGAGAATCAACAAGCGCAAAGGTTTCCGTGTCGAAAGAAGAGCAAACTTGCATTGTCAAAACGCCGTTCTTCCTCAGCTTCCTTTTTATTTTACCGAAAAGTCTTTTCAAATAAGTGGGACGGTCGAGATGTGTGAATGTTTCCGGGTGCATAGTTAAATCGCTGACAATCGCATCAACGGATTTCATTTTGTTCATGTATTTGTTAACGTCCTCATTCACAATTTCCGCTCGGGGGTCGTCGAAAGCTTTACCGCAAACCTTTTTCAAATATTTTTTCGAAAGCTCGATTACCATTTTGTCGATGTCTATCAGAGTAACTTTTTCGGGTTTGAGCTTTAGTAATTCCTTTAGGATTCCGCCATCGCCGCCTCCGAAAATTGCGACTTCCTTAAACCTTCCGGGCTCTGCGGAAATAGGACGCAGAATTGCCTCGTTGTAAATGTGTGCGTCGTATTCGGCAATTTGTAAATCCCTGTCCAAGAAAAGCATTCTGCCGAACGTGTCGTTTTCCACGATGTCAATCCATTGGTAGTCGGACTTACCTTCGAAAAGTTTTTTCTTAACATGATATTTGATTTCAAAATCGTAGTCCGCTTCCGAGATAATCCAGTTTTTGTCAATAATATCAATGGTATTCCCGCGCTGTACTTCCACAACACGCACCAGTTCCGGTTTCAATTTTTTTTCGAGGAGCTTCAAAAATTTTAATTGTTTCTTCGGGTCGGAACAGGTAAAGACGTCAACCGATGCGCTGTCCGCCTCGGGGTAAGTGTGCATGCTGATGTGCGATTCACTAATTATTGCAAGGAGTGTTACCCCAACCGGCTCAAATTTGTGGGAAATAATATTTCTGTGCTTCAGTCCCGATTTTTTAATTCCCTCAAGAACAAACTCTTCCAACTTCTCAGGAACGTTCAAATACTCTGTGTGGCAATTAACAAATTCCGCAATGTGATGAATTCCTAACGGGTTCATTTTTTACTTTCCCTGAATTTTTAAATATTACAAATATCTGAATTCTTGAGTGAATTTTAAAACGTAAATTTGTTATTGTTTATCTAACAAAAATCAAACATATTTCATTGTTACGTTTTTCGGTTTTAGAGCTGGAGATTACGATGATTAATTTAGACAGGAACGAAAACTTCTACGGACCCGCCCCCGCATGCCTCGAAGTATTAAAAAACATTTCCGACCTTGACCTGAGTGTTTATTCTAAGGCGTATCTTAAAGGGGTACAAAGTGTTTTGTCGGAAAGGCTTGCAAAAGATTACGAGCTTGAAGAAAGCCAAGTAATATTAGGCTACGGAGCTGAGGAGATTTTAAAATTAACGGTACAAGCCTATTTGCGGGAAGGAGAAAAGTTAATGGTGCCCGCTTACTCTTGGTGGTATTACAAAAAAATTGCCGAGGAGGTCGGAGCGGGAAACGTTGAATATCCTTTAATCAAAGAGGCAAACAAATTTACTTACGATGCCGATTCCTTTGTAAAAATTTACAAGGCTGAAAAACCGGGCGTTGTGTTCATTGCTTCGCCTAATAACCCTACGGGTAATTCGATTGAGCCGGAAACCTTAAAAATATTCCTCGACACCGCAAAAGATTCCGTGGTCTTGTTCGACGAGGCTTACGTCTTCGGTTACAATGCTGAAGAGAACAGGGAACTGCTTCAAAATTATCCTAACATTGTCATTGCCAGAACATTTTCAAAATACTACGCTCTTGCCGGTTTGCGGATAGGTTACGGGCTGGTTGGCAGCAAACTTACAAAACTAATGGACTATGCCCACCGTTATTTGGGCTTTAATTATGTCTCCGAGCAAGTTGCACTTAAAGCATTGGATTCGCAAGATTATTACGAACAGATTGCAAAAAAGATGCAAGCGGACAAAGAGCTTTATTACAGCGAGTTAGGTAAACTCCAAGGTTTTACGGTTTTCCCTTCCGACGCAAATTTTATCCTCGTTGAAATTCCAAAGGAAATAAAAGAACCGTTAAAGAAATTCCTGCTGGAGAAAGAGATTGTTATTAAATTTATGAACGAGGAATTGCTAAACCATCATTTAAGAATTACTATTGGCACGCAGGAACAAAACCGTGCGGTAATTGCAGCAATTAAAGAATTTATGAACGGTAATGCTTAAGCACTGGTACGAGGAATACTTAAGACTCTTAAAGAAGGTTGAGGCTGAGGAAGTGTTGGATTTAGTATTTTACCGCCCGCTTGCCTTCTTGTTTGTAAAAGCAATTTACCGTACCAATCTTACTCCCAACCAGATAACTCTTGCGGCAATTTTTGCAGCGCTAATCGGGACACTGCTTTATTTAAAAGAGTTACTGCTGTGGGCGGCATTGTTTTTAATTCTTTATGACGTTTTTGACTGTGCGGACGGAATGTTGGCGCGGCTTAAGAAGAACGGCACTTCGCTCGGAAGAATAATTGACGGCTTCGGCGATTACATTTCCACCGCTGCCGTTTATCTTGTAATCGGCTTTGCTTTTGCTAATAAGTCCGCAAACCCCTTATTTTATTGGGCATTAACGGTGCTTGCCGCCGCAAGTAATGTTTTCCACGCCGTTTCATTAGATTATTACCGCAACAGATATTTGGACTACGCATTCGACAGGAAACCAACACTGGGCGAGGATTTGGAAGAGCACAAGCGGGAGTTCGAGAAATTAAAATCCAAACGCGGGCATTGGCTTGCCAAATTACTTTACAAAATTTACTTCGGCTATTCAAAACTGCAAAGCAGTGTTGCTTCCGCTAAAAATAAAAAGCAGACAAAAATTTTTGAGAAGAACGATTTTCTGAAAAGAAATGCAAAACTTGTAAAGCTGTGGACTTTTTTAGGGCCCACTACCGAATGGACATTCTTGTGGATTAGCATCTTGGCGGGCAGGGTTGATGTTTATCTGTGGGGACTTATTACGGTCTTTAACCTCTACGCAATATTGATATACGTTCTTCAAATTTACACCGATTCAAAAACAATTAAGATTAACTAATGAAAGGAATAATTCTTGCTGCGGGAATTGCCTCCCGCCTCAGACCTCTTACCGACAACACGCCAAAATGTTTACTCAGGGTTGGAGATAAACCAATACTCCAAAGAGCAATTGACAACCTCCTTGAAAACTCAATTAAAGATTTGGTGATTGTAACAGGCTATCTGAAAGAACAGATTGAAAGTTTTGTGAACAAAAGCTACCCTTTTCTCAAAGTGGAATTTCTGCACAACGAAGACTTTGCCACGACTAACAATATTTATTCCTTATGGCTGGCAAAAGAATCTTTGAAAAACGAAGATTTCATTTTGCTTGACAGCGACATTGTCTTTGACGGAGAAATCATTTCACTTTTGCTCGCCGGCGGATACGACAATTGTCTTGCATTAAAAACCGGAACAGAACTCGGGGATGAGGAAATTAAAGTAAAGGTTCGGGAAGACAATTCGATTTTGGAGATTAGTAAGGAAGTTCCTCCCGAGGAGGCAAAAGGAGAATCAATCGGAATTGAAAAATTTTCCAAAGCATTCGGAGAAAAACTGTTCGACATTCTCGACGAAATGATTTTAAAAGAAGGTTTGAAAAACGTTTTCTACGAAGCGGCTTTCCAGCGGGCAATAAACTCGGGGAAAAAAATTTTTGCCGTGCCCGTTAAAAATAAATTTTGTATTGAAATAGATTTCCGGCAAGATTTGGACGAGGCGGAAAAAGCTCTTGAAAACAGTGAATAGTAAATTGTGAATGGTGAATTGTGTGGCTTGTTCAGGAAAAAATGGGCGAAATAATAATGGGGCTTCTTTTTGATTCCTTTTTGTAAACGTGTTGCGGGTACAGGTTTAAAATCGGTGGCAAAAAATAATTAGGAATAATTTCTTCTTTTTAACACATAAAGT
>JALWGH010000322.1 GCA_027013735.1 Melioribacteraceae bacterium
GGGTTTTTCGTTTATTAACTCAATTCCTTTGCGAACTAATACACGGTTTTCGTCGGTTAAAGGAACAATATCCGCAGCGCCAGCAAGTGCAACAAGGTCAAGGTATTTAAGCACCATATCCTTGTGCCCGAAGGCGTCGGCTACGGCTCTGGCAAGTTTGAATGCCACGCCCGCACCGGAAAGATATTTGAACGGGTAATCGTCGCCAGGTTTAATAGGATCGAGAATTGCGTAAGCGTCCGGCAGAACATCTTTCGGCTGGTGGTGGTCGCAAATAATCGTTTCCATTCCTAACTTGTTTGCGTGCGCAACTTCCTCAACGGCGGTAATTCCGCAATCGACGGTGATAATCAAACTTGTTTCCCTGTTGTAAAGCTCGTCGATGCTTTCCAGCGAAAGTCCGTAACCTTCTGTAAGACGGTTGGGGATGTAAACGTCAACGTTTGCGTTAAGTTCCTTTAGGAACATGTACATCAGGGAAGCGGCGCAGGTACCGTCAACATCGTAATCACCATAAACACAAATTTTCTCGTTGTTCGTAATTGCGGATATTACGCGCTTGCTTGCCTTTTCCATTCCGTCCATCATCAGCGGGTCGTAAAGATCGTCGAGGGAAGGTCTGAAATATTTTTTTGCTTCAAAGAAATTTGTAACGCCCCGTTGAATCAGCAGAGAGGCTAAGATTGGCGAGATGTTTAAGCTGTCGGCAAGAGCAAGTGTTTTTGTTCTATCCGGCTGTTCTTTTAATTTCCATCGTTTTTTTAGCATATTTCCAAACAGCGGAAGAAGGATTGACGATACGAGCGTATAAGCCGAATTCTGTATCCCGCAAAAGCGGGCGGCAATTATTTATCTCGACCCGCCATTGCTGACGGGCTCCAGCGGCCTACCCGAAAGAATTGAGAGCGGACCACTCTCTCCCCGCAGGGACTCTTTCTGCTTGGCCTTGCACCGAGTGGGGCTTGCCTTGATTCCGCCACTAAGGACGGAACTCCCGAAAGGGACCGCCGCTATTACTAACGGCGCGGTAGGCTCTTACCCTGCCTTTTCACCCTTACTCCGCAATATGCGGAGCGGTGTCTTTTCTGTGGCGCTTTCCGTAAGTCCGCCATTACAGCGAACTCCCCGGGTGTTACCCGGCACTCTGTCCTACGGTGTTCGGACTTTCCTCTACTCGCGCAAAATAGCAACGAGTAGCAATTGCCCCGCTCGTATCATCAATCTGTTCTTCTACTTCCATTTAATTATACATAACTACTTTAATGCACGAAATATAGTAAATAATTGGGAAATATTTTACCCTCGCCGAGGCTTGTTTACAAATATTTTCAGGAAATGTTCCCCTAGGGAAAAGCAAAGCGGAGAAACGAGGAATAGTTGGATGTTAAATATTGCTCTTTTTGATGTTTAGCATTAAAGGAAAAATTCCTCAAGAACTTTTTTCAGACCGTTTTTGTCCTTTTCGCTTAATCTTCCGATTTTCTTTTCAATTATCGACTTGTCAATAGTGGCAAATTTCATTCGTATCATTGAGGGTTTAGGCAAATTCGATTTTTCCCAGTCTTTTATTTTGTAATCTCCCAATCGATATTCGGAATCCATTTTGCTTGTAATGAAAATAATCACTACATCGAATTGTTTGTTGTACTCATTGGGAGAAATAATCAAAGCGGGTCTTTTCTTTGTAGTGGTCAAATCGGTAAAAGGAAACCGAACCAAAACAATATCCCACTTCCTATAAATTGTTGTAGATTTCATCTTCCTCATTATCCCAATCTGCAAAGGCAGTTTCCGACAATTCCATTATTTCTTTAAGTTTTTCTCTTTCGGAAAGTTCTAATATTTTTTTTCTGTTTCTTTTAACGTATTCGTCTATTAATTCGGACATTATTGTGCTCATTGTTTTTCCTTCAATAGACGCAATTACCTTTAACATTTTCCTTTTATCTTCAGTAATTCTTATGCTCATTATGCCCATAACTCTTTACCTAATTGTTTAATTTACTACAAGTAGTATAGTAATATTTAAATCATTAGTCAAGAAGAAACGAGGAATAAGAAATCCGTCTCCGCCCTCTCTTTGCTCGGGCTACGCCGCGACAAATGTTTTTCGCGAGAGGAAAGACGCGAGACGCAAGA
>JALWGH010000323.1 GCA_027013735.1 Melioribacteraceae bacterium
AGGAAGAAAATCAGCAGCAACAGCACAATGTCCGTCAACGACGAAAAATTAAAAACACTCAGCGGTTTGTTTTCCATTTCCAATTTCATTTTACGCCTACAGCTCCGTTTCTTCCAAATTTTCTTCCTCTAAAATATCCAGCACGTCGTTGGAAATAACTTCCATGTCAAGAACCAACTTCTGCACTTTCGAGACAAGATAATTGTAAAACGCGTAAGCCACAATTCCCACGGCAAGACCGAAAGCCGTGGTCAAAAGCGCTTCCCAAATTCCGCCTGCCAAATCGCTCGGGTTTGCCGCTCCCTGTAAATCTTCTATTTTCATAAAAGCCGAAATCATTCCGGTAACCGTTCCCAAAAATCCAAGCAGAGGGGCAACGCCGGAAATGGTTGCCAGCACGGACAATCCCTTCTCCAACTTACTTACCTCCTGCCTGCCGGCATTTTCGACAACTTCCTTAATCCTTTCGCGACCGAACTTGTACTTCTTCAACCCTTTCTTAATGATTGTTGCCACCGGTGTGCGTTGTTGACGGCAATAGTCAATTGCGCCTTCGATATCGCCCGATTTAAGCAAACCGCGAATTTTAACAAGAAAAACCGGGACGTTCTGCTGTGCCCTTTTAATTACAATAAGACGTTCAATAATAATAGCCACTTCAATAATCGAAGCAATCAAAATAAACGGCATTATCCAGCCGCCTTTCATAAAAATGCTCAATCCGCTCATAAAAAATTCCTTCTACTTGATGTTTTTCTGCCTGAAAATTTTTGCCTGCTCCAGAGTTTCAAATCCTCCGATTCTTACCCTGTAAAAATATTTTTTGAACTTACGCACGTAAGCCTTAACAATAAATGCTTTCAAACCTTTCTTTCTCAGTCTTTTCGTCTCAATCTCAGCTAACATCGGATTCCGCCATGAAGAAACCTGAACCATGTACTCCTTGCCGTCGTAATAAATATTTTTGGAAACGCTCTTTTCCTTTTTAATATTTTTGTAGAGAGACGCTGACAACTGCTGTTTTGTAATTCCTTTGTTAGAAGCCTGACTTTTAGTCTGCTTTTGCCCTGATTTTACTTGGGCTGTATTATTAACCTTGCTGACAGGCTTAGCAGAATCCAACTTTGCAACTATTTTTGGCTTTGCCTGTTTTTCGGTTTTTGTTGTGTCTTGAACAATTTTTTCAGGTTCTTTATTTCCCCCGCCCGTAAAGAAAATCAAATAAATCAGAACGAGTAAAACGGCAGCGCCGATGTAATAATATTTTTTCTTACTTTTCTTTGTCTCGGGAGACTCTTCCTGCTCTTCCTCTTTTGTTTCCTCAACCGAATCTTCAGCCGGTTCTTCTTCGACCACAGTTTCATTACGTTCAACAATTTCTTCAATTTCCTCTTCGGGAATTTCTTCCTCCACAGCTTCATTAATAGATTCTTCCAGTGCGCCGAAAGGATCTTCTTCTATTTTTTCTTCGGGATTCGTTTTTTCAGTCTCTTCTTCCGCCGTAACCTCCACCGAATTTTCCTCCGCCTCTGTTAATTCGGGAGCTTCTTCCCCTGAAATTTTTTCTTCCGAATTTTCTTCTTCCTGTTTTTCACTGATGCTTAATTCTTCGGCTGGCTCTTCTTCCTCAATAAGTTCTTTCTCAAGATTAGTGTCCCAAAAATCTTCGGCTTCTTCTTTCGTTTCAGTCTCAATTTCCTTTTCTTCCACCAATTGATTTTTTACTTCTTCTTCGGCTTCCTGTTGAGCCAAACTTTCCTTCAGAATTTCCTCTTCCTTTTCCTCCGTTGCAACAGGAGTGGGAGAAAACAGGGACGATAAAATATCGAGATTTTCCTGCACCTCCGCCGAGAGCATTAACTTTTCAACTTTCTCAGTTACAGGTGTTTCGTCTTCGCCTGTTTCGGCAACGGGTGCCAAAGGTTTATTAACGCTTAAACTGAATATGTTCGCAATATGCTCGTCGTCTTTCGGCACATTGCTTTCAACGGGAATTTGCAAAAAATCTTTTACAACCTTAACTTCTTCGGAAGATTCCGCAGGAACGAACACAAGAAAATCCTTCGTGCCCCCCGAGCTTTTTCTTTCTTCCCGTGGCACCGGCTCACGCTTTAATTGAAACAGCCCGACACCCGGTAC
>JALWGH010000324.1 GCA_027013735.1 Melioribacteraceae bacterium
AACGAAAAATATTTGATTAAAGAAAGCGCCTTGCGGTTTTTAAGCAACAGGGCGCATTCCGTTTTTGAGTTGAAAACAAAACTAAAGAGAAAATACCCGGGAAACGAGGTCTTTATTCAAGAAACAATTGAGGATTTAATTCGCCTCGGTTTGTTGGACGACGAAAAATTTGCGGAAGATTTTGTTGTAATTAAGTACAGAAACAATAAATTCGGACCTGCCCGCCTGAAAGCGGAATTGTTTAAGAAGGGAATTAAAAAGGACTTAATCGACAAAGCGGTTACCAAACTTTACGAAGAAAACGATTTTGAAGTTCCGGCTCTTGAATTGGCTAAAAAGAAAATGAGTCTGATGCAAAACTTAAATCTGACGGACGAGAAAAAGAAAAACCGTCTTTTTTCCTTTCTTAAAAACAGGGGCTTTGACAACGAAACAATTTACAAAGTTTTCCGAAAAATAAATTTGTTTCAGGAATAAGAAAAGTGACAAAATTTTTTGAGACAGGAGAACACAAAATTGGGTTAATTTTCGGAAATGGTTTATTAATAACTCACCCCCAATTTCCCCCTCTCTTTCAAAGAGAGGGGGATTCTGTTGTGCCGGAAGTTTTAAGTTGGCTTGAATAGGGGGAGAGTTCGAAGTTTAAGAGAGAGATTTTGAAATAATTAAAAAAGTATTTTTAGCTGTCAAATTTTAATCCTTAACCAAATTTCACGATTTTGCTTTTGAAAAAGGATTACGGAATGTTTAAGTTTGGCTTTCTAATTTGAGGAAATAATGGAGCAATTTAGAGGAACGGATTTTTACAAAATAGACGATTTGCTTACCAGAGAAGAGAAATTAGTACGGGATTCCGTCCGTGATTTCGTTGAAGACAAGGTTTTCCCCATTATTGAAAAGCATTACAGTGAAGGCACTTTTCCAATGGAGCTGGTGCCTCAAATGGCTGAACTCGGCTTGTTCGGAATTACCATTCCCGAAAATTACGGCGGAGCGGGAATGACTTACACCGCTTACGGGCTTGCAATGCAGGAGTTGGAAAGGGGAGACAGCGGCGTTCGCAGTTTTGCTTCCGTTCAAAACAGCTTGGTAATGTACCCAATTTACACATTCGGTTCGGAAGAACAAAAGCAAAAGTGGCTGCCAAAACTTGCCACGGGTGAGAAAATCGGTTGTTTCGGATTAACAGAGCCCGATTTCGGTTCTAATCCGGGCGGAATGGTTACAAAAGCCGAAAAAGTTGACGGCGGTTACCTTTTAAACGGCGCAAAAATGTGGATTACAAACGGCACGATTGCCGACGTGGCAGTCGTTTGGGCAAAATTGGACGGCAAAGTCAGAGGATTTCTTGTTGAAAAAGGCTTCAAAGGATTTTCTGCTCCCGAAATGAAAGGCAAACATTCCTTGAGAGCTTCGGTTACTTCGGAATTGATTTTCGAGGATGTTTTTGTGCCGGAAGAAAATCTTTTGCCCAAAAGTGACGGACTGAAATCCCCCTTAATGTGCCTTACTCAAGCTCGCTACGGAATTGCTTGGGGCGTAACGGGAGCAATGGCTGCCTGCTACGAAACTGCGGTTGATTATTCTCTCTCAAGAGTACAGTTTTCCAAACCGATTGCCGGTTACCAGTTAATTCAAGACAAACTTGCAAATATGTTAACGGAAATAACAAAGAGCCAGCTGTTAAATTACAGATTGGGACGTTTAATGGACGAGAAAAAGGCAAAGTTTACTCACGTCTCAATGGCGAAAAGAAACAATTGCGAAAAAGCCTTGGAAATTGCAAGCTCCGCACGTGAAATTTTGGGAGCAAACGGAATTTCAAACGAATACCCTGTAATGAGACATTTAGCTAATCTCCACGCCGTAAAAACTTACGAAGGCACACACGAGATGCACACTTTGATTTTAGGCGAAATGATTACCGGAATTCCGGCATTTGAATAAGAAACAGGAAAGAAAATGGACGAAAAAGTAATTAAGGAAGGTTTGACATTTGACGATATTCTTTTGATTCCCGCCCGCTCGGAAGTTTTACCGAGGGAAGTTGACGTAAGCACTTATTTAACGAGCGAAATTAAATTGAATATTCCGCTTATTTCGGCTGCAATGGACACTGTAACCGAGTCGAGAAT
>JALWGH010000325.1 GCA_027013735.1 Melioribacteraceae bacterium
CGTCAACGTCCACGCTTTCGAAGGATTCCGCAACCGCCTTGTGAATTCGCTTCTTATTTGCAGCTGCAATTTTCTTATTCTTTTCGGAAAGATAATTCCTCCAAGGAACATTCGGCGCCCACGGCTTTTCGCTCCAAGAATTTTTCGAATCCGTCAAATGGTGAAAAACCTTTCCGTTGGAAATTGTAACGTAACCGTTTTTCTTAAAGCACATCGGCAGAGTAACGGCGTTTGGAGCGTCCTTTTGTGCCCACGCGTCGAAGTCCACAAACTTGTGTCTGTTAGGTCTTTCTCCCGTTAAAAAACTCGAACGGCTCGCTCCGCAAACGGGCACCTGACAAAACGCATTGTCGAAGCGGTAACCGCTTTTTGCCAGCTTGTCGATGTTAGGAGACATTATGTTCTTGTCGCCGTAACAACCGAGTTCGGGACGTAAATCGTCAATAATAAAAAAGAGCACATTCGGTTTCTTTTGGGGCGTCTCAGCTTTAAGTCTCCAGCCGCTTAAAGTAAAAAGCAAGACACTCAAAAGAAATATTTCAATCACATTAAAAATTTTATTTCTCATTTCTTCCCTCCGTATTTTTTAATTCTCTCGTACCAACCCATATTGGAAAGAGGAAGAACGTGACATCTCTTCGCCCAAGCATACCACTTGGCAGACATTTCCTTCACCTTCTCGGGATATTTCGAAGCCAAATTATTCAGCTCCGAACGGTCTTCTTCAATGTTGTAAAGTTCCCAATCCCTAATGTAAGGAGGCTTTTTGGTGTTCAAGGAAACTATTTTCCATTTACCTTCCCGCATACCTCGATTGGCGTTGTGCTCCCAGTAAAGAGTTCTTTCGTCTTCAACCGATTTTGCAAACGTGGGCACAAGACTTTTACCTTCGTAAGGAATTATTTTATTTCCCTTGTATTCTTTAGGATACTTAGCGCCGGACAATTCCAAAACGGTCGGCATTAAATCAATTACGTGACCAATTTGCCTTCGGAACTCCCCTTTGGCTTTAATTCCCTTGGGCCAATGAACAATGAAAGGAGTGGAAATTCCTCCTTCGTGTTCGTATTTCTTAAACATTCTAAAAGGCGTGTTGCTTACGTTTGCCCAACCTTCTCCGTAGCTTTCGAAAGAAATGGGAGAACCGATGTCTTTTGTTTTCTTACTCTTGCCGCGGGAGAGTTTCAAGCTACAGCCGCCGTTATCCGAAAGGAAAACAATTAACAGGTTGTCCAAGGCATTGTATTTTTTTAACGTCTTGACAATCCTGCCGATACCTTGGTCAAGGTTGTCTATTTGGGCAGCGTAAACAGCCATTCGCCTTGCTTGGTCTTCTTTTTCGGATTTGCTCAATTTATCCCAAGCCTTTACGTTGTGGTATCTTGGCGAAAGTTTTACGGTAGAATCAATGATTCCAAGTTCTTCCATTTTCGCGTAACGGCGCTTACGTATTTCATCCCACCCGACCAAATATTTTCCTTCGTATTTTTTAATGTCTTTTTCTTTTGCGTGGAGAGGCCAATGGGGAGCAATATGCGCCACGTAAAGGAAGAAAGGTTTTCCTTTTTTACCTTTAAAATGCTCGGCAATAAACTCACACGCTTTGTTGTTCATTGCATCGGTAAAATAAAATCCGCTGTCTGGTTGAATGTGTGTGTCTCCGTCGTAAAGATTGGTAGGGTGAAAATAATCACTCGCTCCTTTGAGAATACCGTAAAATTTGTCGAATCCACGATGTAGGGGCCAATTGTGCTTGGGACTGTTTTGCTCGCATTGGTCGTCCCTGTTAACGTGCCATTTGCCAACCATGTAAGTGGAGTAGCCTACGCTTTTCAGAACCTCTGCAAGCGTAACGGTGTTGTGACTTATTTGTCCTCTGTAGCCGGGCTCTTTCATATCAACCTTTGTCATCCAACCCAAACCGGTTTGATGCGCGTACAGCCCCGTAAGCAAGGAAGCGCGCGTGGGACAGCAACGGGAATCGTTGTAAAACCTCGTGTATCTCAAGCCGTTTTCGGCAAGTTTGTCGATGTTGGGAGTTTTTATTTCACTGCCGTAACAACCCAAATCGGAATAACCCATATCGTCGGCAAGAATAATAACAATGTTCGGCTTTTCTTGTTTGGAATTTTCACCGGTTTTCTGTGCTTCCGTGAAAACGCCGAAGAAAAACAGAATTGAAATTAGAAAAATCACCTTTTCCATTTTTTCCCCTTCAATAATTTCAACTGACTTACATCGTGCCTGTCGAGTGGAAATTTGTCGTTTAATTCTTTGAGGTACTTTCTCATTTCGTTTTTCATGTCTTCCAGCACATCTTTGTATTTCGGGTCGTAAGCAAGGTTGTGCAACTCGCCCGGGTCTTTCTTCAAATCGTAAAGCTGGTCGGGGTCAAAATAGCCGGGCAATTTGCCGTAGGAAGAAAGCTCTGCGTTGTTGCCCCCCGCCAAAAGCGAAATGTGACTAAACGGTTTCGTCGGGTCGGCTTCGGGATTGGCAAGCGTTTGTTTCCTCTTACGCCTTCTTGCATTAATCGAATCCACCATTCTCTTGCGTGTTGCCAAATCCCATTTCAAAGCAAACTCGGGATAACGCAAAGCAAGGTATTTGTACCTGCCTTTAATTACCGCGCGGGTGAATCCCATTTCAAAATAAAGAGATTTGTGAACTTCCGCCGTGTCGCCTTCTAACACACGCTTGAAGCTTGTCCCGTCAAACTTGTATTTCTTCCAGTCAATCCCCGCAAGGTCAAGTATTGTAGGGGTGAAATCGATGTTGCTAATTCTCGTGTAATTTTTCTTTCCGCATTTCAAGCCGCCGTATTTCCAAATAATGCTCGGGTCGGAAATTCCACCTTGGTACAAAGTTCCTTTCGCATCCTGACCGTGGTCGCTTAAGAAAAATACGATTGTGTTTTTAAGAAATCCTTTCTCCTTAAGTTTTTTCATTATTGCACCTATGCCGTCGTCGAGCCAAAGGAGATTGTAGGAATTATTTCCGTGAATATTTGCCTTTTTAATTCTTTCGGGGATTGTGTGCCTCGGCGGTTGGACGTGAAGAGTATCGTCAAGAAAACCGTCCGCCGTAGCAAGCGGGTTGGCGTTCCACGAGCGTTTTGGCTCGGTAGGCCAATGCACCAAAGTAGTTGCAAAATAAAGAAAAAACGGTTTGTCCTTCGGTTGAGAATCCAGAAAGTCCAAGCCTCCTTTGGTAATCCAATCCTGATTGTGAACCGAAAGCGCCTCGGGACCGAGCATTTCGGGATTCCGGTAATAAACGCTTTCAACAAAATCCCAGCCCATTTTTTTGAATCCCTCCTGCACCAGCTTTTTGTTCTTTGCCAGAATCTTCTTAATCTCCGGCTTTGAAGGATCGGTATCGAACGGCAGCCAAGTCCAACCTTTCACTTTCATCACGTGATTTTTCCCCA
Source organism: Melioribacteraceae bacterium (assembly GCA_027013735.1). Classification (GTDB taxonomy): domain Bacteria; phylum Bacteroidota; class Ignavibacteria; order Ignavibacteriales; family Melioribacteraceae; genus WFQV01. The sequence continues at coordinate 3,431 of JALWGH010000325.1, forward strand.
CAAAGCCCGTACGGTAACCGTTCCGCCGTAAAATCATCGGGAGCGTGTTTTTGTCGCTCGGAACAATGTCCGTGTTCCACTGAACTACATTCTGTCCGTACTTTTCAGCTTCCTTCTTAAATTCTTTGTTGTGAGCCCTGCTGCCGTAAACGCCGGTAAGACAATTAAACCGTGCCGGAGTACAAACCGGGGAAGCAACGTACTGCCCCATCATCAACGTTCCCTCGGCAGCAAGTTTGTCAATGTTCGGCGTAAGATTTTTACCCTTGCCTTCCGGAAGGCAGTTAAATTGATTTCTCTCCATATCGTCAATAATAAAGAAGACAAAATTAGGTCTTGCTTTATCTTGGTTAATTTTTTTTGCACAGCCGAAAAACGCAACGACTGCAAGCAAACCAAACAAAATAATTTTAATACGTTCCATTACTGTACCTGATTTTTGATTTGTTAAAATAATTGCTTGAAAAATAATTTATGCCAAAAAGCACAAACGCCAGCGGCGCATTCCAGTTAATTGCTACCTCGTTTGTCGAATAGCTTTCAACGACGTCTGCGTAACATTTTGCCGGCAGAAGCGAGGGATAATTTTTTGCTCCGATATCCACAAGATAGTAAGGATTAGCTCCGCCTACAACAAAGCCGGGGACCGGGTCTTTCACTCCGTCTGCAATACTGATTCTGTGGTGAATATTACGAGGGGAATGCTCCCCAAAACCGGTAACAAAACAAATGTTCAACGGATTTCTTCCCAAAACGTAATCGGCATTTGTTACGGCTGCTTTCAGATATTTCACATCATTGTAAATTTTGTAAGCCGAAAGCAACAAGACAGTTTGGTTCAAAAGATTTGCATTGCTCCCCCATTTGAAAACGCTCAACGAAATTTTGTAAGGCGAATTTGAATTTTGATTCACAAGCGTTTCAACCGTCTTTTTGAAAACCTTTTCAATGTTACTTCTTTTAAGTAAAAATTCTTTTTCTTTTACCGAACCGGTCAAAGCGGTAAGTATGCCGAAATTAGCAACGTGCGCCCAGTAAAGGGAATCAACAACCATTTTGTCTAACTTGTCGAGATAGCGAAGATACGATGAATCCTTTGTAGCAAAGTAAAGTTCAATCCCCGCCCAAAAGAAATTGTCCTTTAAAGTTTTGTCGGAATACTCACCCGTCGAAATATCCTTGGGATTGTGGAAATGAACATTGGGATTTTCAACCGCCCACCTCCAAGCCTTTTTTGCCGAGGTAAGGCACGAATCCGCAAGGGATTCCAACTCGTAATCGTATTTTTTAAGCACTACCGAAAGGTGAGATAAAACAGCGGAAAAGTTTAACGCTGCAACTGTTGATTTCCCAACCACGAATCTTTTTGCTTTTACCTCTGCCGGCATAACGTAAGGCTGAAATTTTTTGCAAGTTAATTTGTGGTAAACTCCTCCGTCGGACGGGTCTTGCATTTTTAACATCCAGCGGACGTTCCACAAAATTTCATCGAGCAAATCGGGAATGCCGTTGTTGCTTTCCGGGATGTTCAACGAGATTCTTGAAAAATAATCCGGGAATAAATCGTAAAGTAAAATTAACTCGTAAGAAGATACCGCTGCGTTCACTACATATTTGTTGTAATCGCCGGCGTCGAACCAACCGCCGGGAGCGGAGATTTCCGTGCCTGCCGGTCTTTCAACCGTGGCAGCGGAAGAGTGAACTATTACAGCCGTATCCGGCAGTCCGAATTCCCTTGCCCATTTGCCCGCGCATTTCGGACGCAAAGCAATGGAAGCCCGTTGAAAATAAAACGCCTTTGCGGCGGCTTTTGCAACATTCGAGTAAACGGTGTCGCTAATTCTAAACGGTAAAGACTTTCCTCTGCCAGCTAAAATTTTAAATTCACCTATTTGAGTAAAGCCTGTAAAATCAGCTATTTTCACATACTCACCTGACAAAGCCCAATAACGAGAGGGGGAAAGCGCTCCTTTGAATTTTACTTCTTCGTTGTTTGCAGTTACTACTTTGAAAGAGTCCGCATCGCCAACCACTACGGCTATTTTTTCGAAGTCGGGGAAATAGCCTACCTGATTTACAAAAATCTTCACATCGCTTTTTGCCCCCGCAATAACAGTCCCGAGAGCCACTAAGAAAATTAAAAACAATAATCGTGTAAAACGAGCGCTCCGACTTTTGCCGGCCGGTTTTTCAAAAACGAGTTGGGTCAATATTTTCAGACTTTTCTTCACGTTACAATCTAATCTCAATTTTATTAACTTTCTCGAAGTCCGTGGCGTAGATTTTATTTCCTTTAACTATTCTGCCGTTAAAAAAGATCTCGCTAATTCTTTCTCCCCAGCCGGAATTAAAAACATTAATTTCAAACAAATTCCCTCTAAAGATTCTGTTCATTTTGAATTTCTCCCACTTGGAAGGAATGACCGGGTCGATTATTAAACCGTCGTAATCCGGGCGCAAGCCGAAGATGTACTGCGTTGCGGCAACGTAAGCCCAAGCTGCCGTTCCCGTTAGCCAAGGCAAGCGGGACTTCCCGAAGAGCTTGCTAAATTTACTTATTGTAGTTTGAGAATAAACGTAAGGTTCAATTTCCCGCAAATCGGCTTCCTCGTTGTAAGCCGCCGGCAAATAGGAGCGGTAATATTCGTAAGCTCTTTCGTTGTGCCCCAACATTGCTTCGGCAATTACCGCCCAACCGATTGTGTGATTAAATATCGAGCCGTTTTCTTTCATTCCGTCGTTGAACAGAACGGACTTAATGACGTTGTGGTCAGCTTTTCTGAAAGGAGGCGAAAGCAACATCACTCCGTATTTAGTAGCTAATATTTTGTAAACCGAATCCATTGCCTTCTCCGCTCTCTCCCGATTTGCGTGTCCGCTAAAAACCGCCCAAGATTGCGGATTCAAGAAAATTTTTCCTTCCTCGTTTTCAGCCGAGCCGATTTTAATTCCGTTTTCGTCGAAAGCGCGAACGTACCAACTGCCATCCCAAGCGTACTTTTCAAGTGTTTCGTCCAATTGTTGCAAATGTTTTTCCGCCCAAATTTTCTCTTCCTTTTCGCCAAGCAGTTCCGCAATCTCGGCGTAGGTTTTCAATCCATAACGTAATTGAAAAGAGACAAAAA
>JALWGH010000326.1 GCA_027013735.1 Melioribacteraceae bacterium
TCCTTGAACTTTATTAGAATTTTAATTTTCCCAAAGGGTTGAGAAAAGGAAAATAAATAAAAGGAAATAAGTAATATTTTAAATATCGAGTTCATTCTTAGTAAATTGTTTTTCAACAGGCACAGGGTATTCACCCGTAAAGCAAGCTGTACAGAAATGTTCAGGAGCATGGTCAACCATTGAATCAAGAAGTTCTTCTTTTGTCATATATTCGAGACTTTCGACCTCCAAGTATTTTCTCATATCTTCAAGATCACCGTTAAACTTATTTGTAAATAATTCTTCTTTTGAAGGGAAATCCATTCCGTAAAAGCAAGGAAATGAAATAGGAGGAGAAGAAATTCGAATGTGGATTGATTTCGGATTGGCTTCGCGAATTATTTTCACTAATTGTTTTGCAGTAGTGCCTCGAACAATTGAATCGTCCACCAAAACTACGGTTCTGTTCTCGAGAACACCCTTGACAGTATTGAATTTAATTCTTACCCCCAATTCCCTTTTCATCTGCTCAGGTAAAATAAAAGTTCTGCCGATATAATGGCTGCGAATTAAACCTATTTCCAATTTGGAGGGAATCCCGTCTTTCTCCAACTGATTCTGATAACCAATTGCTGCCGTGTTAGAACTGTCGGGAACGCTAATTACAATTACCTTATCGCCGTCCGGGTCTTTAACGGGGTGATACTTTGCTAAATTCTTGCCTAATTTCCTGCGTATTTTGTCAACATTACTCCCGAAAATTTTTCCGTCCGGGCGGGAAAAATAAATAAATTCGAAAACACAATGTTTTGGAACGGGTAAATCATCAAATATTTTGTAAGATTTAATGTCCTTGTCGCTCTTGGCATTTTTAGGAATTACAACCATCTCCCCCGGTTCAACATCCCGAACGTACTTTGCTTGGTTAATGTCCAAAGCAACGGTTTCTGAAGTAATGATCCAACTACTATTTAGTTTGCCCAAAACAAGCGGGCGAAAACCGTAAGGGTCGCGGGCGCCGATTATTTTGTCGTCCGTCATTAAAACAAGGCTATATGCTCCCTCAAGCTGCCTCAAGGCTTCCTTAATTTGCTCAACTTGATTTTCCAATCTCGAACGCGCAATGAGGTGCAAAATCACTTCCGTGTCCGAAGTGGTTTGAAAAATTGCTCCTTCATTTACAAGGCGTTTCCTAATTTGACGTGCGTTTGTTAAATTTCCATTGTGGGCTACGGAAAGATTTCCCATTCTGTACGTTACGGCAAAAGGCTGAACGTTTTTTGTTGACTGCGACGCGCCGGAAGTAGAATACCGATTATGCCCGATTGCCATTGAGCCGACCAGTTTTTGCTCAAAAATTTCAGACGAATTAAAAATGTCCGTAACAAGCCCTTTGCCCTTAAAAATGCTGAATTTATTTTTTCCTTCTGCATTTTTTGTTCGTGTAATTATTCCTGCGGCTTCTTGTCCCCTGTGCTGAAGTGCGTGAAGTCCTAAAAATGTTTTGTAAGCAGCAGAATTGTCGCCCACGATTCCGAACACACCGCAATTGCAGGTGGGTTTTTCACGGATAGTTTCAAACTGAATAGCCATTAAACTCTTTGTAATTAAATTCGAACGCTCGAAAATAAAAACCGCCGGCTAAAAATGCAAAGTTACCGCTAATTAAATATCTACACTCGTTTCGCCAAATCTTTTAATCAACACTTTAATCGGTTCTTTTAGCCCTCTCATTTTTGCGTAGTTGTCAATCTTCAAGAGCGTAACTTCGCTTAGCGTAGAACCTTTCGGCAGCAACAAAAATCCGGTGCTGTCGTAAAGAGATTCGGCAAGGCGCATTCCGGGTTTTAGCTCGTAATTTTTTACCATTTTGACAAGGTAACCTTTTTCGGCACCCATTAGCTCGGCAACAAGTGCTTCCTTGAAATCGATGTCAACGTCAAGTTCAAGGTCGTACATTGCTTTTACCGCTTCTTCGGTCGAACGTCCCTGCTCAATCATCTCGTAGTAAGCGTTAATCACCCGCAATGTGTTCCACGCGTAAATAGCCCAGCGCGGAGTTCTTTCAATTTCGGGATTGAACTTTTCGTTGTACTGCTGTTCAATAACTTGGGCAATCACTTCAAAGCGAGGAATTTTTTCGAGCAATTTTTTGCCGACAACGGAATGATTGTAATAAACACTTTTTTCCTCGGAGGTAAGGGCATCTCCCCTGTCCTTCTTCTCCAAAATTTCGTGAGGAATTACTACCGAGCCTATTTTGGACAATAACATCGTCACTTCCACTTCCCAAACAAAGGGAATATTGAGCCTGTTAAAAACCCGCTTTGCAAGATTTTTGTACAACTCGGATTGATTAAAAGCAAGAGGATTTACAGCGCTGACAATTTCCATTAAAATGCTGATTATTCCCTTTAAAGTTTTTTCCAGAATTTCCTTCTCCGAAGTAATTGCCCGGTAATATTCAACCGCTTGCCGAACCGATTCGTCAAGCGTGTTGTAAGGACACGGTTTGGTTAAAAACTTAAAGACGCTCCCCTCATTGACCGCACCAACCGCAATGTCAAGATTTGCAAAGCCGGTTAAAAGAATCCGTACCGTGTCGGGAGAAATTCTTTTGGAAATCTGCAACAGTTCCGTGCCTTTCATTTGCGGCATATTATAGTCGGAAATTATTACGGCAATGTCGTTTTCCCTGTTGAGAATTTTTAATGCCTCGGCGGAACTTTGGGCTATTAACACATCGTAATGCCGTTTTAAGTTTCTCCTGTATCCGTAAAGGATGTTTTCGTCGTCATCAACTAACAATATTTTCTCTTTTCTCATTTTTCCACCACTTTTTTCTCGTCAAATTGAATTTGCTCAACGATCTTGTCTATTTTTTCGAATTGCTCTTCGGTGCAAAAGAATTTCCACTTTTCTCTGAAGGATTCTGGAAAACTCAAGCGCCAATTTGCAAGGGCAACAACAGAACTTAAATTGGATTCGCTTTCGTCCAGCGGATCATTGTGGTGCTCCCCGACGGCTTTGATTATTTGTTCGGGCAAATTCCAAACGCTTAAAATGAATGCTCCTACTTCCGCGTGCGAAATCCCGAAAAGTTCGTATTCCGCTTGGTAAACAGGCAATCCCTCTTCTGTTTTTTGCCAAATCAAATCATCGTAATTTTCCAATTGTGAAATAGTTAAGTAACCGATGTCGTGCAAAAGTCCGGCTACGTAAGCGGAATCTTCTTCTTTACCGAGGGGAAAAATTTCTTTGTAAACAGCCTGAGCAAGTTTGCCCGTTGCAATGCTGTGCTCCCACAATTTTTGTATGTTAATTACTTTTGAGCTGGGCAAATCCTGATTGTTAAAAATTTCGTAGTAAAGAACCAGCATTTTAATTTTATTCAAACCCAAAATACTAATTGCCTGTGTAATGTCGGAAATTTCGTAAGGGAGACTGAAAAATGCGGAGTTAACAAGCCTTAAAATTTCTCCTGCCATTGAGGGATCTTTTTTAATAATCTCTCCTATTTTGGCAACGGACACGTCTTCAGATCTAAGTTCTTTTTCAAGTTTAAAATAATTTTCGGGGAGCGTGGGGAGAGAAGAAATTTTGCCTATTATCCCGCTTAAATTTTCGTTCGCAATTAAATATTTAAGTTTTATTGCTTTCTCAACCCTGTTTATTAAATCTGTCCGGCTAACGGGCTTGCGAATAAATTGATGCGCGGTTTTCACAATTTGAAATATTGTTTTTTCATCGTCGTAGCCGGAAAGTACAATTCTAATTGTTTCGGGAAATTGTTGCGAGATTACGTCGAGGAAATGAACGCCGTCCATTTTTTGCAGACGTAAGTCAGTAATTACAACATCCGGCGTTTCGGTTTGAAATTGTTTTAATGCGGCGTTGGGATCGGTGAAATAAAGTATTTCCCACCTGTTTTTCAGCGGATTAAGCAATCTTTTTAAGCCGGCTAAAACATTGGCATCGTCGTCAATAAAAACAATCTTCTCCATTAAATATCTCCATCTTCAAACGGTAATCTAATTGTGAATTTTGTCCCTTTCCCCACAACGGATTGAACATCGATAGAGCCATTGTGTTTGTTCACCACAATATTATGCGCAATTGCCAATCCTTGTCCGCTCCCCTTGCCAACTTCCTTGGTTGTAAAATAAGGATCGTAAATTTTTGAAATATTTTCTTCCGGAATCCCGCAGCCGTTGTCTTCTATTTCAATTACGGCAAAATCCCATTCCGCAAAGGTTCTTATTGTAATTTTACCCTTGGAATCGGGATGACTTCCGAACTTTTCCTGAATTGCGTGGGCAGCGTTAACAATCATATTTAAAATAACCTGATTTATTTCATCCGCTTGGCAGTAAACCGGCGGAAGATTTTCGGACGGCAAGAATTCCATTTCCGCACAATATTTCCACTCGTTTCGGGAAATTGTAATTGAATCCGCAATGCCTTTGTTGATATCGAACTTTGCCTTGCTCGTAAGCCCCGGATGAGCAAAATTCTTCATTGCTTTAATGATTTTGTCAACCTTTTTAATTCCTTCCTCGGATTGACTCACAGCCAAAGGCAGCTCGGAACTAATGAAATCGTAATCGATTTCTTCCTTAAGTTGCTCTAATTTCTCTTTCAAATCGGGACGTTCTTCCGTGATGATTTTTTCGAGCTTTCCGACGTAGTCGAACAATTCGTTCATTGTTTCTTTAATGAACAGATTGTTGTCTCCGATGTACTGCATCGGCGTGTTTATCTCGTGTGCAATTCCGGCAGCTAATTGCCCGATTGATTCCAATTTTTGAGAAATTGCAAGCTGATTTTCAACCTGCACCCTTCTTGTAATATCTTCGATTACTGCCAAATAGTTTGTGATTTCACCTTTTTCGTTTCTAATAATCGAAAAAGTAACGTTTGTCCAAAGCTCATTACCGGCTTTACTCCTGCTTTTCAGTTTCCCGTCCCATTCGTCTTTTCCTAAAAGAGTTTTGACAATGTCGTCGAATTTGACGACGTTTTCCTCGTCGGGCCACAAAATGCTAATTTTTTCTCCCTCCAACTCACCGAAGTTGAAGCCCGTTAATTCCAGAAGTTTGGGATTGGCATATTCGATTTTAAAATCGGGGTCGGTAATGGCAACCAAATTTGCGCTTTGCTCCACTGCCCGGAGCAACTTACGCAATTCGGCTTCCATTGCCTTTCTTCCTTTCTCAAATTCGTAATTTTCCGTAACGTTTTTTAGCGTTTCGGCAAAAATGCCCAGAATGGAAAAGTTTTCTTTTAACCGCTTCAGATTAGTCTTTACATCGAAAAAAAGAATAGCACCGTAAAAACCATTGTTTGCGTAAATCGGAATAAAAAGAGAGGTTTTATTCGCAAACAGTTCTTTTTCCTTCTTGTTTAATTTTCTTTTTTGAGGAAACAGCTCTCCGTTTTCAAAAAGAGCGGGAATTTTAATTTTGTGTTTGTTCAAAAAATCACGGAACTTTTTAATCTTGCTCCGCTTTGTCCGATTCTTAATCTTAAAAGAATCCTTCTGCCACCGGAATTTTTCAACGAATTCCCCGTTTGGAGTATCGACAAAATAACCGGCAAATTCCGCATTCAAAAAATGTGAAAATTTGTAAAGCGCAAATTTCACTCCCTTCTCAAAATTCGGGTAACCGGCTTTCACAAAAACATTTGCAATCGATGTAATTAGTTGTTGAAATTGAATTAAGAATTTGTCTTTTTCTTCAACTTCTTTCAAATAAGTTATTTCTTTGGAAATTCCGAAAATGCCGATTAAATTACCGTGCACGTCAGGCAACGGACCTTTTGTAATTTGAACCCATTTAACGGAGCCCGTTTCATCTTCAATTCTTTTTTGCTCCCTTGTGTAAATATTACCGGTTTCGAGAATAAAATTGTCTTCTTTCTCAATTTCCGCCGCAACCTCGGGAGGGAAAAAATCGGATGCCTTTTTACCAATTGCTTGCCGAGGATTTTCCAAACCCAAATGAGAAGCCATTGCATTGTTTATTTTCAGATACCTCTTTTCCCTGTCTTTGAAAAATATTTCGTCGGGAATGTAATCAAGGAAAGTTTTGAGCAACAATTCTTCGTCAAAATCGTTCTTATCCTTTACCTGACTGCCGGTTACGTCAGACATTTCCAAAATCTTATTTTCCTCAATTTCCAACATTTCGAGACCTAATTTTACCGACGTTATTATCGTAAACAAATTGAAATAATTTAGCTTAATGAGTTAAGAAAAAATAAGTTATGAATGATAGACTAATAAAATAAGAAAGAAGAAACGAGAAATAAGAAATGCTTTAACGCTAGACGTAAGAAACAAGACGTAAAATGTCAGTCTGCGCCCTCGCTTTGCTCGGGCTACGCCGCGACAAGAAAGAGGCGAGACGCCCGCCTTCGTTTTCGCTTCGCTTAACTTCGGCGCGACAAGCAAGACGCCCTATTCAGAGAAAAGTTAACAGCGAACAGTGAGCAGTTAAAAGAATTGCAACGGAGTGGTTAGTCATTTGGGACTGTTCACAAAGTA
>JALWGH010000327.1 GCA_027013735.1 Melioribacteraceae bacterium
CTCTTACCGGCAAACTTTTGAATTTTAAATTCAAAATATTCGTCGCCCGAAAGATTTTTCTTTTCCTTTATTTTTCCTTTAACTCCGACTTTCGAGAAAAATTCTTCCACGTCGCCGAGCAAGTCAAAGATGTCGAACGGTCTTTCCTTTGCGTACCATTCGTCTTCGTTTGCCTTGCCGGTAACAAGCATTAGTAGTTTTTCAGTTTCCGAAAAGTCCTCGAAGTCGTTTATTGTTTCGTTTTTCAAATAAAACGTGTGTCCTATTTCAAAGAGCTTTAAGTTCTTTTCACGAACTTTAAGGTTCCTCGAAACAGTTAGCAAGGCGCCGGGAATAAGCGAGGTTCGCAAGTGCGACATTTCGACCGTCTGGGGTGAAAGTACCGGAATTGCTTTGCCAAACTGGTTTGCCCGTTCTTCGTTGAGCAAAGAGTTTGTTAAAATTTCGTTGTAACCCAGAGCGGTTAAAATGTTCTTAACCTCATCCCGTTTTGCTCCTTGGTCTATTTTTTCTTCTAACGTAACGGAAATTTTTTTTACCGATTCTATTTTATTGTAACCGTAAATGCGAGCAACTTCTTCAATTAAATCAATTTCTCTTTCAATGTCGTGGCGGAAAAGAGGAACTTCAATTAAAAGTTTTTCTTCTTCTCTTGCCAGCACTACAAAACCGAGTCCCGTTAGAATGGCTTCCACCTCTTCCTTGGGAACTTCCACGCCTAAGATTTTCGTAACGCGGGAAAATCTCAGTTCAACTTTCTTTCTTTCAATCGGCTGGGGGTAAACATCGATGTAACCCTCGGCAATTTCACCTTCGGCAAGTTCCGCAATTAAAACCGCAGCACGTTGTGCGGCAAACAGCGTTATTTCGGGATTGCAACCGCGCTCAAACCGGTAGGAAGAATCCGTTGAAAGTCCTAACCGCTTCGAGGTTTTTCTTATTCGCGAAGGATTGAAATAAGCGCTTTCAATTAAAACGTTCTTGGTTTCTTCGGAGACTTCCGAATTTTCGCCGCCCATTATTCCCGCAATTGCGACAGGTTTTTCCGCGTCGCAAATCATTAAATAGTCCGGTTCCAATTTTCTTTCTTTCGAATCGAGCGTTACAAATGTTTCGTCTTTGCCAGCCTTACGCACAATGATTTTTTTACCGCTCAGTTTGTCCAAATCGAATGCGTGCATCGGTTGACCCAATTCGTAGAGAATGAAATTGGTTACGTCAACCACATTGTTAATAGGGCGTAGCCCCACGCTGGTTAAACGTGTTTTAAGCCATTCGGGCGATTCTTTGATTTTAACGTTTCTTACAACCGTTGCCACGTAACGGGGGCAGCCTTCTTCATCTTGAATTTCTACCGAAGCCGTTTGGTCTGCCGGTCTGCCTTTGCCTTCGAAATTAAAAGAGGGGTAATGAACGTCCCTTTTGTAAATTGCCGAAAGGTCACGGGCAATTCCGATGTGGCTTAAGGCGTCGGCACGGTTAGGTGTAATGTCTATTTCCGCAGTTACGTCGTTTAGTCCCAGGGCTTCCACAAGGGGAGTTCCTGTGGGAAATTCCTCATCCAGCACCATAATGCCGGAGTGATCGTCTCCTAAATTCAGTTCATCCTCGGCGCAAATCATTCCTTCGGAAACTTCGCCGCGGATTTTTGTTTTCTTTAACTTTTCTCCGAACATCGGAATTACGGCGCCAACCTTTGCAAAGGCAACTTTTTGCCCCGCGTCAACATTCGGCGCGCCGCAAACAACTTTGTAATCTTTTTGACCGTCGCTAACCACACACAAGGAGAGTTTGTCGGCGTTCGGATGTTTTGTTTTTTCTTTAACGTAGCCGACTACAATGTTCTCAAGTGATTTTGCGCGGTTTTCAATTTCGTCAACTTCCAGACCGGAAACGGTGAGCTTTTCCAAAACTTCTTCCGGCGGAATGTCTGCTATTTCAATGTATTCGTTAAGCCAATTAAGGGAAATTTTCAATTCTTCAGCTCCGTCTAAAATTGTTCGAGAAATCTGTTGTCGTTGTCGTAAAACAGGCGGATGTCGCTAATGCCGTATTTTAACATTGCCATTCTTTCTATTCCCATTCCGAAGGCGTAACCCGTGTAATTTTCGGAATCGATGCCGACGTTGTTCAAAACGTTCGGGTCAACCATTCCGCAGCCGAGAATTTCGAGCCACCTGCCTTCTTTGCCTTTCGGTTCCCACCAAATATCAACTTCAGCGGAAGGTTCCGTAAACGGGAAAAAGCTGGGACGGAATCTGTATTTTACGTTTTTGCCGAAAAAGTGTTTCGCAAATTGAATAAGCGTTCCTTTCAGCTCGGCAAACGTAACGTCCGTGTCCACGTAAAGTCCTTCCACCTGATGGAAAAGGCAGTAGCTTTTAGCGCTGATTGCCTCGTTCCGGAAAACCCTGCCGGGCATTATTGCACGCAGCGGGGGTTTTACTTTTTCCATCAAACGAATTTGCACCGGCGAAGTGTGCGTTCTTAAAAGGAATTTTTCGTTAATGAAAAACGTGTCCTGCATATCCCGTGCCGGGTGGTCGGGAGGGAAATTTAACATTTCAAAATTGTAATGGTCGGATTCAACTTCCGGACCTTCGTAAACCGAAAAGCCCAAACCTTTGAAGAAAGATTTGATTTCTTCCGTTGTTTGAGTTAAAATGTGTTTGGTGCCGAGCTTTTTGCGCCTGCCTGGGAGCGAAAGGTCGATTTTCTTTGCCTCGCCGCCCGAAGCGCTTTCCAATTCTTTTTTCCGTGCGTTAAATTTTTCCTGAACGGAATTTTTAAGCTCGTTGAGTAACTTCCCGTATTTGGGCTTTTCTTCCTTGGGAAGAGTTTTAAATTCGTCGAACAGGGAAGGGATTAAACCTTTCCTGCTCAAATATTTAATCCTGACTTCTTCCAAATCTTTCAAGGAAGAAACGGATTTTAGTTCTTTCTCGAAACTTTCGGAAATTTCTGTAATTTTCTTGTCCATGTCCGTAATCGAAGTTTTAGACCCCGCAGAAATTTTTACGCGCCGGATTCCCCTGCGCGTTTGAGGGGATTAGTTTCACAAAAAATGTAATTTCTTTTTCAAAGAAAATTTTAGGTAAAGTTTACCCCCTGCACCGGCTGAAAAGAACAGGGTGGAGGGGGTAAAAAATTATTTTAAAACGAAATCGACAACTTCCTTGAAAGCAGCCGGGTTTTCGACCGCAAGGTTTGCCAATACTTTTCTGTTAATCGTAATACCTTTTTCTTTCATTCCGTGAATTAAGCGCGAATAAGTTGTGCCGTTTGCTCTTGCGGCTGCGTTAATTCTTGCAATCCAAAGTTTACGGAATGTCCTTTTCTTTGCTTTACGGTCTGTGTAGGCATGCTGGAGACCTTTTTCAACGGAGTGTTTAGCTACGGTGTAAACCGTACCTCGGGAACCCCAGTAACCCTTAGCCATATTCATTACTTTTTTTCTTCTCTTGCGAGAAGCGACATTGTTTTTAGCTCGTGGCATCGCTAATTCCTCACTTTTTTGTTATAAAACCATTTCTTTAACTCGTTTCGAATCCGCTTTCGAAACCAAAGTAGCCTTTCTCAATTTCCTAATCCTTTTGGGGGATTTTTTAGTAAGGATATGAGACTTGTAGGCTTTGTACCTTTTGAACTTACCGGAGCCGGTCTTTTTGAACGTTTTTGCAGCTCCTCTGTTGCTTTTCATTTTTGGCATAGTTCTACCTGTCCTTTATTTTTTCTTTTTACGTTTAAGCGGAGCAAGAATCACATGCATGATTCTTCCTTCAAACCTAATCTGTCCTTCCGGGTTGGAAACCTCGGAAAGCTCTTCAATAAATCTCTTTAACAATTCCTCGCCGTGTTCTTTGTAAGCAAGTTCTCTTCCTTTGAAAATAACGGAAGCTTTAACTTTGTTTCCATCTTCTAGAAAATTTTTAGCATGCCTTGCTTTGAAAAGGAAATCGTGCGTGTCCGTGTTCGGATGCAAGCGTATTTCCTTCAGAACCGTAACCTGCTGATTTTTCTTTGCAAGTTTTTGTTTCTTTTGTTGTTCGTAAACAAACTTACCGTAATCGATTATTTTACAAACCGGCGGTTGAGCCTGAGGCGCAATTTCCACCAAGTCAAGTTCTTTTTCTTCCGCTAATTTTAACGCCTCGTTAATAGGTAAAATTCCTATTTGTTCTCCTTTGTCACTAATAACTCTGACTTGTTTAGCCGTGATGTCAGAATTAATGCGGTAATTTTTTTGAGCGATAAATTCCTCCTTAATTGTTAATAAATTTATTTTTTATTTCATCCTCTAATTTAGAGCTAAATTCGGAGAGACTCAACTTACCGAGGTCTCCTTTTTTGTGTGCGCGCACGGAAACCGTTCCGGTTTCTTCTTCTTTTCCGCCCACAATTAACATGTAAGGAACTTTTTGCATTTCCCAATCGCGGATTTTGTAACCGATTTTTTCATCCCTTTTGTCAAGTTCAACGCGGAAGTCTTTGTCGATTAGCTCTTCGTAAACTTTACGGGCGTAATCGGCAAAGTTTTGTGAAACGGGAATTACGGCTACTTGCACGGGCGCCAGCCAAACAGGGAAAGCTCCTGCAAAATGTTCAATTAAAACTCCGAAGAATCTTTCCAGCGAGCCGAGCAAAGCCCTGTGCACCATGAATGGTCTGTGCTCTTTGCCGTCTTCGCCGATGTATTTCATGTCGAACTTTTCGGGCAGGTTAAAATCGAACTGGATTGTGCTCATTTGCCATTCGCGGTTAAGGGCGTCTTTAATCTTAATGTCTATTTTTGGTCCGTAAAAAGCTCCGCCGCCTTCGTCGATTTCGTAGTCGAGGTTTTCAACTTCGAGGGCGTGTTTGAGGGAATTTGTAGCTCTTTCCCAAAGATCGTCGTTGCCGCTTGCCTTTTCGGGACGGGTGGAGACGTAAAATTTCAAATTGTCGAAGCCGAAAGCTTCCCAAATTCTTTTTGAAAATCTGATTACTTCAATGATTTCATCTTCAATTTGTTCTTGTGCGCAAAAGATGTGTGCGTCGTCCTGAGTAAAGCCCCTCACGCGTAAAAGTCCGTGAAGCACGCCGCTTTTTTCGTAACGGTAAACCGTTCCCAATTCCGCCCAGCGCAGTGGCAAATCGCGGTAGGAACGAAGCTTCGATTTGTAAATCAAAATGTGGAACGGGCAGTTCATCGGTTTTACGAAATATTCGTTTTCGTCAATTTGCATTGGCGCAAACATATTTTCTTTGAAATGCTGCAAGTGCCCGCTGGTTTCCCAAAGCAGACTTCTGCCGACGTGCGGAGTGTAAAGCAAATCGTAACCGCCTTTGAAGTGTTCTTTTTTCCAGAAATTTTCAATTTCGTTACGCACAACTGCTCCGCGCGGATGCCAGAAAATAAGTCCAGGTCCGCTCTCTTCGTGAATACTGAACAAATCAAGCTGTTTGCCAAGTTTGCGGTGATCGCGTTTTTTTGCTTCTTCCAAAAATGCGAGATGGTCTTCCAACATTTTTTTCTTTGGGAAGGAAACGCCGTAAATTCTCTGCATCTGTTTGTTGTGCTCATCACCGCGCCAGTAAGAGCCGGAAACGCTTAATAGCTTAAAATATTTGATTTTGTCCGTGCTCGGCACGTGGGGTCCGCGGCACAAATCGGTAAAGTCGCCTTCGGAGTAAATGCTTATTGTTTCTTCATCCTCGTCCAACTCGCTCAGGATTTCCAGTTTGTAATTGTCCCCGACATTTTCAAAAAACTTAACCGCTTCCTTCTTAGGAAGTTCTTTCCTCTCGAACGGATTGCCTTGTTTGGCAATTTCATGCATTTTCTGCTCGATTTTTTCGAGGTCTTTTTCGGTAAGTTTTGTGTTAATGTCAATGTCGTAATAAAATCCGCCTTCAACAGCAGGCCCAACGCCGAATTTTGCTTCGGGGTAAAGGGCTTGGATTGCGTGCGCCATTAAGTGGGAAGTGGAATGCCAATAGGTTTCTTTACCCTCGGGGTCGTCGAAGGTAAAAATTTCCACTTTCGCGTCGGAGTCGATTTTTGTGTTTAAATCTTTTAATTGTCCGTTAATCTTTGCGACAATAGCCTCTTTAGCAAGCCGCGGCGAAATAGCCTGTGCTATTTCAAGCGGGGTAATCCCTTTTTCGAATTCTTTTGAAGAACCGTCGGGAAAAGTAATTTTTATTTTGTTCATTTTTCCTTCTTTTCTTTTTTAGAACGAAACATTCCGGAAACGTTTAACGCCTCTCGTTTTAACGCCCGGAATCGTCCGGTAGAATAAGGTTTAGTAAAATTTACTGCCGGATGTTCTTACATATTAAATTTGTGAAAAACACCAAGTAAAGAACTTTATTGTTCTTGTAACAAGCTTACCTCAGCATTCGACGGAGGTGAATTTTACAAGTGGGTCCTAGAGGATCCCTCCGAAGGAGTGCTCCAAAGGAGTCCCTTCGGGACCTTCGGCAGAACCTCTGACCTCCCCGACAAAGTCGGGGCACTCTAACCAACTGAGCAAATTGTTAGTG
>JALWGH010000328.1 GCA_027013735.1 Melioribacteraceae bacterium
TTTTATCATTTTTAACTTTTATACTATTTTCATTACAGTTATCTTTATTTTTTATTTTTTTTTCTTTTTTTTTTTTTCTTTTTTTTTTTTTTTTTTTTTTTTTCACTTTTGTAGGTTTCAATTTTTTCTTTTGCTTTTTATTTTTTTTTTTTTATACTTTTCATATAATATTTATACAGTTATTACGCAATTAATATTAAGCAAATATGATTTAGAGAAAGACGGGGGTTTAGGGCTTAAGAATACATTATCAAAGAATAATATTTAGTAAGAATAATTCTATTTTATCTTTTTGTTCGGAGTTGCAAAATGAAGCGTATTGTTTTTATACCGGTTTATTTTTATATGTTGTTAAGCATAATACTTCCTCAAACTGTTCAAGAAAAATTAGAAGACTTAAAATCAAATTATTTTACTGAAATTAAAGAGATTAAACATAACATATACAAAATTTCAAATAAATTTACAGGTATGCTTACCTATAAAAATATGTGTGAATATAAAATCAAAAACGGTATTAAAAACTCACAAGTTGACACAACTGTAATTTATCCCGATTTGGTTGACACATCTCGATTTAGCGGTATGTACGATTTTTGGACATCCGTGCCCATTGGGGAAAGCGGTCCATTTCCCATTATTGTTGGCGACGTAAATAATAACGGAAAAGCTGAATTATATGGTGCAAGGATAAATACTTATCTACATATAAACGAACGCAGTATGTATGAATATAACCCTGACAAAAAAACATTTGATTTTAAAACCGATATGCCGTGGGACAGCCTTGGCGATTATGGCTCTTTCAAGCAGATATACGACGTAAATCAAAATGGAGAAAAGAATGTTTTTATTACAGGCAACAAACCGGACACCGATACACTATCAGGTATAAGAGTAGCCAGGACCTTAAAAATAAATGATACTACAAACTTACCTACAGATATTTTATTTGATTATAAACAATGGTATCAAATGAACGACCCAAAGTGGGGAGAATACGACAATAAAGAAGGAACGGATTTATTTTACTGCGGGGAAGGTCGCGGAATAATAGTAGCCGCAGCCCGATATGATAAAAATATCAATAATGCCACAACAATATTTATTTATCCTGTGCCTGAAGATATATTCTATCTTGCGGGATTATCGAACTGGGATATAGACGGAGACGGATATGCCGATTTGGTAACCGGCGGATTATACGGCGATATAGTAATATTTGAATATGATAATAGCATCGGGAATTACAGAGACGTATGGCACGGTGATGCCGGTACTTATAACGTCTATATTCATTTTAACACAAACGATATAGACGGTAACGGAAAAAAAGAGATTTGGGTTGGTGGAGCGGCTTTTTATAATAACGTGCCAATAACAAGATTGTCTTGTTTGGAATCAAATGGAGACAATCAATATGAAACAAAACACGTAATAGATATAGTAGGCAGATTTTCATTTGACGCTTACAATGGATTTGCGGTTGATGTAGACAAAGACGGAACAGACGAGATTGGTTTATGCCTTGACCAGACGTTTATGATATTCAAGTTTACCGGAACAGAAAATCAATGGGCTTTTGATCTGTTTTATTTGAAATTAAATGATGTTGAACAATCTCAAGGAATCTATTTCGGGGCTTTAATGAATGATGTTGATAATGATGGATATGAAGAAATACTAATAATGACGGACAAAATATTTAATAATTATCAAGATCATAAGCTATTTACAAATATTTATAAACCAACCGATTTAGTAGGTGTAAGAAATATCGAAAATCATATTTTTTCTTATAAATTATACCAAAATTATCCGAATCCGTTTAACCCAACGACAAAATTAGAATATGAAATACCAAAACGAAGTGTTGTAAAAATAACCGTATATAATATACTCGGAGAGAAAGTTGGGGAATTGGTAAACAAAGAACAGTCCCGAGGAAATTACAGTATTAAGTTTAACGGAAGTAATTTACCCAGCGGAGTTTATTTGATAAAGATGACTGCCGGGAAATATACAAAAACCATTAAGTCTTTATTAATTAAATAGTCCGTATTCGTCTCGTTTAAGCAGTACTTCACCGGACAAGGAGGTAAATATGTCGAAAGACAAATTTTTATAAGCATATTTATCCGCCGGAGTTTTCAGATTTTAATTTTAGGAAATAAAGGCGGACAAAAACCTTACGCAAATAGCTTTTTGACCGCTCCACGGAATAAAAGCAAATACTTGGGGCTTTCATCCGCCTAAAACTTTTGGATGTAAGCTTTCTAAATTAAACAATTTTATTAAAATAATTTAGGGGAAATCCAAAATGAAGAAATATTTTTTTATTATTATTTTACTTACAGTAACAATAAATGCTCAAAATTGGAATCCTATTATTACGACAAGTATAAATGTATCTAATGTAACCTATATTGAAAACCACGCTGATAAAGACGGTATTCACATTGTAACCTTGGACAATAATAACGATATAAAATATTACCTTATCGATACGTACGGATCGACGATAAGAAGTTCAACAATATCAACAAACGGAGATTATCCGAATATAGTAGGTGATGAAAATGCTGTTTTTATAATTTACCGTGAAGGCTCGTACATTAGAGTAAAAAGAACAACAGACGCTGGAGCAAGTTGGTCTCAAAGACACGCTCAATCAATAGGCTCTAACCCGTGTAGCGGTATTGACGCAGCTATCGACTATAGAGGCATTCACGTAGTCTGGTCGATAGGCGACGCAAACGGATATAATATGGAAACAAATTATAAAAGATTTGATGATCAACACAATGACTGGTTTGATTTCTATACAGTAACAAATTATGCTGGTGGTTACGGTACTAGTCCAACTGTTTCACTTTCTCCAGATCGTGTACATGTAGGGTATAATTCCGTTGATTTCACGAACGAAGAATATACATATGATGGTAACGAAATGAGCAGAACAAAATATAATAACAATTGGCAAACACAGCAGATAATTGCATTAAATGAATCGGGAAGAGGAAAAATATTTACTGCATCTAGCAAACTCTACGATTTCTATTATGATTTTGTTCCCGGAATGGGTCAGTTTCATTCAGACTTATATTTTAGGAATAGAAGTTATGGCTCATCAAATTGGTCTTCAAGTACACTATTAGAGAGCTTTTCTGATGTTACAATTCTCTTATCGGTATGTGAAACGGCTGATGGAACTATCCATACCTATACCGCTTCAGGAAGTGTCAAAGAGAGAATTATAATAAACGGTTCTGTTAGTAGCTCTTCGGACATTTCAAACACAGGATATTGGATTAACGCCTTATCAGCAATTTCAACAAATAATGATGTTTTCGTTAGTTGGTCTATAGGTAACTCAATATATTTGAAAATGCGACAATATGATGGCAATCCAAGTAAACCTCAAAATTTATCTGCCATATTTTCCGGTACGCATCCGGTACTTACATGGTCGTCAAATATGGAACCTGATATACAATCGTACAAAATATACAAAATTATTGAAGGGGAAACAGGATGGACACACGTTGCCACTGTATCATCATCAACAACTCAATGGATAGATAACGATGTTTCACAACCAGGTAAATTTGATCCCATATATACAATCGATTACAAAATAAAAGCTGTCGATCAAAGCAACAATGAATCTGTTTATTCGGACGTTATTAAAATTACAGGGACAACAAATACATTGTGGAAACAGAACATTAACGCAACCGAAGCTGATGGGATAAAGACGTATGAATTATTCTCAAACTTTCCAAACCCCTTTAATCCGACAACACAAATAACATATCAAATTCCAAAATCTGAATTTGTAAACCTGGTTGTTTACAATAATTTAGGACAGCTTGTAAGTACGCTTGTAAACGAGATAAAGGAAAAAGGAAGATACACTGTTGAATTTAACACAGCATCTTCCGGATTACCGAGTGGAATGTATATATACAAAATAACAGCCGGGAAATACCATGCTTCAGGTAAAATGTTATTGATGAAATAAAACTCGAAATAAGTTCACCAATCAAAGCCGAGCTACCAAGAGTGGTTCGGCTTTTTTATTTTAAGTATTCTCTTCAAAGATTAAAATAAAAGAACATAAATAAAGCTTTGCCGTTCTCTATGTAAAACAAATTCACGGACAAATTTAGTGCAAAAATTTTTGCACTGTTTTTTCCGATAAAAATATTTAACTTTGCAGAAAAAAGTTTGAAGGTGTTATTATGAAAAAATTAGTTGTGTTCATCTTTTCTTTCTTCTTGCTTTTTTACGGCTGCAAGCAAAGCACCGAGCCGCAACCTGTCGATAATAAACCGCCCGGCTATCAAGAAGATATTCCTTGGCCCGGCTTAGCCGACAACCCGTGGCCCATATTTCACGGGACTCCACAGGGAACGGGAAGAGCCAAAGAAATAACCTCCACATCTTTACAAAACCTGACTACAATTCAATTCGAAGGCGGAGTTTCTTTTTCAAGCATCACTTCGCCGGTAGCGGGCAATGATTCCGCAATTTACTTTGCCTCGTCACACGAACCGGATTCCAATTGTACTAACTGCAAGAGCTTCCTCTACGCAATTTCAAATAAAAACGAAGTATTGTGGAAACTGCCTTTGGAAGGAATGGGGCAGGGTTGTTTGTCTCCTTTGGTAGATAATAAAGGAACCATATTCGTAGCGACAATCGACGGTTACCTTTATGCGGTTGACCCGCTCGGAAATGTAAAGTGGAAATATTACAATGGCTTTGACGGTTTTGGAGGCGAGGGCATTTCCATTGATAAAAACGGTTCGATTTACTTATTTGACCGCAATCGTTACTTAATATCATTAACGAATTCGGGAGAATTAAGATGGAAAGTGAAGTTCGACAACGGCTTCCTCTTCTCCTCGAATCACATGATTGTGTTTTCCCCTGACGGCAAAAGTCTGTACGCCGCAGGATTCGATTCAACTTTATATTCAATAGACATTAACGGGAAATTAAATTGGACGTTTAGCAACGGAGGACATATTTTTCACTCGCCGTTGGTTGATTCACAAGGAAATATTTATTTTGGAACGAACGACAGCAAAGGCAAAAACGGTATTTACTCTTTGACGCCAGAGGGAAAAATCCGCTGGGTTTACGAAACAACGCCCTCGGGACAAAATCCCACAATGGACAAAAACGGCAACTTGTATTTTTCGGGCAACGGAGAAATAATTTCTCTTGATTGGAACGGAAAATTGAGGTGGACTAAACAGTTTGTTGTAATTTCACATTTAATTTGTTCGGACAACGGGAAAATATTTTTCTTCGGAGAAAAACCCACATTGTTAGACACGGATGGAAACATATTGGACCAATATCAGGACTATTTACAAGTGGGCGGATCTCCAAGTGTAAATTACGCGGGCAAAATAATCGGATGCGTATCTTCCCCTGTCAAACTTTTAGTGATTTTTAATTAGGTGAATATTTTGAATACGGGATTATTATGAAGAATATTATGATTTTTTTACTCATAATTTATTCGAACGTACAGGGACAATCATATTTTTTCAATAGAGTTCTGTCGTTCCCCGATTCAATAGATTTCTTTTACTATGATCAATTTGGGAGATATTTCATCGAAGAAGATTCCAAACTCTATTTCTCTAAAGACGGTTCGGATTGGAAAAGTATTAACGCAGGTTTACCGTGGTATTTTTCACATCCAAGTTTTTTTGCAGTCATTGACAGCTTTAAAATAATAACAACCAATAATAATGACTTCTATGAATTTGATTTTAATAAAATGTTCTGGACAAGAATAAATTTTAATTTTGGGAAATTGTATGACGTTATAATGACAGATAATAAAGATTTCTTTGCCGCTGTACGGTTTGAGAATCCAAATATAATTACAAAATTATTTTATTCTAACGATTCGGGCAAAACATGGAAAGAGATCTCAAGCATTAGATATAGTTGGGGATTAAGGGGGGTTAAACTTGCTTTTAATAGAGGTGAATTATTCTACATAACCGAGAAGTTTATGGAGTTCTCACCTGATAGCGGGAAGTCATGGAGAACATTATTTAATTACGATCATAGAGAAATTTACGATGCAATATTTTCCGATGAAGGCAATCTTTTTATTCAATTCTATGAGGGGTTATATAATTTAAGTAAAGATAAACTTAAGCTTATTAAAGTGAGTGATGTAAAACTTCCGCATATAATAAAGACTAAAAACAGATTTTGGGGAATCAGCAGCGCTATTTTTCATTATGGAGATAGAGATATCTTTTTTTCTGATTCCCCTTATGATAAATGGACCAAAGCTTCGGACGGTTTTTATTACCCGGACGAACCGTTTTCCATTTGTGTTGAAGATTCAACGAGAATCCTTGCCGCCACACCTTTTTACTTATACCGTAGCAAGATATATTCTACAAAACATTCC
>JALWGH010000329.1 GCA_027013735.1 Melioribacteraceae bacterium
AATAAATAATAAAAAAAAAAATGAAAACAAGAAAAATGTAAAATCAAAAAAAATAATTCTTTTTTAATAAAAATTATTTACTTTGCACTTGAAAATACTTTCATTTAAGATATGAAAAAATATATACTCATACTAACCTCATTTATACTACTGTTTAATAATGTCAGGGCGGAAACAGAAATTAAACTTACAGGAATTTATCAAGGCGAAAATTTATATGTGATGAATCCTTTTTCACCAACTGGCGTTGGATTTTGCATTACAGAAGTTCTTGTTAACGGAAATACTTCGACTGACGAAATAAATTCAAATGCTTTTGAAATAGATTTGTCAATTTACGGTTTTAAATTAGGTGATAAAGTAGAAGTAATTATCAAACATCACGACGGTTGCACGCCTGAAGTCCTTAATCCCGAAGTTTTAAAACCAAAAAGTACTTTCAACATAGAATCAAGCAAACTTACAAAAGACGGCTATCTTACTTGGACTACATCGGGTGAAATAGGATCTTTGCCTTTTTACGTAGAACAATACAAATGGAATAAATGGGTAAGGGTAGCAACTGTTCAAGGTATAGGAACTCCTTCTTTGCATACCTATAAAGCGAAAGTTCATCTTGTCACAGGACTTAACCGTTTGCGTGTAATACAAACAGATTATACGAAGAAATCAAGATTCTCGCAAGAAGTTAAATATCAAAACAACGTAAAACCCATTACTTTCAAACCCGGAAACGGCAAAAAAACTTCTAAAATGCTAACTTTCTCGGCACCAACAGAATACGAAATTTTTGATTTTTACGGGCAACTTGTCAAAAGAGGTTACGGCTCGTCGGTTGATGTCAGCAAACTTAAATCCGGAACATATTTTCTCAATTACGATAACAAAACAGAAACTTTCGACAAAAAATGACGCTAAACAAAGGAAAATCGGCTGAAATCAGAAGCGTCAAACTCTTACAAAATAAAGGTTACAAAATTCTTAAAACAAACTGGCGATATTCTCATCTAGAAGTCGATATAATTGCTGAAAATGATAATTTTATTGTTTTCGTTGAAGTAAAAATGCGTAATAATACAGATTTGAATTTTGATGAAATCATCACACGACGAAAACAAAAAAATATCATCAATGCTGCTGATAAATTCATAAATAAATACGAAATCGACAAAGAAGTCCGTTTTGATGTAATTATTATCTCTCCAAAAGAAATAAAACATATTGAATCAGCTTTTTATCCCGAAGTTGAATAGTGATAATTTTTTATAAGATTTCAAGAATCTACTGGGATTTGTGCAGAATTGTTGATAAATAGCCGAAAGTTTAGATGTTTTTCATAAAATTTCTTTAATTTTGTAAAAAATCAAATTATGAAAATTCTAAATCCGCTCTATGATTGGGCGTTTAAATATTTGTTAGACAATAATGATTTGGCTAAAAAATTTATTTCGGCAATACTCAAACTGAATGTAACATTCCTTGAAACACGTAATATAGAACTACCATTGCTAAAAGAGGGAAATCCTTTTATAACACGTTTTGATTTCAAAGCCATCATAGAAAGCAACGGCAAAACCGAAGAAGTTCTGATAGAAGTACAAAAATACCGCAGTCCCGACCCGATAGACCGTTTTCGGACATATCTCGGAGAAAGTTATATAAAAAAAGAGACATACAAAACAGGAGAAGGAAAATCGCAGACAAAGCATTTACCGATAATAGCTGTTTACATATTAGGATATTGTCCGCAGGAATTCACAGTCCCATACATTATTGTAAAGAATAATGTTTATGACGGCGTAAGTGAAAAAGAGATTGAAATTGAGAGTAAAACAATAAACTTACTGACACACAGGGCATATTTTATTACAGCTGTTCAGCCGAAAGGATACAAATGGCGTGGGACACGACAAGAGGCAATAATCCGTTTGTTCCGTCAGAAGTTACAGGGAGAAGAGAACAATATGGTTTATGAATTGGAAGAAGAACCAAATGACGCAATAGCAAAGGAAATAGTTACATACTTACATCAAGGGACAGAAAATGAAGAAATAGTCAAGCAGTTGAAAGCCGAAGAAGAATATTAC
>JALWGH010000330.1 GCA_027013735.1 Melioribacteraceae bacterium
GGGCGGGAAGATTCGAACTTGCCGACGGCGGAACACTCTTTTTGGACGAAGTTGCCGAGATGCCCTTGCAAATGCAGCCCCAGCTTTTAAGGGTTTTGCAGGAAGGAACATTTGAGCGGGTCGGCGAATCCGTTACGCGGAAAGTGGACGTGCGTGTAATTGCGGCAACAAACAGGAACGTTGAAGAAGCGCTAAAACAAGGAGTGCTAAGGGAAGATTTGTACTACCGGCTGAACGTAATTCCAATCACGATTCCGCCTTTGCGTGAAAGGCCGGAAGACTTGGAGCCGTTGGTAAGATTTTTCATCCGGCGTTTTTCAATAACTTACAAAAAAGAAATAACCGACATTGAAGATGCCGCATTGGATATTTTGAGCGGTTACGATTGGCCCGGCAACGTCCGCGAGCTTGAAAATGCAATCGAATATGCCTTTGTACGGAGCAACGGAAATATTATTACCGCCTGGAAATTACCCGCCCAAATCAGGGAAAAAATAAAGGCAAATATTCCGGTGAGCAAATATTATTCTTGCGACGACGAGCCTGAGCGAAAAGAAATTCTTGACGTTCTGGACAAACACAAATGGAATAAAACCAAAGCTGCACGGGAACTCGGGATAGGCAGAACCACTCTTTGGCGGAAAATGAGGAAGCTTAAAATCATCGATTAACTGTTTCAGAGTTTCAAAACGGAAACAAACCGTTTCACTTCTTTAACTATTTTTATTTTAATAAGTTAGAACGATAAAATTCTTTGCGCTGTCCTCAGCCGAAACAGTTTGTTTCATTTCAGTTTCCAAACCCCCGTTTATTGACCGAAATCAACGTTGGCACTCCTTTTGTAATATTTTACAAATAAAAAACAATGGTGAAAAAATGTGTGAGATGCTCGGTAATCAATATTTTCTTGCAAGGAATTTTTCGGAAGCGGAAAAAGAATACGAAAAATGCCTTGCAGAGCATCCCGAAAACAAACTCATCAGGAAGAAACTTATTATTTGCCACACGCAAACGGGTAAATTCAATCAGGCAATTAACGAATTTCTCTACTTGGCAAGAGAAGACTTGGATTTTCTTACACATACTGATATTGTTGAAGACGACTGCCCTTGCGCCGAGATAATTTACGAAATTGAGAAGGATTTCTTTTTGAACATTGAAGATTCATTGACATTTACAATAATGGGAATTTTGTGGGCTTACTGCGATTTGGACAGGGCTTACGAATATTTCAAAAAATCCCTTGAAATTAAGAAGGATGAAAGAGTGGAGAAAATTCTTTCACTCATAAATGAAAAAACAACTACCCCAAATCAAGGAGGAAACTTATGAGACCAATGAAACTTGTTCTAACGTTGTTAGCTGTTGGTCTGATGACGTCGTACATCTACGCTCAAGCGAACTTTTCCACAAGTCTTCACGCTACGAGAAAGGGAAAAGTTACGTGGTATTCAAAAGACAACGGAGGATTCGAAGGATTCACTAACATTCCGATTTCGGACCTTGGTTGTCAGGGCTGTCACGGCGCGCATGATGCGGACGGGAATGCCTACACGGGAGATTACGCTCCGAGCTGCGTCGATTGCCACTCGACAAACTCGAGCTTTAACGTTGACTCCCTGCAGGTTTCCCAATGTTACACTTGTCACGGACGTCAAGCAGCCACGGCAATTGCAATGGGTATCCCTGATGTTCACAGGGATGCGGGTATGAAATGCTGGGACTGCCACAATGCAGACGAAATGCACGGCAACGGCACCGAGTACAACTCGATGCTGGAGGAAGGAGCAATGACAACAAAATGCGAAGACTGTCACTACACCGACGGTCCCGCTCCGTTCCCGGATCACAGCAAGTACGACCCGCACAAAGGAAAGTTAGATTGTACAACTTGTCACGCACGAACAGTGTTGACATGTTACAACTGCCACTTCGAAAGTATTGAAGAACATCACATTAAACGGGCTTACAAAAAAATAACAGATTTTGTCTTGTTGGCTAACAGGGCAAAAGACGGTAAAGTTTACCCGATGACGTTTTCTTCAATGACTTACAAAGGCAAATCGTTTGTTGCTTTCGGTCCTTT
>JALWGH010000331.1:0-17623 GCA_027013735.1 Melioribacteraceae bacterium
ATTTAAAGCTTTAGGAGATATATATTTAAGGCAAAAATTTTACAACGATCTGGACAATCTCATCAAAAATAGCCAATTTACCATCATTGCTTCAGTTATTCACAAACAAAATCTACTTGAAAAATATGGACCTCAATCTAGTAATCCGTATGATATTGCTCTTACTTTTATCCTCGAACGTTCAATTTATTATGCAGATAAACTATCATATTTTCATGGGTTTTCAGTGTTTGCAGAGTCGAGAGGTTCTAAGGAAGACCAACAATTATTGCAACAATACCAATTTATAAAATCCCATGGCACTTATTACATTAACAAGGCAAAATTTGATAGGTTTTTTGTCGATTTTGATTTTGTCAAAAAATGGGATAACTATGCAGGTCTTCAAATATCAGATTTAGTTGCTTATCCCATTGCTACTAAAATTTTATACCCCGAAAGAGAAAATTTAGCATTTTCTGTTATTGAGAATAAACTATACATTTATTCATTGAAAGTTCATTATTAGTGAAAAATATTTTTCACAATTAAAATTTAAGAAAAGAATCTTAAAGATTTACCAACTTTTTATTGTCGGATTAATTATGACTACGATAAAAAACAAATTACAATTTTCAAAAACTGTTTTTCAATTGGGGTTTATTATATTGGCTGCTACAATTGTTCGTATTTATTTTTTTAACGGAATTGTTTTTTCGGACGATACTTATTATGATTTTTTAGGACTATCTCTCGCCAAGGGTCATTATGCGCAAGGTTATATTGGTTATCCCGTTTTTCTGCTTCGAAAATTTCATTCGTTTTTAACCGCAAGCTCTTTTGTCCTTTTCGGAATTAATATTATCGGATCGATTTTTTTTCCGTTTCTAATCTCAATAGCCGGAATCATTTTAGCTTATTTTTTTGCTTTGGAAATTACCGAAAATAAAAAAGCAGCGATTCTTTCTTCTCTTTTGCTTGCCTTTTTTCCACCGGACATAATATTTTCGACAATAAATTTTACCGACTTACAAACGGCGTTTTTTATGAACCTCGGACTTCTGTTTTTATTCAGAGCGGTTAAAAAAGAATCCTATCGAATGTCAATATTATCCGGATTGACTTTGTTTCTTTCTCTTTTGCTCAAAGAAATTATTTTCTTTGTGATTATTTTACTTGCGGTTCTTTTTTTCTATTTACTATTAAAGAATCGTCCTGCTAACAAATTAATTTTTGTCTCTTTGCTAATATTTACCATTTTGCTTTTTTTTGAAGCTCTTTGTTATTCGATTTTTCAAAATGATTTTTTCTTTCGTATTCATACGCTAACAGCGAATTACAAATTTTGCGCTTACGATTTTTTTCCAAATACAATTGTAGCAAACCCAAATAACCGGTGGGAGGTGTTTGGCGGATTGCTCAAGCAGATATTTTTGCTGAATCCGAAATACTTCTTTTTACGAAGATTCTATCTTTTCATTCCGTTAATTGCTCTTTTACATTCTATTTATCTAATTAAAAATAAACAATTTTCACTGCTTGTTTTTTGGTTTGTCGGTGTGACAGTTTTAATGATTGGGTTTACTACTTCTTTTACGGATTACAAACCTCTGGAACTAAAGCGTAATTATTACATTTTTACAGCTATTTTACCGGCAATTATTTTAACCGCTATATTTTTAAGTAGATTTAACTATAAATATTTGTCCGTTATTTTATTGTTCTATTTAATGATGTCATTTGTTATGTCCGATAAATACCAAGATTTTTTTGACGTTAAAAACAACAAACGCTTAATAGAATTTGTAAACAAAAACAAAACCGCAACGTTTTACACGGATCATCATACGGCATACGGATTATATGTGCTTACGAATTACAAATCCGACCGAATAAATATTTTTACCTCAAACTCAACCGTTCAACCTATCAACCATTCATTCCTTATTTATAATAGAGCCGAAATCAAAGAACTGAAAAAACAAAAGTTCTCTTTTCCGGATATTGAAAAAATAATCGAAAAAAATTTCTTTTTAGAAGCAACATACGGCAAATTTGAGATTTATCGGCGGAAAGAATTGCCGGCTTCCGGATATTAAATTATTTACCGGACAAAAAGGAGTTTTAATAAGTTAAAAAAAATATTCGGAACAAACGTAAAGATTTAGGCAAAAAACAATATGAAATTATTCTTCGTGATTTGAATAAATTTTTTCAGCTTTTTCTGCTGCCGTAACAATACCTTTAATCATCGAAGAGCTGAATCCGTTATGCTCCATTTCATTAAGTCCGGAAATAGTAATTCCTTGCGGAGTAGTAACTTTGTCGATTTCACGTTCAGGATGTTTTCCTTCTTTCAAAAGCATAGCGGCGGCTCCTTTGGCGGTTTGAGCAGCCATAAAAAGCGATTCCTCTGCATGAAAACCGATTTCAATTCCGCCTTGTGAAGCAGCACGAATGGCACGAAGGAAAAACGCAATTCCGCACGCACAAAGAGACGTGGCTGCGCCCATGAGCTCTTCCCTAATTTCAATTGTTTTGCCAACGGAATCAAAAATTGTTTTTGCCAAATTAATTGCATCGGTATTTTTCTCTTCGGTAGCAATGCAGGTCATTGATTCGCTGATGGCAATAGCCGTGTTTGGCATCGCACGGATAACGGTTGCCTGAACACTTAATTTGTTTTTTATCTGTTTAATGCTTGCTCCGGAAACCACCGATATTATTGTGTGTTCGTTTGTAACATATTCCTTAATTTCATTAAGAAGACCGTTTAGCTGTTGGGGGGTAACTGCAATAATTATTACTTGAGAGTTTTTAATTGCTTCGCTATTATTGCTTGTTGCATTGAACCCTTTGGCTTTTAGCTCTTCAACGTGGATTTCCTTTTTTCGTGTAACAATTAAATCTTCTTTATTAACCATTTGCGAGTGTAATAAACCATAGCCTATTGCCGAACCGATATTCCCGAATCCTAAAATTGCTATCTTCATATTTCCCATAATCTTACCTTTTTTAACTTTTTTATTAAATAATATTAAGGTTCTTGTCTAAAAAGTCAAGAATCCGAATATTCTCATTTGATTTTTGCGAAAGATAGCGTTTTTTTAATTAACAAAAAAATTTCGTCGTTTATTGGAAGACGTTAAGATGTAATTAAATTTGCAAGTAAAAATTTACAAATTAAGATTGCTTCAAGTTAATTAAAAATCGAAAGCAAACAGGAATATTTCTTCACGATAAAAAAGTTAATATCGTATGAAATGGTTAAGATTCATACGATGCTATCGTATAATATTAGCAGTAATTATACGATACCAGCGTAATAAAATGGACATATTAAAAAACAAGTCGTTAAGATTTAGTTCTTAGCAGAAAGACGAATTTCCCGCTAAGGAA
This sequence comes from Melioribacteraceae bacterium, assembly GCA_027013735.1. Lineage (GTDB taxonomy): Bacteria > Bacteroidota > Ignavibacteria > Ignavibacteriales > Melioribacteraceae > WFQV01. The sequence goes on from JALWGH010000331.1 coordinate 3,379, forward strand.
AAAATAATAATTGACAATGTGAATAAATATTTAGATTTGAAATGATTTTGAAAATTAAAAAACCATGGACAAAGATCGTTGCTACTAAATAGAAAAATAAAAATAGTTCTTTTTGCGTTTTTAATTTTTTCAACGGCGTCATCCGGACAAAAAAGAGAAATAAGAAAAACTTACTACCCTAACGGTTCACTGAAGTCCGTCGGGGAATATTTAAATGGCAAAAAGGACGGCATTTACAAAGAGTTTTACGAAGACGGTAAACTCTGGAAAGTTTGGCATTTTAAAAACGGTTTGGAAGAAGGCGTTTCAACTTGGTATTTCCCCAACGGCAATGTTAGTATGGAGTGGAATTACGTTCACGGTAAATTGGAAGGCATTTCCAAATGGTATTACCAATCTGGCGAGCTGTGGGCGGAAGCTGAATATCACAACGACCTCGAAGACGGCTTTACTACCGTTTACTACAAGAGCGGGAAAGTGCAGGGGATTTGGGCTTACCGCAATGGCAAGCTAAACGGAATCACTAAAATATTTTACGAAAACGGGAAACTCGAGGTTGAGAGAAATTACGTTAACGATATGCTGGAAGGAACGGCAAAAGTCTATTACGACTTCGGCGCATTGGCATTGGAAGCTCATTACAAACACGACAAACTTGACGGCATTTCTTACCTCTACTATCCCGATGGCTCTATTAAAGTAATTGACACTTACGTTAACGGACAAATAGTTAAAAGAATCCGTTACGACATTGCCGGACATTTTGAAAAGGTGGAAGAAAGTTTTAACAATTATTACGACGAAGGAACGATTTCCTCGCACCTGCATTTTAAAGAAGGCAGGAAAAACGGACTGAACATTGAGTATTACAAAAGCGGGTACGTAAAGGCAAAGTTAAATTACTACAACGATGTACTCGACAGCGTTTGCAGCTATTTTTACGACGGCGGAATCCTTAAACGAAAAACCGAATACACAATGGGACGGAAAGAAGGTTCCGAATTGTTATTTAACAAAACAGGCAAGAAAATTGCCGAGCTTAATTACTTAAACGGAAAACTCGAGGGATACTGTCATTACTATTACGACAACGGGGAATTGAGATCCATTAAGTTTTTCAGGAACGGAAAGTTAGACGGCAGGATTTTAACTTACTACCCCGACGGCAAATTGGAAGCGGAAGAATATTTTACCTTTGGTAAAAAAGACGGGAATTGCAATTATTATGCGCCCGACGGCACATTAATGGAAATCCAGCAATGGAAAAACAATTTGCCCGACGGAGAATTTCGGTATTTCGACAAAAGAGGAAGATTGGTTAAAACAATAAAATTCCACGAAGGAGAAATAATTTCTCCCCGAAGAAGTTTCTCAAAAAAATAAATTTTAACTTTAGCACCCTCTAAGCCACGTGTGCGGAATCGAAAATTTCCTCGAATATTTTCTCGTCCACGGAGTATTGACCGAAATCCGAAAGTATTCTCAAAAAATTATCTTTCGGAATTCCGTTAAGATTTGCAACTTTCCAAAGATACGAAGCTTCTCGCTTGTCAAGTTTTCCGTCGCTTGTAGCAAGCAAAATTCCGTTTTTAATGAAACTCTCAGCAACGTATTTTTCGGAAAATTCAATCGGTTCTTCGGTTAAATATTTGTTGACCATTAAATCATTAATTGCCGATTCGATGAAACGCTTTTCAAACCCGAGAGTTTTGCCCACTTGCTTAAGAATTTCTCTTTCCCTTTGGGAAAGGTAATTGTCTTTTCTGGAAAGAACCATCAAGCCTTTTAAGTAATTGCTTCTGTCTAAAATATTAATCTCCATTTTACCTTCTTCCGTTTCTGTGAGATTTACCGCCCACGATTAAAAATTTACTTCTCAATATAATCAATTTTCCCGAAATCATTTTTGCGCAATCTCACATTCCGAAATCTAATTTTCAATGAATTACAATTACACCGCAACCCGTTATTTTGTTCCAAATAGATACTCTTTTTCATATTGAAACAAATTTGATTTCCCAACAGCACTCTAACTTATTGAAAACAAAGGAGAAAGCCGTGGCATAATAATTGAACCTAAACGAAAAAATATGGAGAAAAAAAATGAACTTAGCCCAAGTTGTTTGGTACAGCTTAGCTATTGGTTTTAGCGTTTTCATTTCGTTATTTACAATAGCGTTTATTTCGTACAAAATTAAAAATAACAAAGTCAGGATTAAAAGCGCACCCCAGCGAGTAACCAAAACAACAACTCCAATGGTGCGTAATAAAAATCTAAGAGTGATTCCCGAAAAAGTTGCTTACGTAAAAAAGCATTCTCAAATTAAGGAAACACTTTCCTACTCGGCTCGAATGGAGGAAGAAAAAAGATTCCGCAACGAAAGGATGCAACCGTCTTTTAACCCGCACGTTACGAGAGGCAGATTTACCGTTGTCAACGAAACACCGACATTTTCGGAAAGAAATTTCGAATACATTCCCTCTCAAGTTAGGAGCAGTTACCACGCCGTAAATTAGCTTTTTTGGTTAGAATCATTTCCTGAAAGTTTATTTTCAAAAGCCTGCCAAGTTTAATACCGGCAGGCTTTTTTATTTCAATCGCCGCCCCGCCGAATAGACTGCTATCCCGCCATTAATGCGTAGTTACGCCATCATTGCGCAATATCTGTTAATATTGCAACGCAGCTCGATATTTTGCAGAGCACTCGTAACTCATTGAATTTCAATAAGTTACAAGATTTTGAAAATTTGGCACGGAATTTACTATTGTAAAAGTGAAAAATTTGAAAACACAAAACAAAAAAATAAGGAGGTGGTGAAAATGACCTTAGTAAGATTTGAACCGATGAAAGAATTGGAAACATTAACCGACCAAATTCAAAAATATTTTGAAGATTTACCCTTAATGTTTACCGGCAGGCACGAAGGTTTTACGCCGAGAATCGACATTTCCGAAGATGACAAACACATCTACGTTGAAGCTGAAATTCCCGGCGTTAAAAAGGAAGATTTGAAATTAACGCTGGAGGACAACATTCTCACAATCGAAGGTGAGAAAAAGTTTGAAGAAGAGAAAAAAGAGAAAAACTTCTTCCGTAACGAAAGGATTTTCGGAACGTTCAAGCGTGCTTTCACCTTGCCTGTGGAAGTTAACCCTGACAAAATCAACGCTAAGTTCGACAACGGTTTGTTGAAGATAACCTTCGACAAACTAACCGAAGAACACAAGAACGAAAGAATAATCAACGTTAAATAAAGTTTGAAAAAATTTAATAAGGAGGTGATGAAAATGGCAGAAGTAAAAGAAGCTGTTGAGAAAAAACAAGAAAGACTCTCGTGGGACGAAGCTCTTGAAAAAGAGCCGTGGGTTTCCCCGATGATCAACATCTACGAAACCGACGACAACTACCACTTGGAGGCTTTTATGCCCGGTGTTGGTAAGGACGATATTAAAATCAAATACGAAGACGGCAGTCTCGTAATTATGGGACGCATCGACTTTACCAAACTTGCCGAAAGAAAATACATTTTGAGAGAAATGGAAATCGGTAACTACTACCGTAAATTGAACCTCTCGGATACAATTGACGATTCCAAAATCGAAGCTCATTTCGAAAACGGTGTGCTGAATCTTGTACTTCCGAAACACGAAAGAGTTAAACCGAAAGTAATTAAAATTAACTAAGAATGTTTAATAAATAGAGGAGGGATAAGCTATGGCATTAGTAAAATGGAATCCGGCAAAAGAGCTTTTGAATATGGAAAGAGAATTCAACCGTATGTTCAATACTTTAAGCTCACGCTTCGGCTTAAGGGAAGGTGAAGACGAGGATTTTGAAAACGCCGTTTGGATGCCGTTGACTGATATTATTGAAGAAGATGACAAATACATTTTGAGAATGGACTTGCCCGGTGTTGACAAGAAAGACGTTAAGATTAGCTACGCAAACGGCGAGTTGCAAATAAGCGGCGAACGTAAACAAGAGAAGGAAAGCAAGAACGCTACTTACCACAGAATCGAAAGAGCTTACGGTAAATACTATCGTTCCTTCTCATTGCCCGAAAAAATTCTCGAGGACAAAATTGAAGCTCAGTTCAAAGACGGTTCGTTGACAATCACCATCCCGAAAGCCGAAGAAGCCAAACCGAAAGAAATCGAGGTTAAAGTTAAATAAGGGGAGACCAAGCTTGTCTCTCCTTTCTTTTTATTAAAGAAAAGGAGGCGTCAAAATGTTAAGGGATTTCGAAAATTTTGACAGACTCTTCGATTCTTTCTTTGAAGATTTTGAGGATGTTTTCGGTTCGGGAAGAGAGAAAAATTCCCGTCGGGGAATTCCTCAAAACTACAGTTGGTCTCCTTTAGCGGACATTTACGAGGACAACGATTATTTCAAATTGAAATTGGATTTACCCGGCGTAGAAAAAGAAGACGTAACAATAAAATATTCCGATGGCTACTTGTTTGTTGAAGGCGAAAGAAAACCCGAGCGCGAAAGTGAAAACTTCAAGTACCACAAAATCGAAAGGCAATACGGAAGATTCTTTCGCAGGTTCGAAGTTCCCCGGGAAATAAAGGAAGAAGGGATTTCCGCAGAGTTCCACAACGGACAATTGACAATCCTTTTGCCCAAAGAAAATTTACGGAAAACGGAAGTTAAAAATATTGTAGTTAAATAATTGTCCCTGCTTTAATTTTTTACGTTTTGCAACTTAGAAAAATTTCCCTTGTATAAGCGGGGACAATTATTTTAATTTAACGGAGGTTAAGATGACAAGGAAATATCAACTGCCCGGATTTGTTTTGATTTTAATAGGCATTATTGCCGGTGCATTAATTTTCTCGAACATTGACAGAAGAGTTGCAAATCAGGTTTTTGCTTACGACCATTCAATCGACACGTTGAAAACAGCAAACGAAAGACCTATTACAACTCTGCAAGATTTGAATAAAGCGCTTGTGGACATTGCAAAAGCAGTAAACCCGACTGTTGTTACGGTGTTCACGGAAAAGGTTTACAAAGTTCATCAGGAAATGTTGGATCCTTTCTTCAACACACCGTTCGAAGATTTCTTCGGCAATTTCTTCGGCAGGAGAATTCCCCAACGTCAGCCAAAAGAAAGGGAGTTTATTCAGCAAGGAATGGGCTCGGGCGTAATTGTTTCTTCCGACGGCTACATTCTAACGAACAATCACGTTGTAAAAGGTGCGGACAAAGTTAAAGTAAGATTGATTGACAAGCGCACGCTCGACGCAAAAGTAATAGGCACCGACCCGAAAACCGACATTGCACTGATTAAAATTGACGCAAAAGATTTACCCGTTGCAAAATTAGGCGACAGCGACAAATTGCAAGTGGGCGAAATGGTGCTTGCAATCGGCAGCCCGCTTAACCCGAATCTCGACCACACGGTAACCAGCGGCATCGTAAGCGCAAAGGGACGTGCGAACATGGGACTTGCGGATTACGAAGATTTTATTCAAACCGACGCGGCAATAAATCCGGGCAACTCCGGCGGTGCATTGGTTAATATGAACGGCGAGGTTGTCGGAATCAATTCCGCAATTGCAACACAGAGCGGAGGTTTCCAAGGAATCGGTTTTGCCGTTCCGATTAATATGGCTAAGAACATCATGGAACAACTCAAGAAGAACGGCAAGGTTATTCGCGGATTCTTGGGCGCTTACATTCAAGACCTTACGCCGACTATGGCTGAAGCAATGAATTTGAAAATCACCGAAGGAGCGCTTATTTCCGACATCCAGAAAGACGGCCCTGCGGACAAAGCGGGAATTAAAGCCGGCGATGTTGTGATTAAGTTTAACAACGTTAAGATTAAAGACAGCGCTCATCTGCGCAATCTTGTTGCTTCAACAATGCCAAACACGGAAGTAACGTTAACCATTTTACGTGACGGCGAACAAAAAGAAATCAAAGTGAAACTCGGCGCTTTGAAACAGGAAGAAGTTTCGCAGACGACGAAAGAAAAACTAAAAGATTTATTGAACTTTAACGTAGTTGGAATTAACAGCAGAACGGCTAAGAAGTACGACATTCCTTCCGATGCGAAGGGCGTTATTGTGGTTGACCTTCAACCTTACAGCCCTGCGGCACGGGCAGGACTTGCTAACGGCGACCTGATTCTTGCAATTAACGGAAAGAAAGTTGAAGGCATTGACGACTTCAATTCCGTTGTGAAAAAATTGAAAAAAGGTTCGCCTGTTTTCTTAAGAGTTCAGAGAGGAGAAAGGAAATTCTTTGTTGCCTTTACAATCGGCGACTAACGGAGGTTACGACTGAATATGGAATACAAGGATTATTACAAAATATTAGGCGTAGATAAGAATGCGACACAGGAAGAGATAAGGAAAGCTTACAGGAAATTGGCTTTGAAATATCACCCGGATCGCAATCCGGGTGACAAAGCCGCCGAGGAGAAATTTAAAGAAATCACCGAAGCAAACGAGGTTTTAAGCGATCCCGAAAAAAGAAAGAAATACGACCAGCTCGGCGCCAACTGGAAATATTACCAAAATATGAACACAGGCGCCGGAGGCGGGGATTGGTTCGGTGGTTTCGGCAACAGCGGCGGCGGAAGAACTTACCACTTCTCCGGCGACTTCGGAGATTTGTTCGGCGGAGTAGGCGGTTTCTCCGATTTCTTCAAGAGCTTTTTCGGCGGCGGATTCGGAGAAACGGCAGACCCGTTTACTACGGGTTACGGGCACCGCACAAACGGCGCACGCAAAGGGCACGATTACGAAACAACTTTACATTTAACTTTGCAGGAAGCCTTTAACGGCACAAAGCGCCAGTTCCGCGTTGACGGCAGAACAATCAACTTAAACATTAAACCCGGCGTAAAGGAAGGTCAAAAGCTGCGCGTCCGCAATCAAGGCGGCGAAGGAATTAACGGCGGAGAACGCGGCGACCTTTACATTAAGGTTCACATTATTTCCGACCCGTTCTTTGAACGCGTGGAAGACGATCTTTACTACACTTTAGACCTCGACATCTTCAGCGCTGCGCTGGGAACTACGAAAAAAATCAAAATGCTCGACGGCAAAAAAATCGGCGTTAAAATTCCGCCCTTTACCGACAGCAATAAAATTTTAAGAATCAAAGGAATGGGAATGCCCAACCACGACAATCCGCACAAACGCGGTGACCTCTTCATTAGGCTGAATTTTGTTGTGCCCAAAAACATTTCCAAAGAAGATTTGGAAGTACTAAAAAAATTAAAAGAAAAATACGTAACGGAAGAATAAAACAGGAGGTATTGAATGAGCGAAACGAAACACAAATACAAATTCAAAGCGGAAATAAAACAACTGCTCGACATCCTTGTGCATTCGCTTTACACCAGCAGGGAAATATTTTTGCGCGAGCTTATTTCCAACGCTTCGGACGCGCTGGACAAAGTCCGCTTTGAAAGCACAAAGGGGACGGAGATTGCGGACAAAGATTTACCGCTCGAAATTCACATCGACTTTGACGAAAAGAAAAATTTACTTACCGTTTCCGACACGGGAATCGGAATGACAAAGGACGAATTAGTCAAGAATATCGGGACTATTGCCAAATCGGGCACGGCGGAATTTCTTAAAAAGCTTGCCGAAAGCAAGGAAGACGCCACGAACATAATCGGTAAATTCGGCGTGGGCTTTTATTCCGTTTTTATGGTGGCAAAGGAAGTTGTAATAAAGACAAAATCCTTCAAACCCGACGAACCCGCCTGCCTTTGGCGTTCCGACGGCAGCGGTAGTTTTGAAATAGAAGTGTTGGACAAAAAAATAAAACGCGGCACCTCAATTGAGGTCCACTTAAAGGACGACGCAAAAGAGTTTGCCGAAAAATACAGACTGGAAAGCATTATTAAAAAACACTCCAATTTCATTTCGTTCCCGATTTTCTTGGGCAAAGAAAGAATTAACACAATTGCCGCAATTTGGCGCGAACCGAAAACTTCAATCAAGAAGGAACAATACGTTGAGTTTTACAAATTCCTTACTTACGACACCGAAGAACCGATGTTCATCATTCACAAATCGGTTGACGCCCCGATTCAGTTTAACGCGCTGATGTTCATTCCCAAAAAGAGCGACGAGTTTTTCTGGATGGACAGGGAAAACTACGGGCTCGACCTTTACGTTAAGCGCGTTTTGATTCAGCACAAAAACAAAGACTTACTGCCGGAATACCTGAGCTTTGTTAAGGGCGTTGTGGATTCGGAAGATTTGCCTTTGAACATCTCCCGCGAAACTTTGCAGGAGAACACAATCTTCCACAAAATTTCGAGCAGTGTAACAAACCACGTGCTTTCGTTCTTGCTGGACAAGGCAAAAAACAATCCCGAAGAATACACTGCTTTTTGGAAAGAGCACGCAAAGGTGTTCCGCCTCGGCTATATGGACTTTACCAATCTTGAAAAATACCAAGAGCTGCTCAGGTTCAATTCGTCTTTCAACAAAGACGAAAACGAACTGACTTCGCTGGCGGATTACGTTTCACGAATGAAGGAAGGACAAAAGGAAATTTATTACGTCTTGGGAAGCAGCCGCGCTGCTATTGAAACCGACCCGCATCTTGAAATATTCAAGAAAAAAGGTGTGGAAGTTCTCTACCTCTACGATCCTACCGAGGAGCTTGTTCTTTCTTCGATTCGCAAATACAAGGACTACGATTTCAAATCCGTTGACACAGCCGATTTGAAAAAACTGGAAGAGCTTGGCGACAAAACGGAAGAGAAAGAAAAGACGGAAGAATTAAGCAAAGACGACCGCAAGCATTTCAGCAGCTTGCTTTCAAAAATGAAAAAGATTCTCGGCGACAGGGTCAAGGATGTGGTCGAGTCAAAGAGGCTTTCCGACAGCCCGGCTTGCCTTGTAAATACGGACGACACAATTTCGGCTTCGATGCGTAAACTGCTTAAGTTAGCAAATCAGGACGCAGGCAAGCAGGAGCAAATTCTTGAAATCAATCCCGACCACAAACTCGTCAGGAATTTGATTGAAATCTTCAAGAAAAATCCCGACGACGATTACATTGTAAACGTAACCGAGCAGCTTTACGGCTCGGCTTTGCTGTTAGAAGGAATGTTAGAAGACCCGCACCTGCTCGTTGCAAAAATGAACGAGCTGTTGGAAAAATCCAGCGACTGGTATTTGAAACAAAAGGATACCTCCCAATAATAGATTCATCTCTATTATTCTTCCCCAAAAGGAAATCCCTTAGTCCTCGCTCCGTTCCCAGCGGAGCGGGGGAATTTTATTTAATTAAGAATGAAAAATTAAAAATGAAAAATGAATAATTTTTCAGGGTTTTGTGTTGAGGGAAGTGGGAAAAAGATTTTTTTATTTCAGAGAATTGTTCAGATTACGCCATCATCATTTCCAGCTTATTTTTCCGCTCGTACCAGTCAGGCATTACGGCACTTAAAAGTTCGTAAAATTTTCTGCCGTGGCTTCGGTGAACAACGTGACACAATTCGTGAGCAATTACGTACTCAATCGATTCTTTCGGAGCTTTAATCAATTCGATATTAACCGTTAACGTTCCGTTAGGAGAAAGACTTCCCCAGCGTGTTTTCATTTTACGGATTCTCAAGTTCGGTTTTCTACTGTCCGGAAGTCTAAAATCATTCCAAAAATCTTCGAAGATTTCCGTGAATTTTTCCTTTGCCTTTTCCTCGTACCAGCGGTAAAGAATTTCTTTTACTTTCTTTCTGTTTTCGGTTTCCCTGAGTGACACTACAAAAAATCCTCTCTTCAACGCAACGCTTTCACGTAAATCCGTTTTTAATTTAAGTCTGTACCTTTTCCCTAAGTAAAAATGCGATTCGCCGTTTAAATATTGTCTGGGCGGTGTTCTTGGCTCAAATTGTTTGAAATAATCAATCTGCTTCACAATCCACTTTGAGCGCAATCTTACTTTTTCTCGTATTGCTTCCCGATTACTGTTTCGTGGCGCTGTAACAACCACGGAGCAATCCGGGTGCACGGCAATTTCAAGCGTTTTTCTGTTTGTGTAAATAACGGAGTAAAAGATTTTCCGCCTTCCGTATTTGATTGAAAATTGTTTCATCTTAAACTTCTGCTTCTTGCAACGCGCATTACGTTTTCTATTATTTCGTCGATTTGTTTCACTTTCAAATCAATGTTTCGCTTGCCTTTGATTTCATCGAACAAGAAATCTTCAATATCGTTAATTGCAGCGTTTTTTGCGTCCGTATCTTCCCAGAAGTTTATTTTGTAATGCTTCTTCAAAGCGTTTTGAGCCGCAAGCGAAATATCAATCGAAATTTCCTCGGTAATTTTTCCCGGCAAGTTACTATTCTTGAACGCAGGTTTAATAACCCCGTAAAAAGCCAAAGCCTCTTCATTGTCTCTGATTTTTTCAGGCGCGTCGTCCCTTTGCTTTGTAACTATTTTCCGCCTTAGTTCCACTACCGTTTGTAAATACTCCAAGTCGGTCAGTCGCCTTGCTTTCCAATCGTCAATTGCTTGTTGAATTAGTTTTGAGAATTTCAAATAAAACGCCGGGTCTTCATCCATTTTCTCGGTAATTACTTTTTTCAAAGCGTGGGCTATTGCATCGGCTTTGGCTGAAGTTGAATGCCCGCCATAATTTTCCGGAGCTTCCTTTACGAGTCCGAAAAATTTTTCGTCGAAAACATTTACAGGCTCGGTTAACGGCTTAACTTCGTTTGCTTGAATATGAGTATCGAGCAGTTTTTTAATTTTGGGTTCGTAATCTTTAAAACTAACAGATTCGGCGTAACGGAATTTAACCGCCTGCCGCAGATTAAAAAATTTCTTCAAATCCTTTTTGTACTCCCGTAATTTTTCTTCCAGCGTGTTCATTAAAAAATCGTTCGACGAAAGGGCTATTCCAAGCGTTTTGGCGTAAGCGTTAAAACGCTCGTAAAATTCGTCCCGCAGTTCTTTGTCGGCAAGCAATTTTTCGTATTCTTCCTCGTCGTAAACATTTCGGACGGTCTTGAAAATGTCCCACAACTCGGAATGGCGCAACGGAAGCTTTTTAATTTCTTCCTTAACGGAAACAATAGTTCCGTCGAGGTCCTCTTCGTCAAATTCTTTGAACCGGTCGTACATCGTTAAAGCTTTGTCCAGCTCGCCCAACACGCCCGCGTAATCGATTACGTAGCCGAAATCTTTGCCCTCGTAAAGTCTGTTTACCCTTGCAATCGCCTGAAGCAAATTGTGTTCCCGTAAAACGGTCGTTAAGTAAAGAACCGTATTCCTCGGCGCGTCGAAACCGGTAAGCAATTTGCTAACCACAATTAGAATCTCTGGTTCGTTTCCGTATTTGAATTGATTGATTATGTTCTTGTTGTATTCCTCCTCGCTTCCGTATCTATTCATCATTTTTTGCCAGAACTTAATTACTTCATCGCTCGGTTCGGCTTCCGCTTCCTCGTAACCTTCCCGCATATCTGGCGGAGAAATTATTACTTCGGAAGTAACATGCCCGAACTCTTCCAAGTATTTTTGGTATTTAATGGCAGAGCTTTTATTCGGCGCAACTAACTGCGCCTTAAATCCCGTCCCTTTCAAATTGGCTCTGTAATGTTCGCTGATGTCAAAGGCTCGCATGTAAATTACTCTGTCCGTTTTATTCAGCATTTCGGCGCGGGCATATTTCCTTTTTAAATCAGCTTTTTGTTTGTCGGTTAACCCTTGCGTGTGCCTTTCGAACCACAAATCAATCGCTTTCTTATTTTGCGTGATTGTTACGTCCCGAGCCTCGTAGAGCAGTGGCACAACGGCTTTGTCTTCCACAGCTTGGCGAATCGAGTAATGCGGTTCTATTAAACCTCCGAATTTGGCGAAACTGTTCTTTTCTTTTTTCATTAATGGCGTGCCGGTAAAACCGATGTAACAGGCTTTGGGAAACATCTGGCGCATTCGGGCTGCGAGGGCGCGGTAGTTTGTGCGGTGGCTCTCGTCCACAAGCATGAAAACGTCCGGGGAATCGTCCCTGAAATTCCGTACGTTCAGCGCTTTGTCGAATTTGTGAATCAAAGTCGTAATTACGTTTGCATTTTGCCGAGAGACAAGTTCAAGCAAATGCCTGCCGGAGGTAGCCTGCACGGGACTTAAACCGCAATCGAGGAACGTGTTTTTTAGCTGTTCGTCGAGATTGGTTCTGTCGGTTACCAGAACAATTCTCGGATTTTTAAACGTTCTTTCCAGAGCCAAATTCCTTGCAAGCATTACCATTGTAAGGGATTTCCCGGAGCCTTGCGTGTGGAAAATTATTCCGCCCCGTCTGGCGCCTTTTTCGTCCGTTTGTTTTACTCTTTTCAACGTCTCTTTTACGACGAAATATTGCTGGTAGCGCGCAATCTTTTTTACCCCCGCTTCGAACACAATGAATTTGTGCGAAAGTTCAATCAATCTCTCCGGGCGGCAAAGGCTTACCAGCAACTTGTCTTGCTCTGTTAACAGCCTGCCGATTTCCTCAATTTTGTCGAAATGCTCTCTTAAGTTCTTGTATTCTCCTCCGAAAAGTTTTTCCTTTTGGCTTTCGCTTAAAGGGCGATTAACAAGCCGTTTTGTTTCTTCCTCGTTGTCTTTTAATTCTTTCCAGACGCTCCAGAATTTTTCCATTACTCCCACGGTAGAGTAGCGCCCTTCGTTTTTGTTGATTGCAATTAAAAGTTGCGCGTAAATGAACAATCGCGGGATGTAATCGTCGCTTTGGTTGCGGATTTGCTGTTTAATTGCTTCCGTGATTTCTATTTTCGGGGATTTGCATTCAATCACAGCGAAAGGAATTCCGTTAACGAACAGAACAATGTCCGGCCGGGCGATTTCTGCGCTGCGGGTTCTTTCAACGCTGAATTCCGGCGTTACGTGGAAAATGTTTCTTTCCCAATGTTGCCAGTCGATGTATTTCAAATTAAAACTTTTCGATTCTCCTTCAACGTTTTGCTCCAAAGCCGTTCCCAGCGTCAGTAAATCGTAAACGGCTTCGTTGGTTTTTTGAAGTCCGTTGTATTTTACGTTTTTTAACTTCTGAATTGCCGATTGAATATTCTCCTCGCTGAAAAGATATTCTTTTTCCTTAAAACGTATTCTGTTGATTTTTTTTAATTGCTCTCTTAAAATATTTTCCAAAATAACCGCGCTCTTTTTGCCCTGCCTCTCTTTTAATGCTTCCGCAGGGGACAAATATTCGTACCCTAAATTAATCAGTACTTGCAGCGCAGGAATCTGCGAGAGGTGCTTTTCGGTGAAGTTGAATGAGTTAAGCGTCATGTTATTATTTTATTATGAATAAAAGTTTTTTCAAGCAATAGTCTCTTACCGTTTCTTTTGTAAAATTTTTTAATTCTGTCAAAGTCATTTAAGCTAAAATAAATTTCCTCATCCTTTGATTTGTCAGATTCATGCACGGCCTTACCATCTTTAATTTTGGTTGAATAGTATGAATTGTATTTTTGAAGAGTTTCTTCGATTATTACTTCAGATTTATTAAGCGCTTGTTCTGTAATTTCTCTTGATTTAATATGAAATGAAGAAATTCTACTAACAACTTTTCTAATAGGTATTCTTAAATCAATTTTACCTTTTGAATCACTAATTTTAAATAAAATTTCTTTTTTGTGAAAAAATTTATCTTGCAAGAGTATTTCTATATCTAAAAGAGGAATAACTGCTGTACCAATATTTCTTTTGCTTTTTTGATTCTCATTAAAAATTTCATTGTCTATTTCGACAGAGTGTAAGGGTAAATCATAATGAGAGGAATGGTTCCTTAGTTGCTTGATAAATTCGTAATCGTTTGTAATTTTTATTTCATTGTCAAATAATATAATTAAATGATCTAAACCTAAGCTTTCTAATTCGTCTCTATTTTTTTTATTATTCTTCTTTATTCTTGCGTCATATTTTTCCACATAAATTATAATGCTTAAAAGCATATTAATTACAGATTTACAAATAATAGTAAGGATTTCATCTGAATTATCAAAAGTATTAGTCCCTATATTTTCTTTTACTCCCATAGACAATAAAGTTTCTTCAAACTCTTTATAATTTAAAATCATAATTTCATATCTTCGTTCGGCAGATAAAATATGGGAAATTATTGAATTCGCATACTTTAGCGATTCCCATTCTTCTTTGCAAATGTAGAGTTTTTTTTGAACGTCTGTTGTTCTGCCAATTAAATAATATTTTTCTTCATTCATTAATTTTCACTCTCCATTTCCCCGTCAA
>JALWGH010000331.1:17633-20380 GCA_027013735.1 Melioribacteraceae bacterium
GTAGACAACGTCGTTTATGAAAAGGGAGTATTTCCCCGTCAACAACTTCTGCATTAAACCGCGTTTTTGGGTTTTGTATTTTTCTAATAGTTCTTGTAAAACTTTAATTTCGTCTTGAACGTAATTCAAAATACTTCCAATTTTTGCCTGTTCGTCTAAAGAAGGATAGGGTATTTTGACAGTTTCAAAATCCGGAAAGCTCACTTGTTTTCCGTCTCGAATACCAATAATTGCAATTCTTAAATATTTGTTAATGAAAATGTTAGTTTTAAAAAAATGTTTGTAAAAATCGGAATTAATTGGTAAAATGTTTTTAAGTACTGTGTAAGCCGGACTAACAATTCCTCTGTAGTTAGAATATTCTATTCCTCCTTGGAAAGAGCGTAAACTTATTACAAAGTTACCTGGTTCAACGAGTTTGTAATTTGAAGTTGTTCCTGCGGGAGACATAACTCTCCCTTCTAATTGAGCACGAGGAATTACCCCTTTGTCTTGAGTTACCGAAAGTAATTCTTCATTCTGATGGTTTTTACTTGAGTAATTTTTAAATATTCCTCTAACTTTTTTGTGATTCCATCTTGATAAATTATTATTGAATAATTTTTGAACAATTGCTTTTAATCTCCTCTCCTTCGCCTCAATCAGTCTTTCCGTTTTCTCAATTGCCTCGTCCCACAAGGAAAGAAGCGATGCAATGGCTTTTTGCTCGGGAAGGGGAGGGAGTGGAAATTCATAATTTTTTACAAACAAAACAGGGACACGTTTTTGACCTGCTGAGCCGGTCATATTCAACTTTCCTTTTGCTCTAAATCTGTATGTCCTAGTAATAAGAAACAAATAATCAGCTAATATTGAATTTTTTGCTCTTAAAACATGAAACTCTGTACTTCCAAATCCTCTTTTGTTCTTTAGGTCAGTGCATTTACACCCCTTAAAATTTTCAAAACAGGGAGTAATTTTTGCAATTAAAACATCATTTTCTTGAAAAGAAGTAAAACCATTTTTTACTTCATAATACTTTTTTGTAAACCTTTTAATGATTTTTCCATCTTCCGAAACTGAGGACATTGGAAGAAATGTGACTTCCTCATCATCATTTAATTTGAAAGAAGTTGGATTAACAAAAGCAATATCTTTTATTTTAACCTTTTTGAACATTTACTTAACTCTTATTGTTAAAATTTTCCCTTTCTCCGTCAATCTGTATTTCTGCTTACTACTTTTCGGTTTATCGGGTATTGTCATTTCAACCAAATTTTCTTTCAACGCCGGCTGTAAGTATTTTTCACGGAAATGTTTCCCGTCTGCCAAACCTAATTTCCCCTGAATTTCCTTGCGCGTCATCTCGCCTTCAATTACCTGCAAAAGTTGTTTGACTTGGGGGGTAACATAGGGGGTAGCTTGAGGGGTATCATCACCCCCTATGTTAGCGGAAGTTTTCAAACGTCTTCTCCCTTTTTCCGTAAGTTTGTATTTTGGGTTAAGGCTTCCGGGTTTATCCGGGATTGTCATTTCAATTAAATTTTCCTGCAATGCGGGCTGTAAATAAAGTTTTTTAAACTTTTCTTTGTCGGTTATTAACAATATTTTTTGCAATTCCTCGGCGGACATTTCGCCTTTAAGAATTGTTAAAAGTTTCTTGACATAGGGGGTAACTTGAGGGTCAACATAGGCTTTAACATGGGCTCTGTTCTGAGAGCCTATGTTATCGGATAATTTAAGGCGTTCAGTCCCTTTTTTCGAAAGCCTGTATTTTTGTTTAATGCTTCTTGGTTTGTTTGGGAGTGTCATTTCAATCAAATTTTCTTTCAACGCCGGCTGCAAATAGCCTTTCCTAAAATATCTGACGCTTGTCACCCCTAATTTATTCATCAGTTCGGCGCGGGTCATTTCTCCTTTGAGCGCAAGTAAAAGCCTTTCGACATGTCTGCTAAGCTGACTTGCCACGTAAATTGTGTTGTGGATTGTAACGTGGGCAGATTCATCCAATGGCAAAAACAATTCGAAATCCGTTGCCGTTTCTTTAAATATGGGCTTTGCTCCGTTAGCGTAAAGAGGGAGATATTTGTAGATGTTTGTTACGCCGGAGCCAAGTTCGTCGAACCTGCCAAGCTGAATCATGAACTTACAAATAATCGGGTTTTTGGAAAAGGGTTTGAGGTTTTCGGGAGTAATTTCTCCAAAATGATGTTGTACGGAAGGATTGTCCAAAATAACGCTGTCTCTGTAAATTATCAATCTTGCCGGCACAGGACTTGCGTATTCCCTATGCGAAATAATGTTTGAAACCGCTTCGCGGAATATTTTATCGCGTAGGCTTATTCGCATGTCTCCTTCGAGGTAAAAAGGATCGTTCAAGTGTTTATTTACAAACTCCATCATTAAATCGTAAGCGTCAATCAAGTTTGTTCGTATCGTCAGTCTGTCGTCGTAACGGTCAATGTTCTGCCTACGCAGAAGGCAATCAAATTTGTAGCCGGGAACTATTTCCTGAATGACTTCGTCTTTGCCGAACATAAGCACGGCGGCAAGCGTTAGGGCTCGCTTACCTGCATTAGAATCGAAAGAGTAGAACCCGCCCATTTTCAGCAATTCCTCGTCGGTTAAATTCAACCAAGGATGTTGCGAATTAACAGAGCGCATTAGTTGTCTTGCTTTTTCGAAAAGTTCGGGACGTAAATCTTTAAGCGTTAAGAAAGGGTAAGTTCGCTGCTCTGTAAAGAGACCGAGTTTGCGATTAATAATCC
>JALWGH010000332.1 GCA_027013735.1 Melioribacteraceae bacterium
GATTTCTATTGAAGAATCCGCAAGAGAATTACGCTACAAAGCGCTGAAAGAAGCTGCGGAAAAATTAGGCGCAAACAAAATTGCAACGGGGCACAATGCCAACGACAACACCGAGACAATTTTGCTTAATATTATTAAGGGAAAATCCCTCTCCGCCATTGCCGGAATTCCGCCGAAACGAGGGGACATTATTCGCCCCATCTTAACTTTAACCCGCAGCGAAATTTTAGAGTACCTTAAAGAAAGAAAACTGAATTACAGAACGGACTCAACAAATTTTGAAAACGATTTTCAAAGGAATTTCCTTCGCAACAAAGTTATTCCGCTGATTAAAGAAAAAATTAACCCGGGGCTCGAAAACACATTGCTCAAGTCTTCCATTGTGCTGGGAACTCAATCAAAACTGTTAGAAAAAATTACAAACAATGCGTTTGACAATTTTGTAAATATTAAAAACGATTCAATTGAGATAAACCTTGATTTTATTGAGTCTTTTGGCAAAGAAACGCTTCCCGAGCTTGTAAAAAAGGCGTTTGTTGAAGTACTAAAAAAAGAAGTAAAATTTAACGAGTTAAAATCAATCGGCGACTTACTGGACAAACAAACAGGCGCAAGGCTTTTCCTTTCGGAAGGTGTTCTTGTAACAAGGGGAAGAAACAAAATAATCATTGAAAAGACAACGGACGTTGAAACGCCTGCCGTAAATATTAAAGTTGGGGAAAAAGTAAACACTTGGCTGGGAGGACTTGAAATTTCAGACAGCGACGCTGCCACGGCAAAAAAAATGTTAGGAAAGAAAAACATTGAATTTATTGACGCTCAGGGACTTGACAACGAATTTTTACTACGCCAATGGGAACAAGGGGACTCCTTCGTTCCGTTGGGAATGCAAGGGGAAAAGAAAATTTCGGATTACCTGACCGATGTTAAAGTTCCCGCGCATTTGAAATCAAAATATCTCGTGTTAACAAACAAGGGAGAAATTGTGTGGCTCGTCGGCTTGCGAATAAACGACAAATTTAAATTAACGAATAAAACAAGAAAGGTTTTAAAATTATGTCTGAATTAAAAACAACCGACCAGGAATTTATTCTTGTCGGGAATGAAAAATTTGTTCCTTACCTGAACGAGGAGAAAATTCAAAAACGCGTTGCGGAATTAGGTAAAGAAATCACAGACGAATACAAAGGCAAATTCCCTGTTTTTATCGGCATTCTAAACGGCGCATTTTTATTTTTATCCGACTTAATTCGAAATATTCATTTAAATTGCGAGATAGATTTTTTTAAACTTTCCAGTTACGGCGACGAAAAAATTTCTTCAGGGAAAGTAAAACTGTTAAAAGAGCTCAATGCCGATATTAACGACCGTCACGTAATAATTGTGGAAGACATTGTCGATTCGGGACTTTCGATTAAGTACATCGAAGAATTAATGAGCCGTTACAAGCCGGCAAGCGTTAAGGTTGCCGCACTGCTTTACAAAAAGGACGCTGTTAAATATGACGTCAAAATTGACTATATTGGTTTTAAAATACCAAATAAATTTGTAATCGGCTACGGACTCGATTACGCACAAAAGTACAGAAATTTACGTTCAATTTACGTTTTAGAGGAAGGATAAAGCAATAAATATGATGAATTTAAACAACAAAATGTTTAACGAAGACCAAAAAGATCCGTTCAAGAAAGACAGAAAAAATAATTTCTTGAAAGACGACGGACCTAACAAACCGGGCGGCGATTTCGACTGGTCTAAAATTATTAAAACGGTTTTTAGCTGGGGACTTGTAATTATCGCCGCAGTAATATTAATGCAATTCTGGCGTTCGGACACCACCGGCGCAATGGAAGTGGATTACGAAACTTACAAGCATCTGCTCAACACGGATAAAATTGTTTCGGCAAGGGTTATTAAAACCGATGTAAATGACTACAAGTTCGAAGGAAAATTAAAAAAGAAAGAACTCTTAAAAGACAACGTTTACGTTGACAAAATTTCCGTAACGCTTGTTGAGCCGATTATCCGCGACGAAGTTGCATCGTGGAAAAAGCACAACGTTCAATA
>JALWGH010000333.1 GCA_027013735.1 Melioribacteraceae bacterium
TTCACGCCGGGCTCATCAATACAGGCAAAAATATTGCCGTAAAAAGGAACTTTGTTGGCAAATTCCACAAAGGCATTGATTACGTTTTCGTACCGTTTGTAAGTGTCCATGTGCTCGGCTTCAACGTTAGTAATTACTTCCACAACAGGGTTGAGCGCAAGGAAAGTCCTGTCGTATTCGTCCGCTTCCATTACAAAATAATCACCGTTACCTACTCTTGCGTTAGTGTTGTCAAGCTCTTTTAATATTCCTCCTACAATCACCGCAGGGTCAAAGCCCGCTTCAATTAAAATGGAAGCCGTCATTCCGGTAGTGGTTGTTTTTCCGTGCGAGCCTGCAATGCCAATGCCGTAATAGCCGCGCATTAACTCGTGAAGAATTACCGGTCTTTTCATTACAGGTATTGAAAGCTCTTTGCTCTTTGCCAATTCGGGATTGTCCGGCTTTACCGCAGATGAATAAATAACCAAATCCTGATCGGCAATGTTTTCTCCCGAATGTCCTTTGAAAATAACCGCTCCCAAATCCTTTAACTCTCTTGTGATTTTAGAATCATTCAAATCCGAACCGGTAACTTTAAAACCAAAACCGAGCAACATTCTTGCAATGGCGCTCATTCCGATTCCGCCAATACCAATAATGTGAACCTTCGGATATTTATTCAAGAGCCAACCGTTCATCAGAGAGCCTCCGCCAATCTAATTGCACGTTTTGCAATTACCTTTGCCGCTTCCGGTTTTGAAAAATTCTTTATTTTTTCCGAAAGATCTTTTAACTTCATTTCGTCGGACAATAATGTTTTTGCCTTTTCAAACAATTGAGTCGTCACTTCATCGTCTTTAATCATTTCGCACGCACCGTTTTCGTAAAGCGCACGAGCGTTCTTTTCCTGATGATTTGCCGCAACGTTAGGCGAAGGAATTAAAATTGCAGGCAGTCCGAGATACGAAAGTTCGGCAATGGTTGTTGCTCCTGCGCGTGCAACTGCTAAATCTGCCGCAGAGTAAACCGTTTCCATTTCGGGAATAAAGCCGAACACTTTTACATTCTCCGATTCAAATTTTTTGAATTGCTCGTAATATCTTTTTCCTGTCTGCCAAATAATCTGGATTCCTTCTTCTTCAAAATTTTTCAAGTTCGTTTCGATTGCTTTGTTAATGCTTTCGGCGCCAAGGCTTCCGCTAAGGACAAGCAATGTCTTTTTTGACGGGTCAAGTCCCAATTTCTTTTTAGCTTCAGCTTTGTCGCTTAATTTCAAAATATTTCTCACCGGATTTCCGGTTAAAAATAATTTATCCTTAAATCTGAAATATTTTTTCGATTCCTCAAACGTTAAATGAATTTCGTTTGCTTTCCTTTCGAGCAGGCGGTTTGTAATTCCCGGGTAACTGTTTTGCTCAAGCAAAATAATTTTAGCACCCATTACCCAGCTTCCCCACAGGGCGGGACCGGCTACGTAAGCACCCGCTCCAATTGCAACCTTAGGATTAAAAACCGAATTAATCCAAAGCGATTGCCCCAATGCGATTAACAACTTAAACGGGAAAAGAATATTGCTTAATGAAAATCTCCTTTGAAACCCGCTGATGTTAATGCTCTTAAACTTGAAACCAGCTCCGGGAACAATCTCAGCCTCAAGTTTGGTTTTCGTGCCGACAAACAGTATTTCGCTTTCGGGTTTAATTTCCCGTATTTCTTCGGCAACGGCAAGAGCAGGGAACAAGTGTCCGCCCGTCCCTCCCGCTGCAAAAAGAAAACGATATGGATGGTTATTCTTTTTCAATTTTTTAAATCCGTGCTTCCTTAATTCCCGTCCGGGCAATGTTAACCACAATGCCTGCCGAAATACACCCGATTATTAAACTCGTTCCGCCGTAGCTGATGAAAGGCAGTGTTATTCCCGTTGTTGGCGCTGTACCGATAACAACGGCAATGTTAGTAAACCCGCCAAGCAAGAGGCTGAACGAAAGCCCGAAGACCAATAGTTGGGCAAACTTGTCCGTTACTTTTCTGGCGATTAAAATTCCCACGAAAAACAAAGCGAAATAAGCAAGCAAAACCGTAACCGAGCCTAAAAAGCCAAGCTCTTCCCCCAAAATGGAAAAAATAAAATCTTTGTAAGCTTCCGGCACAAAGCCGTAACTTTGGTGGCTGTGTCCCAAGCCCACGCCAAACCAGCCTCCGCTGCCAAGGGCAATCTTTGCTTGCAACACTTGGGGAATTGTTTTTCCCTGCGAAATACTTTGGTAAAACCAAATCAGTCTGTTACGCGAATGGTGAAAAACCATTGCTAAAATTCCGCCGAAAAAGAATACGGGAATTCCAATCGAAACCAGATGTTTAAAACTTGCACCCCCCACGTAAAGCAATGCGAAAGACGTAACAATAATTATTATGCTCGTGCTAACATTCGGCTGCAAAAAGACCAGACCAGCAACAAGAAAAACCCAGAAAAGCAAGTACAACAAGCCTTCCTTAAGACTTAGTATTTTATTTTCCTTAACCACAAGCAGATTGGAAAGGTGAATGATTAAAACTAACTTTGCCAACTCGGAAGGCTGGAATCTAATGAATCCCAAGTTAATCCACCTTGTTGCACCTTTTACTTTGGGCGCAACAAGCATTGTTGCAATTAAAAGCAGAACCGTAAATATTAAAGCAGGCTTGCTCCATTCCTTGTAATATTTGTAAGGAATTACTGAAAATACAATGAGCAAAAGCAAACCGAGTAAAACCTTAACCAAATGTTTGTTGAAGAAATGTTCGAAAGCCAGACTGTCCTTAACAGCCGAATAACCGCTTGCGTTGTAAATAATCAACAAGCCAATTACTATTAAAGACAAAATCAAACCGAGATAAATTTTGTACAAACTTTTCATTAAAGCTTTCTCACTATTTCTTTAAAAACCTTTCCCCTGTGTTCGTAATTGTCAAACATATCGAAGCTGGCGCAGGCGGGGGAAAGCAAAACCACTTCGCCTTTTTCAGCTTCTTTGAATGCTGAAACAACCGCATCTTCCAACGATTCTTTAATTTCCGTCGGGACAAGTTCTTTAAAATGTCCGTAAACTTTTTCCGCCGAAGAACCGATTGCGTAAATTTTCTTAACGTGTTTTTTAACCGGTTCGTCAATGGCGGAATAATCATTCCCTTTGTCCTTGCCGCCGAGAATCAATCTCAGCGGCTCGTTGAAACTTCTCAATGCGTACCAAACGGAATCGACATTGGTCGCTTTCGAATCGTTAACAAATTTAACACCGTCAATTTCCCTAACAAATTCAAGCCGGTGCTCAACTCCTTTAAACGAAGAAAAGGATTGGCAAACGGAACTGTTCTTAACGCCCAACAGTTTTGCTACGGTTAAAACTGCCAAGGCATTTGCGAGGTTGTGTTCACCTTTTAGGCTCAACTCACTGCGGTCGCATATTTTGTCGGGATGTTCCGTGTCCTTGAAGTAAAGGGCGCCTTCACCAAAATACGCACCGCGTTCAACAACTTGGGAGGTAGAAAAGGCATAGCGTTGAGCACCGGTTGAAATTCCTGTTAAATTTTTATCGTCGGCATTTACTATTAAATAATCGTTGCCGTTTTGATTTTCAGTAATTCTAAGTTTTGATTCAATGTATTTTTCAAACGAATTTTCGTAGCGGTCAAGGTGGTCGGGAGTAATGTTTAATATTACGGCAATGTAAGGTTTAAATTCTTTAATGTGGTCAAGCTGAAAACTGGAAACTTCCAAAGCGACAAATTCATTTTCTTTAACATTGTCAACCACGTCGGAAAAAGCCGTGCCGATGTTGCCCGCAAGGTAAGTTTTGAGTCCGGCATTATTCAACGTGTAAGCGCAAAGCGTGGTAGTAGTTGTTTTTCCGTTGGTCCCGGTAATTGCAATAATTTTTCCTTTGCAAAATCCCGAAGCAAATTCAAGCTCGCTAATAATTTCCAAGCCGAGAGACTTTGCCTTTTTAATCGGGGCGGAGTCGTCAGGCACGCCGGGACTGGTAACAATAAAATCGGCTTCAAAAACTCTGTTGCTGTGTATGCCTATCTCAAATTCAATTCTCGCTTTTTCCAATTCCGTAATTTTATCGCCAATCTCCCGAAGCGGAGCCGCATCCGAAACGAACGGAATTGCGCCGTGCCTTTTGGCAATCTTTGCAGCAGCTATTCCGCTGCGTGCCGCACCTAAAAACGTTATTTTCTTTCCCTTAATCTCTCTCATCTTATCTTCAACGAAGCCAATGCTATTATTACCAAAATAATTGTTACGATGTAAGAGCGAACCACAATTTTAGGCTCAGCCCAACCTTTAAGTTCGTAATGGTGGTGCATCGGAGCCATTAAAAACACCCTTCTGCCTTCACCGTATTTTTTCTTTGTATATTTGAAGTAGAGCCTTTGAATAATGACCGAAACCGTTTCGAGGAAAAATACTCCACCTAAAATCGGGATTAAAAGTTCCTGCTTAATTAAAATCGCCAAAATTCCGAACGCGCCTCCAAGCGAAAGCGAACCTGTGTCTCCCATAAATATTTCCGCGGGGTAAAAATTAAACCAGAGAAAACCAAGTCCCGCTCCAATCATCGCCGCAATAAAAACCGTCAACTCGCCCGAGCCGGGCATGTAAATGATGTGCAAATAATCGGCAAAAATCACGTTGCCGGTTACGTAGCTCATTACTGCCATTGCAAGCATTACAATTAAAAGATTCCCGATTGCAAGTCCGTCCAATCCGTCCGTGAGATTCACTGCATTTGAAGTAGCGGTAATAATAAATATTTCAATGGGAATGTAGAAATAAGAAAAATCAAGATTAAAATTTTTAACAAACGGCAAAGTTGTTTCCGTTGCGTGCGCCGAAAATTGAGGCAGGAAGTAAATTGCTCCGCCAATTACCAAACCGACAAGCACCTGTCCCAACAGCTTGTAACGGGCAATCAAACCTTTCTTGAGTTTCTTAATTACTTTCAAATAATCGTCCACAAAACCAACAAAACCGAGAAACAACGTTCCCACAAGGACGAGAATAATGTAAATGCTTTCAACGTCCGCCCAGAGCAGAACCGGTACGACTACAGAAATTAAAATTATTATTCCGCCCATTGTAGGAGTTCCGGCTTTCTTTTTGTGAGCTTCGGGTCCCAACTCCCGGATTGTCTCGCCGATTTGTTTTTCTTTTAAGTAACGGATTATTTTCGGTCCCACGTAAACGGAAAGGAAGAGCGCAGTAATTGCGGAAAGCGCCGCACGGAAAGTAATGAACCGGAACACGTCGAATCCCGGCGGATTAAAAACTTTGTTAATGTAGTCAAACAAATAGTAAATCATTCTTTTCCCTTCCTCTCAAGAATTTCAACGAACTCTTCCATTTTCATTCCGCGGGAACCTTTAACCAGAAAGCATTTACCCGAAAGCTCCGTTTCATTTAAATATTTTTTCAAGCTTTTCCTGAAAGTAAAATGTTTTGCCTTTTCTCCCAGCGCTTCGGAAAGCGCTTTCATATTTTTACCAATTGTTAGAACCTCAAAATTTTTGAGTTTGGAAATTTCTTTTGCAAGCGATGCGTGAATCTCCTTGCTTTCTTTTCCAAGCTCAAGCATATCGCCAAGAATTAAAACTTTCCTTTTGTAGGCTTTAACTTTTTTTAGAACCTCCACGGCAGCAATTAACGAAACGGGATTTGAATTGTACGTGTCGTCAATTACGGCAAAGTTTTCAAATTCCTTAAGTTGTAATCTTCCTTTCACTTCTTGCAAACTTTCGGCGGTTTGGATTAAAGCTTTTTTACCTACTCCCAATTTCAGTGCAACGGCGGAAGCGGCAAGGAAGTTTGCAGCGTTTGCCCTGCCCAGTAAGGGCAGTTTGAATTTTACTACTCTACCGTTGTAGTACAATTCCATTTCCGGTCTGCCAAAGTTATCGTAAGAAATTATTTTCGCTTTTATGTCCGGCGTTCCCTTAAATCCGTAGCTAATCTTATTTCTGATTTTCGCCGAAGCTTTTCTCAAAAGCGGGTCGTCGTTATTTACAAAAACAGTTCCGCCGTTTTCGAGTGTTGCTTTAAAAAGAAAAAATTTCTCGCGAAGCACGCTTTCAACATCGCCAAAGTATTGTAAATGCGAAGCTCCGATGTTTGTTATTAAAGCGTAGTCCGGTTCGGCAATTTTAGCCGTGTAATCAATTTCGCCCGGATGGTTTGTGCCGTGTTCAAGCACTAACGCTTCCGTTTTGGAATCCACATTAAAAATAGTAAGCGGAACTCCGATGTGATTGTTATTGTTACTTTCTGTTTTTACCACCTTAAATTTTGTTTCCAAAAGTTTGGCAAGCATTTCTTTGGTTGTCGTCTTGCCGTTGCTGCCCGTGAGTGAAATTACTTTTGCTTTGCTTTTGCGTCTCCACGCGAGGGCAAGGTGACCAAAGGCTTTAATAGTATTTCTAACCGTTACAATTGTAATGTCCAAGTCGTCGTAGTCGGGCAAATACTTGCCATTGATTACAACCGCGGCTGCGCCTTTTTCTGCCGCTTCTCTTACAAAATTATGACCGTCAAAATTTTTCCCTTTTATTGCAACAAAGATTTTCCCTTTCACGTTCTTGCGCGAATCGATTACCACACCGGTTGCCGAGGTGAATTTGTCAGGCTCGTAAATTACCGCCGAGGGAATGTTGAATATGTCGGTCAGGTTAATCCGCATCCGCAAGTTCCTTCAAATATTTTTCCGCAACTTCTTTGTCCGAAAAATGTTTTCTTACTCCTTTAATCTCTTGGTAAGTTTCGTGTCCCTTACCGGCAATCAGAATTACGGCGTTATCTTCCGAGTTTTCAATTGCCCAACGGATTGCTTCTTCCCTGTCTTCAATAACTCTGTGATTTTCTTTTTCCATTCCGCCAACAATTTCGGAAATAATCCGCATCGGTTCTTCCGAGCGGGGATTGTCCGAAGTAACAATCACAAAGTTGCTGTACTTTTCGGCAATGCGTCCCATTACGGGGCGTTTGGTTTTGTCGCGGTCTCCGCCGCAACCGAACACGGTGTAAACAGGGTAATCTTCTCCGACGATGTGGCGTATTGCTTTCAAAGCTTCTTCCAAACTCCCTGCCGTGTGGGAATAATCTATTATTGCTTTTTTGCCGTCGTCGCTTTTAACAACTTCAAATCTGCCCGGCACTTGAGGAGTGTTGGTAATTCCTCTCAAAGCAACATCCGGTTTTATTCCCAATAATATTGCAGCGGCAAAAGCAGCCGTAGCATTGTAAGCGTTGAAAGCTCCTATTAACTTTGTGCCTGCGAAATATTTTTCACCGGAATGTTCAATAACCCAGTTTGTTCCTTCGAGGTCAAACTCAACGTCGGTAATTCTAAAGTCCGCTTCCGGTGCGGTGCCGTAAGAAATTTTTCCGGCAACGCTCCCTTTCAAAACTTCTCCGTGGTGTTCGTCGTCAATGTTGTAAACTATTTTTCCGTCTTCTTTCAGTGTAACAAAGAACTGCCTTTTTGCCTCCAAATAGTTTTCGAACGTACCGTGAAAATCCAAATGGTCGGAAGCAATATTGGTAAATATTCCAATGTCAAAGTCAAGGTCAACCACACGGCTCAAAGCAATCGAGTGGGAAGAAACTTCCATTACCGCCGAGCGGCACTCCTGCTCAATCATCAGGGCAAGCATTTCATGTATCTCGTTTGCCTCCGGCGTAGTAAGATGCGAAGGGACTTCTTCCTCGCAAATAAAATTCTTGTTAGTGCCTATTAACCCGGAAGAAATTCCGGCGGTCAATAAAATTTCCCGCAGGAAATAGGTTGTAGTGGTTTTCCCCTTTGTCCCCGTTACGCCAATCAAACTCATTTTTTTCGAAGGCTGTCCGTAAACAATGTCCGCAATTTTAGGAAGAATTTTCCTCGTGTTTTTAACCACTATTTTAACCACTCCGTTGGAAGTAAATATTTCGTCGGAATAGAGTGAGTCGTCATCAAGAATAATTGCTTCGGCACCTTTTGCAATAGCTTCGGGAATAAACTTGTGACCGTCGGTCTTGAAGCCCTTGATTGCAACAAAAATTACTTTTGACCCCTCAACCTTACGGGAATCAATTTCCACGCGTTCAACTTCCTTGTCCTCCGCATTACCCAAAACCTGAACAACTTCGATGGCGTCAAGAAGTTCGGACAATTTCATTTATTACCTCCCGCATTTTAGAGTTAACTTTTTAATATTTTTTATTTTTGTCCCCGGCGGAAAATTCTGCCAAATAACCTTCCCCGAGCCTTTTATTTCGAGTTTAATTCCCAAAGCCGAAGCGGTTGCCAAAGCTTTACGTAAAGGAAATCCCACAAAGTTCGGAAGCGTTTTACGATTCAAGAACCGTGTCTTTTGCGCTTTGCGTTTTACGTTGGGCACATCCGCGGCAACGTAAAGATTTTCTTTGTTCGTTGAAACCAGTTCTTTAACAAAATTTGCTTTCGATTTTTTCGTCCTGTGTAAATCTTTTTTAAATGGGGCAAGACTGATGTCCGCGTTAACAATTCTTTCGGCAATGTTTCTGAAAATGGGAGCGGCGACCTGCCCGCCGTATCTGCCGCGCGTGGGGGAATCGACCAAAATAAAAATTTCGTACTTCGGTTCTTCCGCAGGGAAAAATCCGATGAACGAGGAATTGTAGTAGAAAGAAGAATATTTTTTGTCAATCAATTTTTGAGCCGTTCCCGTTTTGCCTCCTACCAAAATGTCAGGCAATTGAGCTTTTTCTCCCGTGCCGTTTTCCACAACATCAACTAACAGTTTTCTTAATTCGGCGGATGTTTTTTCAGAAATCACTTTTCTTATTTTTTGCTTCCAAAAACTTTTTACCACGTTTCCGTTTACGTCTCTTACTTCCTTCACAATTTCGGGATGAAGAAGAACCCCGCCGTTAATTAAAGCTGCGTAAGCCATTGTCATTTGCAGAGGTGTAACCGAAATTCCGTAACCGTGGGAAATGTAAGCCTTTGTGGTCTTTTGGAATTTCGAAGGGACAATCAATTTGCCGGCAACTTCTCCCGGAATATCAATGCCTGTTACGTTGCCGAATCCGAAATCCCTTAAATATTTGTAAAACTTGTTTTCGTTAATTCTAAAACTCAATTTGACTGCGCCGATGTTGCTTGAATGCGTTAGTATTTGTTTAACCGAAAGTTTGTAGGCTGGGTGAGTGTCCTTAATTATTGCCTTCCTGTAAAGAACATAGCGTCCGTTTTCGGTGTTGATTGTTTCGTCTTCACGAACCAAATTGTCTTGGAAAAGCATTGCAAACAAAACGGTTTTCATCGTAGAGCCGGGCTCGTAAGTGTCGCTTATTGCGCGGTTGCGCCGTGCCGAGGCATCGAACAAATTGTAATTCCCCGGATCGTAATTCGGTAAGTCCGCAAGGGCAAGAATTTCGCCCGTGTTAGGATTTAGAACTATTCCAACAGCCGCTTTGCCGTCGTATTTTTGCAATCCGTTTAATAGTTCTTCCTCAAGAATTTTCTGAATGTTCTTGTCGATTGTGAGTATTACGTTGTCCCCGTTCTTCGGCTGAACCGAAAGCCTTTGGTCAATTGAGACAATCCTTCCCGAAACATCTTTTTCAATCACTAATTTTCCGTCAACGCCTTTTAAATAATCTTCGAACTTTCTCTCAATGCCTGCTCTGCCAATTAAATTTCTGTCCACAAAACCGATTACGTGGGAAGCCAAACTACCGTAAGGATAGAGCCGGGAATAATCTTCTTCGTAATAAAGTCTGTCAACAATAAAATTGCTAAGCTTCAGAGCGTAGTCCCGGGGCACTTTCTTTTCAAGGCAAACGCGTCGCTGGGGAGACTGCAATTTACGCAAGTAGTAGTGAAAATCTTTACCGAAAACTTTTGAAAATTTTTCGGCTATTACGGTGTCCGAAACCTGCTTTTTACTCATTCTGTTGTCAACGTAGAAAGAGATGTCGTTTTTTGTGTAGGCAAGCAAATTGTTGTTCCGGTCAAAAATGGAGCCTCTTTCGGCTTTAACGATTTCCTTTTTGTACTGCTGCTTAAGCGCAACAAACTTGTAATAATCGTGTTTCTTAACTTGAATTTTGTACAGCTTTGCCACAAGCGCGACAAAGGCAATAAGGACAAAAATAAAAATCAATATGGCGCGAGATTTATTCATATTTCGCTTTTACCAATTTCTCCAATCTTTTTATTTTATTTTCGTTGACGTAAATTTTTTCAAACGGTTTACTCGCACGTACAAGCCCGAGTTTTTGCCGTGCTATTTTTACAATTCTCTCTTCCGAAGAAAGTTTTTGAAGCAGAACAATTTTAGCGTCCAGCTCGTCTTGCGTTCGTGCAAGCCGGGCGTTTAATATTTCCGCTTGCTTGTTCAGCACTTTTATTTTAGCCGTTAAGATTAAATGCCCGAACAGTGTGCCGAGCACAAGCATAATCACAAGCAAGAATTTTTTAAAGATTCTACTTTCGTTCATTTCCTCTCCGCTGCTCTAAGTTTTGCGCTGCGAGCTCTGAAATTTTCCTTTATTTCCTCACCGGAAGGAGCAACGGGCTTTTTGGTTAAAATCTTCAATCTGGATTCTTTATCACACGTGCAAACGGGTGCTTCCGGCGGACAAATGCACGAGAGAGCTTCGTATTTAAATGCTTCTTTTACAATTCTGTCTTCCAAGGAATGGTAAGAAATAATCACCAATCTACCGCCCGGCTTCAGCAAATCAACCGCATCGGTAATAAAACTTTTTAATTCGTCCAGCTCGTTGTTAACGGCAATGCGTAACGCTTGGAAAACCCGCGAGAGCGATTTCTTTAAATAATTCGGAGGAATCACTTGTGCAACGGCGTTCCGTAATTGGGAAGTGGTTTCGAATTTTTCCTTTTGCCTAAACTTGTTTATTTGTGCCGCAATTTTCCTCGAAGCTTTTTCCTCCCCGTAACGGAAAAGAATATTTGCAATTTCCTTTTCATCGTATGTGTTCAGGATGTCGCTTGCAGTTAAAGCGGAGTTCCTATCCATGCGCAGATCCAAGGGCGCCTCTTCACGGTAAGTAAACCCCGAAGCGGGATTATCGAGCTGGTAAGAAGAAACCCCAAGGTCTGCCAGGATACCATCAAACTTGTCAATGAACTCGATTTTTGCAATAGTTTTTATTTCCGTAAAAGAAGCATTGTAAATTTCAACTCTTTCATCATTCTCAAATTCTTTCCGGGCGTAATCAAAAGCTTCGACGTCCTTGTCCGTAGCAATCAGTTTTGCTTCTGCGTTTAACCTTTTCAAAATTTCTTTAGAATGACCACCAAAACCCAGCGTAGCGTCGAAATAGACCCCGGAGCCGGATGTCACCAAATAATCTACCGATTCTTTCAGCAGAACCGGTTTGTGTAGCATCATTTTGTGTCGTTCATTACTTCATTTGCAATTTGTTCAAAGAGCTGTTCGTTTTCCTTCATGTGTTCTTCGTAAATTTTCGGATTCCAAACTTCTATTTTCTTAATTGCCCCGAGAATAAAAACCTCGTTGTCAATCTCGGCATACTCGAGCAGGCTCTTTGGAATTAAAAGACGCGATTGGGAATCCAGTGTGTCCTCGGCAGCTTGATTAATTAAAAACCTTACAAACATAGATTCCTTTTTGTTAATAGGGCTTAACTGTGAAAGTGTTTTTTCCGTCAGCTCTTT
The DNA here is from genome assembly GCA_027013735.1 of Melioribacteraceae bacterium. Classification (GTDB taxonomy): domain Bacteria; phylum Bacteroidota; class Ignavibacteria; order Ignavibacteriales; family Melioribacteraceae; genus WFQV01. Next base: position 11,691 of record JALWGH010000333.1, read on the forward strand.
CCAAACGTCCAGCGGGTAAATATCAATGCACTTTGCCGTACCGCGCGTGATGATGAAAGTCTCATTAGCCTCAGGCGAGACCGACTTCCTGAGTTTGGCAGGGATTGCAATTCTTCCCTTTTTGTCAATTGAATATTTAAAGCTGCCTATTAACATTGCACTTCCACACTTTTGTTGTTAAATTCCACACAATTCCCCACAACACTTGCAAAATTGGGCATTTTTATTTTCAAAGTCAAGCATTTTTTAAAAAATTTTTTGGGATTGCTTCAAGGAGGGGATTAGGCACAAGATTAAAATAGAGAGTAAAAAACAATATTAATAAGAAAGAAGAAACGAGAAATAAGAAATGTTTTTGCAAGACGCAAGAGGCAAGACGTCCGTCTCCGCCCTCGCTATGCTCGGGCTACGCCGCGACAGGCAAGACATAACTTTTCAGTGAACAGATAGCAGTGAACAGAGAAAAGTGATTGGCACTCAATAATTGTGATTATTTCATCCAGTCATCCAGCTATCCAATCATCCAAGAGCACTCGTGGCACTCGTTAAAACGGGAACTTTGGATGATTGGAGGAATGCATTATTGGATGGTTTTGACTTAGGATGTTCCCTTTGTCAGAAGTAATTTTTCATTAACAACCGGTTTCAACTCGTTGAATGGACAAGCAAAAATACGAGAAAAGTTTTTTTGTTATTAACTCTTTTGTTCAGTTAAAGCTTTTTCAAGTTGTCTTTTGAACTTTTCTTTTAGCGGACGTGTTTGGTCGTAAATTTCGAACACTTTTTTAAATTCGTGAACCCGTACCTCTTTGATGTCCGTATCCACGTAGATGTCGGGACGTACACGTTTCAATTTTTCGGAAACAATCGAGCGTTGCATCATTGAAAAGGAGGCAAAAAGTAATTCGTAAACCGGCGGCGTTTCTTTAAACCTTTTGGATTTGTTTGCAGTAACATCAATTGCAATTGTTAAATCACACTCGTCCGCAATTACGTCGTACGGCAAGGGATTGCTCATCCCGGCATCCATTAAAACCATTCCTTTAAATTCAACCGGGGCAAATAAACCGGGTATTGCATAGCTTGCCCTTATTGCCGTAAGTAAATCGCCCGAATCGAACACGGCAGCTTTGTTGTGCACAAAATCCGTTGCAATAATTTTCAGCGGGATTCGAAGTTCTTCAAAGGTAGAAACGCCGAGTCTTTCGCCCATGAAATTTACAAATTTCTCGCCTTTAATAAATCCTCCGGCAGAAAGTTGTGGATCGATAAAGTTCATTGCCCTCAGTAAATCAGAACGTTTTCTCAGCTCCCAAAACTTAGCGTCTTTGGTGAGGATGATTTCTTCCACATTTTTTTTAATTTGAGTTGCATTTACACCCGAGGCGTAAGCCGCACCGATAATTGCACCAATGCTTGAGCCCGCAATTATTGCAGGACGGATGCCCAACTCGTCGAAGGCTTCGAGGAAACAGATGTGGGCTAATCCTCTTGCGCCGCCGGCTCCCAGAGCCAAACCTATTTTAGTCATTTCCCTCTTCTTTTTTTACTTCGCTTTCAATTTGTTTGGATTCCTCAGCAAGAGCCTTTTCTTCCTTTTTCTTGTCCGCTTTAAATCTGTGGCTTAACCTCAACGAGTAATAAAATAAATAGAAAATTGTAATCACCGTTAAAGCTAACGGAATTGCACTTAGGATAACCATCAGCCACTCAAAATTAAATTGTGCGTTTGTGCTAACCCAAATTTTCTTTAGCGCAAGGTAATCAATAAAAAGCCAAGTAAGTGAAAGAAGATTTAGAATAAAAAGCGTAAGAGAAATATTTTTAATTTTCTTTACAAGCTTTTCCATTTGCATTTCCCCGAAAATTATTTACCCACAAATATAAACTTTAACTTTAAGATTTCTAAACAATGGAGATTAATAAGAAAGAAGAAACGAGAAATAAGAAACGGTTAAATGCAAGACGCAAGAGCCAAAACACAAACTGTAAATAATTGAAATTTAATTTCTTCGATACCTTCGGCATCGGTTTGTCTTTCCTCTATTTTCTTCTATTGACATTCGACCCCGACTAAGTCGGGGGTCGGATAGTTGCCAATAAGCTGTAACGCGGATTGCCAGCAATCTATGTTACAAAAACCATTTCGCAGATAGACAACTTTCTTTTTCTTACGGGAAAGAGAAAGATGCTTTTTAATACTGTTTCCGAAAGAATCCCGAAGGGATTCAATGTAGATAGCAAAAAGAATCAAAATTAAAGAAGAACCCTGAAAGGGTTCAAGTTTTAAGAGCAAAATATTCGAAATAAAAATATAATGATCACATTTTGCCACCGATTTTAAACCTGTACCTATTTTGCCAATGATTTTAAACCGGTGCCGTGTCTTTATTTATTTCTTAATAGAGCCAATTTGATTATATTTGCTAAGTTTTTTCAGAAATCTTAAAAATAATAACACAAGAAAAAAATGAAGAAGTTCTTTTTAATATTATTTGTTCTTGCATTTTTCAAAACTCAGGCGCAAAGCGAAATGCAGAACGGTTGGGTTTCCCGCTTTGGCGGCGGCGGAGGCATTTCGGGATTTTACGTTTCTCCAGATTTGACGCCGGTTTCTTCGTTCTTGAAAGACTTCGGAACGGGCGATTTGACAAGCAGCGGAGTGCTCGGCTTTGGCGGCGGCGGATTTGCTTACGTAATGCTGGTTAAAAATTTAAGAGTGGGCGGGATCGGCTTCGGCACCTCGGTTTCAAAAAAGGTGACGGTTGACGGTTACAACAAAGAGGCGGTTTACAAATACGGCGGAGGCGGGTTCACCGTTGAATACACGTTACCATTTGTAAAAAAAGTTGCTGTTTCGTTGGGAGCGATTTTGGGCGGATTCTCAGCCGAACTCCAGCTCTACCAAAATAAAGGAAACATTGATTGGAGCGTTTTGAGTTCCGATTTGGCGAATACAAAGAGCTCAAAAATTTCTGCCCACAGAATAACAAATAATTTTTTTACATTTGCACCTACAATAAATTTTGATATTCCGGTTGGCAGGTTTGCCGCTGTGAGAATCGGCGGCGGATATGTGATTCCTTTTAGTAACGAATGGAAAGCCGACAACGATGTTGTTTTGCTTAATTCGCCAAGCGGTTTTAATTCAAAGGCATATTTTATTCAAGCCGGAGTTTATTTCGGATTTTTTGTTTTATAACGGAAGAGAAAATTAATGGCTAAAAAGGTTCTTGTTACAGGCGGTGCGGGATTTATCGGAAGCAATTTTTTGAATTACGTCTTGCGCCAAAGAGACGATTGGGAAGTAGTAAATTTAGACAAACTTACTTACGCAGGTAATCTTGAAAATTTAAAAGAAATTGAAGAGAAGCCCAATTACACGTTCGTTAAGGGGGACATTACCAACAACGAGTTGGTAAATTACCTTTTTGAAAAATACCGTTTTGACTACGTAATAAACTTTGCGGCGGAGTCTCACGTTGACCGCTCCATTTTAGGCTCGGAGGTTTTCTTTAGAACAAATGTTGTAGGCACTAATGTTTTGTTGGAGGCTTCCCGTAGATTTGGAATTGAAAAGTTTTTGCAGGTTTCGACCGATGAAGTTTACGGCAGTTTGGGGGAAACAGGTTTGTTTACGGAGCAAACTCCACTTTCGCCCAACAGTCCTTACTCTTCCAGCAAAGCAGGCGCGGACTTAATGGCAAAATCTTTTCACCACACTTACGATTTGCCCGTGGTAATTACACGCTGTTCCAATAATTACGGTCCTTACCAATTCCCCGAAAAATTAATTCCGCTGATGATTATTAATGCTCTCAACGACAAAGAGCTTCCGGTTTACGGCGACGGCTTAAACGTGCGGGATTGGATTTACGTTATTGACCACAACCGCGCCGTTGAATTAGCGCTTGAAAACGGAAAACCCGGTGAGGTTTACAACGTAGGCGCAAGCCGCGAGATGAAAAACATTGAGATTGTAAAATTAATTTTGAAAATACTCGGAAAACCGGAAAGTTTAATTAAATATGTTAAAGACCGCCCGGGACACGACCGCCGTTACGCAATCGACTCTTCCAAAATTCAAAGCGAGCTTGGGTGGAAACCTTCTTTTGAATTTGAGGAAGCAATTGTTCAAACCGTTGAATGGTATTTGAAAAACAAATCGTGGTGGGAACGGATTATTTCCGGCGAATATCAAAAGTATTACGAAACGCAATACGGACAAAGGTAAATATGAAAAAGAAAATTTTTGTGTTTTTGAGTTTTTTAATTTTCAGCGTAAGCATTAACGCACAAGATCAAACTCAAGGTATTAATGTATCTTCTAATTTAGCCGCCTTGAATGCAATTAGTGTTACAATTGGCGGAGACTTTATTGTTACCGGCACTTTCCCCGCTTCGGCTACGGAGAGGGTGGATCAGTTTGTAACGCGGATTTTCAACAAGGCAAAGGTTGAAATACTTAGTGCCTACAAGAGTACCAGTGTGATTCAGGGTTTAACTCAAAAATTTGAGAATTATGCCAAACGCGGAATTGAATTGCACCATAAAGACGGGACCAAGCAGATAATTGATCTTGTAAAATTCAGACTGACTGCTGATTTTAAGAACAATCCCTACTTGAAGAATGGTGATGTGCTTGTATTTCCTCCGGTAGATTTGGAGAGGAATTTTGTTGAAGTCGAAGGTGCTGTGAATAAACCGGTTAAATTTCAATATGTAGATGGAGATAAGCTCTCGGATGCACTTTTGTTTGCGGGGGGAATAAATAAGGCGTACAATAAAATTGAAAAAATAACCGTTACCAGATTAAACTACGATGGCGAAAAGGAAAAAATTATTGAACTTTCTCCTGACAGCCTAAGCTTTGAATTAATAAGGGGGGACAGAGTCAGGGTTGTTGCCGACGAAACCGAAAAACGTGATTTTAAAGTTTTAGTGGTTGGGGAAGTTTACAAACCGGGTTATATTTTTATTTCGAAAGATAGTACAACATTAAGCGAAGTTATTAAGAAGGCTGGGGGTTTTAAACCGACGGCGGATTTAACAAATGCGGAGCTTATTCGTAGTCCTTTGTCCACTGCTATTTACAATGCAAACAATATGCCTTACCAAAATCGTCAGAGACCTTTTAGCCTGAATTTGTTTGATTCTAAAACAGATTTGTTGCTAATGCAACGTATGGCAAATATCGATCCGGAGGACTCGCTTAGTTTTATTACTGATAATATGCTGCGTAATTTGCATGCTCTTGCCTCAATCGACTTCAAGAGAGTTTTGGACGATAATACTCCAAGTGCAAAATTTATTGTAAAAGATGGTGACGTAATTAATATTCCTGCTATTTCAAATATGGTTTACATTTACGGACAAGTGATGAACCCGGGATTTATTAAATATAAGCCTGGAGCCGATTATGATTATTACCTTTCATTAGCCGGCGGACTTGGTGCAAGAGCAAAGAATGAAATTTATTTAATTAAATCCAAATCCCGTGCTTGGATTGATATGACTGATAGCGACAACAAATATACAATTGAATCAGGGGATTTTATTTGGGTCCCACGTTCCCCGTATCGTAATTTTGACTATTACTTGAAGAGAGTCTCAATTTATACATCAATTGTTGGTAGTATCGCTACGATATTGTTGTTGATAAATCAGTTGACGAAATAATAGCTGCTAATATTTTAATTAAAATTCTTTGGAGAAAAGATAAATAGATGAAAAAATCAAAAACTACATTTACAGATTATCTTTCGATCCTTTATTCTTGGAAAAAGTTTTTTATTATAACAATTTTACTTATCGCCGTAATTACCACGACTATTACATATTTAATTCCTGAAAAGTTCAAAGCATCAGCTACAATTATGATTTCTCAAGATGAAAACAATGGGGCTTTAGGTAATATGTTGTCTAATGTTGGTTCTTTATTTGGAGGGAGTTTATTTGGTCAAGGAAGTAGTTCTATTGATAAGATGTTCGGATATTTGGAAAGTAGAAGAATTGCGGAAAAGGTCATTAAAAAGTTTAATTTGGAAAATTATTATGGATTTTCTAAATATAGGCATGATAGAACGTTAAAAGCTTTTAAGGAAGATGTCAATTTTGACTTAACAACTAATGGTTTTATTAAAATTTCAATGATACATGAAAGTCCTGATACAAGTGCTATGATTGTTAATTATATTGTTGCCGTGCTTGATTCGTTAAATCATAAAATTACTTTGGAAAACGCTACCAACTATAGGAAGTTTATAGAAAAAAGGTATAAAGAAAATTTAAAAGCTCTTAATTTTGCTGAACAAGAGATGAAAAGGTTTCAGGAAAAATATAAAATATTTGTTTTGCCGGATCAATTTAAAGCATCTTTTGAGGCTGTAAGTAAATTGGAATCAGAGTTTATGATAAAGAAATTGAAATTAGACTTGCTAAAAGAAACGAAAGGAATAAATTCTCCTGAATATAATATAGCTCTAAAAGATTTTAATAATTTTAAAAATCAAATTAATGATATTAAAAAAGGAAAAAGTGTGGAGGGCGGGAGCTCGCTTATCTTTTACCCAATTAAAGAAATGCCGGAAATTTATCAAAAATATTTTAGAATATATAGGGATATCGAGATACAATCTAAATTGTTAGAGTTTCTTTTACCCATGTATGAGCAAGCGAAAATGGAAGAACAAAAAAATATTCCTACTATAATTGAAATAGATAAAGCCGTTCCTCCAGAGTTAAAGTATTCTCCTAAAAAAGCCTTTATAATTATTTCAGTTATAATTCTGTTCTTGTTTCTTGAAATTCCAATGGTTCTTAGAGCTCATTATTTACTCGCTTCCGAAAAGGATTTGAACATAATCCAGAATAAAGAAAAGAAATTTTATAGCTGGATTGCAAAAACGTTTAGAATTTTAACTTATTAAAGTCAAATGATATTTGTAATCTTAGTAGCTATTTTTATTGCTTCAATCATATTTTCTTTATACTTTTTTAAGAGATTATTAAATCCGCTTTCAGTTTATAGCGCTATATGGTTGGGGTTGTTGGTTTTATATGAGATAAAACTTTTCAATTATTACAATCTTTCTGTACAAACTTGGGTAGTAATTGGAGGGTCGTTTTTATCTTTTATTCTTGGAATCACCACTATAAGTGTTACAAGGACTTTTCACAATTATCAGGAAAATGATTGTAATTGTGTGAATTTTAGTAATATATTTATTGATAAAGGCAAAGCCCTTAAAATATCAATAATTATTTTTGGTCTCATAGGGTTATTTGGTGCGTTACAACATTGGGAAGTGTTATTAAATTTGTATGGAACAGTGCCTAATATATTAATTCATCTCAGCAAGATTTACAAAATGCGTATTGCCGGAGAAATAGAGGGAGTAATACCATATTTAAGTGTAGCATCTTATATCTCTATTTTTTTAGCTGGGATATATAGTGCTTATAAGAGAAGGTTTACATTGATTTCTGTTTTACCGTTTACTGCTTTCATTCTTAAAGGAATTGCCAATGTTGGAAGGCAAGGTATTTTGTACGGTTTCCTTGAATATTTTCTTACTTTTTTCATATTTAAATCTTTCCTAAATTTCAAAGCAAAAGAAGAAAATAAAGATTTTCTTAAGAGGAGGAATTACATAACTGTTGTTTCACTCGTAACTCTGACGCTTATTTTTTTATTTAGCGCATTGTTTATCAAAGATTTTCGTGGAAACGACGAAAATTACATTGGAGAAACAAGAACGATTAATGTTTTAAAGAAAGGCGGAATAATAACTCCCTCTCTTTATCTTTATGTGTCTGGGCATGTGGGGGTTTTAAATAAATTCCTGTTTGAAGAGAGCGAGTCAGCGCGTTTTGGAGAAAATACTTTTCAATTTATTTACAATATTTTAGCAAAAATTGGATTTGTAGAGAGACCTAATTCTTATCAGAAAGGGTATTATATTCCAATGTGGACAAATACTGGAACATACTTGAGAGAATTGTATGTGGATTTTGGTGTGTTGGGAGTTTATGTTGTCCCTTATCTGATGGGGTTGCTTATAACTTTCTCATGGGATAGATTTTTTAAATGGGGGAGTATAACTGATTTCGTAATTGTTATTCATATAATGTTGATTATCTCCTTTTCTTTCTTGATGATGATTACTCGTGCAGCTAATTGGTTTTTGGGCATAATCTTGATTCCTGTAACGCTCAAATTAATCAGTTTTGTTAATGTTAAACGAAATATTGAAGTTTAATTGGTTTTCTTGATTTGAAGAATAATAGAATAATAAAAAACATCCTTTCTATTTCCAGTGGTTATTTTGTAAATATTATTCTTAATTTAATTACTTTAGGAATAATTACCAGGTATTTATCGGTTGAAGAATTTGGCCTTTTTAACTACTGGTTAGCCTTAATTGGGGTGTTTTCTAAAGTTGTTGATATGGGACTAGGCCCTATTGTTCTACGCGAATGTTCAAAAGGTGGGAATTGCCCCTCCTATATGTCAACCGCGGTAATATTTAGACTCTTGATTTTATTTTTTGTTACTATAGTCATTAATATCTATTTGAAATTTACAGATACTCAAACAGTGAATTTATTTTTGGCAAACTTTTTACTATTAAATATTATTTTTTCTCAAAAATTTAATAATATTAGAG
>JALWGH010000334.1 GCA_027013735.1 Melioribacteraceae bacterium
GCTTTAGCCACATTCTGTTTTTCTTCAAAGTACAAATAATGGGGCTAAAGCCCATTAAGTTTATTTGTTTTCTACCCGCCGTCGGTTGAAACCGACGGCAATGTGCCTGAAGCGGACCAGCCTGCACTACCTACCGGCAGGCTGGAGGCAAAGCCGTCCGAAGACTCATTCGCAATGACGGGAAAAACGACAGTTCGCTTCACCGCTCCTGACGCCCCATTCTACCGTGCCGGAATTTTTAGGTTGGTTTGAATAGGGGGAAAATTTAGAAAAGAAATAAAAAAAAGATTTAGAAATAATTAGGACAAGTATTTTTTCACTAAATTTAAACTCGTTCTGGAAAAAAAATAATCAGATGAAAGTATTAAGCAAAAAAAATAATTTCCTTGGGATTGAAAAAAATTTTTCGAATTTCGAAAGTTCGGAAATTGTAATTTTCCCCGCGCCGCTTGAAAAAACGGTTAGCTACGGAAAAGGTACCGCCAAAGGTCCTTCAGCAATTTTAAGAGCTTCCCATTACGTAGAGTTTTATGACGAGGAAACAAAACGTGAAATTTGTTTTGAAAAGGGTATTGCTTCTTTACCCGTGCCCGATTTTTCGAAGCTCAGCTTAAAAAAATCTTTGGACAAAATTTACTCGGTTACAAAATCTTTGCTTGCCGAAGGTAAATTTGTTGTAACGCTCGGCGGTGAGCATTCGTTGTCTTACCCTGTAATTAAAGCGCACTTGGAAAAGTATCCCGATTTGAGCATTTTACAAATTGATGCGCATTCGGATTTGCGCGACAGTTACGAAGGGACGAAATATTCACACGCGTGCGTAATGGCAAGGGTTGCGGAGCTTACAAAAAAAATTACTCAAGTTGGGATTCGAGCTCAATGTAAGGAAGAAGCCGAGTTTATTAAGCAAAACAAAATTCAGACATTTTACGCAAGGGACATCCGCACCGGGAAATTCGGGGAAAATTGGATTGGCAAAGTTGTCGATTCTCTCGGTAAAAATGTTTACGTTACCTTCGACCTCGACGGTTTCGACCCTTCGTTATTGCCTGCAACGGGAACGCCCGAACCGGGAGGTTTGTTCTGGGACGAAACAATGAATCTTTTGAAAACGATTGGATTAAAGAAAAACATTGTCGGTTTCGACGTTGTTGAACTTGCTCCTTCAAAAGCACATCCCGCTTCCGATTTCATTGCGGCAAAATTGACTTACAAATTAATTAACTACGCTTTCTTAAACTCTTAGGGAACAAAATGCCAGAAAATAAATCCCATTACTACGACGGTATTATTTACGACAAATTCATTGCGCCGAACCAAGACTTGCTTTTCCGCTTAATCTCGGGAATGATTAAGGAAAACTCCACTGTGCTGGACGTGGGTTGCGGCACGGGCAGGCTGGCATTTCAGTTAGCCGGAAAATGCAAGGAAGTGGTGGGAATTGATTTGTCGCTGAGGAATATTAAAAGGGCTGAAAAGAACAGACAAAAAAACAAAGTGGAAAACGTCCGCTTTCTGCACACTTCGTTAGAAGAACTAACCGGAACGCTAAACGAAAAATTTGACTACGTTGTAATGACTTACGTTATTCACGAGGTCCCGCCGGAAGAGAGAATGCAGCTTTTCGAAGAGTTAAAAGAAGCAGGAAAGAAAATAATCCTTGGTGATTATCTCATCCCTCGCCCGAAAGGTTACCCTTATTACATGACAGAATTTATTGAGTTCATTGCCGGTCGCAGTCATTACCACGGTTTCAAAACTTACGAAAAAAACGGCGGATTACGTCCGTTGTTCGAGCAAGCCGGATTGAAAATAATTAAAGAAATAAAAGGGAAACCGGAAACCGCTCACATTATTTTAGCGGAAGTAAATTCCACTAAGGAATAAATAAGATTTCAGCGATCGGATTTATTCCACTTTTTCAATTTTAAATACTTTGTCCCTTGGGCGAATTAGTTCCCCGCATTGGAAAGTAATTTCACTGCCTTTGGGCGCTGCTTCAACAAACTGTTCGTCGATTACCATTGAAGAAAGCTCTTTTTCTACCGTTCCGGTGGTTTCTCCCATGATGTAAATTTTGTCGCCGAGTTTCAAATCCGCTGCTTCCAATTTAACGTGGGCTATTGCCGACTTTTTGAAATAGTTCAATACTTTGCCGACGTAACGTTTGCGCGTTTTGGCAAGACTGCCACGCTGCGTTGCAAAGTCCTCGTGCCCGGGGCGTCCGAAATAGAACCCTGCCGAAAATCCGCGGTTGTAAACTTTTTCCAAATTGGTAATTAATGTTTTTTTCTCTTGTTCGTTTAATTTTTTCTCGAAGTATTCGTCGATTGCGCGGCGGTAAACGGAAACGACGGTCGAAAGATACTCGGGGCTGCGTTTCCTGCCTTCTATTTTAAAGGAGTCTATTCCCGCTTCAATTAATTCGTCAATGAAGTCAATTGTCATTAAATCCTTGGCTGAAAGGACGTAATTGCCTCCGACGTCAAAGAGCAACTTGCCTTCTTTGTCTCTTATTTCGAACTCGCGTCTGCAAGGTTGAATGCAATCCCCGCGGTTTGCGCTGCGTCCGAATGCGTAATGGCTCAGGAAACAACGTCCGCTAATTGCAATGCACATTGCTCCGTGAACAAATGCCTCAATCTCGATGTCAACTTTTTGTTTGATTTCTTTGATTTGCTGCAGAGTGCATTCACGGGCAAGCACAATTCTTTTAGCTCCGAGATTTTTGTAAAACTCTGCGGCTACGGAATTGGAAACCGACGCCTGTGTCGAAATGCAAAGGGGAACGCCGATTTCCCTTGCCTTACTTATTACTGCGTGATCCCAGCCAATTACCATTGTAATGCCGGCGTCTTTTGCTGCGGTTAAAATTTTTTCAACTTCGGCAATTTCGTCTTCGTAAACAATTGTGTTTAATGTTAGGTGAGTGTCCACATTATTTTCTTTGCAGTAGGCAACAACCTCTGGCAGTTCTTCGAGTGTGAAGTTTTTAGCCATTGCACGCATATTCAGTTTTTCAACTCCGAAGTAAACCGCATCCGCGCCGCTTTTTACCGCAGTTCTTAGCATTACCCAGTTTCCTGCGGGCGCTAACAGTTCCGGTTTTTTTATTTTGTTTATTTCTTTGTTCATTTTTCCCTTGCTATCGTTGTGATTATTATTTTTAACGCCTAATTTAAATCTAATAATTTGTTAACTTTGAATATTAATAAATTTTCTTTTTCTTTGTCGAGATGAAAAAAATACTCAACGGTGTATTAAAATTTATTTGTAAGCATTTGGATGTAGAACTTGCCGTTTTGATTCGGGCGGACGGCAAATTTAATGACATCGTTGAGTTCGTTGTGGGAGGGGAAAGTGAGGACAAAAAGATTGAAAAGTTTTTCGAAGATTTCACATTCCCAGCCGGTTTGGATCTTAAAACCGATGAAGGGCAAAACTTTGTTAAAGAAATAGGCGACAAGCTGAAATTAAAAAATGTTTTCCTTAGCAATGTTTACGGAGAAGAAAAATATTCTTACTATTTGGCGCTGTTTACGGAGAAGAATGTAATTAATGAGCTCCCTCAGGAAATTTTAGATTACATTGCCGAGGTTATTAAGGTCGGGGAGTCGGTTCTTCCCTTTGCAAAAGATGTTTCCGAATTGAACGACTACACACTCGCACTCGAAAACGTTGACGTTGTAATTTATTCGATGAAGCCGGACGGACTGGAATTTGATTTTATTTCTCCGGTCGTTAAAAAGATTTTCGGATTTGAAGCCGACGAATTGCAAAAGGGACTCTTCTCCTTGCTTCGGAAAGTAAACAAAAATGAGCTTCCGAAAATCAGGGAATTTATTAAAAAGGTGAAAAACGGAAGTCCGGCGGTAGTGGAGTACGGCATTGCCGATGTTTCGGGAGTTGAGCGGTTCGTTCGGCACAGCGCCATTCCTATTGTGCAAAACGGAAATGTAAAGAAGGTTGTGGGAGCTGTGATTGACGTTACAGAGGAAGTCCGGCTTCGTGAAAATTTAAGGCGTTCGGAAGAAAGACTGAAAATGTTGACCGACGCGGCGGAAGATTTGATTTTTACTCTTGACAGACTTGGCAACTTTTTAATGGTAAACAAAAACGGCTCTCAGCTTTTGGGTTACACGGTAGAGGAAATGCTCGGGAAACATTTCCTTGAATTTGTCAAGGAAGAAAGCAAAACCGAAGTTGCTCTTGCCTTTCAGGAAATTTTAAAGTCGGACAACGTTGTGCGTTTCGAAGCGGTTTTAATTGACAACATGGGCGAGGAAATTATTTTCGAAATTCAGGCGTGGTCGTTCAAGAAGGGTGGCAAAATAGAAGGAATGATGGCAATCGGCAGGGATGTTACCGAGCGAATTAAACACGAATCCGAACTAAAAGAATTGAATGCTAAGTTGGTCGAAGCCAACAGAATTATTTCAATTGAACGCGACAGGGCAAAGGAAAAAATCACGATATTGGAAGAACTTAACAGATTAAAGAACGAATTCATTTCCAATGTTTCCCACGAATTGAGAACACCGCTGGCGTCGATTGTCGGTTTTGCCGAAGCAATTTCCTCCGACCCCGATATGCCGCACGAAACGATTGTTGAGTTTAACAATATTATTTATTCCGAAGGAAGACGCTTGGCTCGCTTGATTAACGATTTGCTCGATTTTTCCAAGTTGGAATCCAAGGGTGAGCATTTGGAAAAGGAAGACATTGACCTTGTGCCGTTGTTAAAAAATTTGCTTGAGCAATACCGTTCCCAAGCGGAGGAGAAAGGAATTGTTTTCAGTGATTCGATTCCCGAGGCGGAAATTATTATTCACGCCGACAAAGAAAGAATTAAAAATGCAATGGGGCACATTATTTCCAATGCAATTAAGTTTACTCCCAAAGGCGGCAGGGTCTCGATTTTAATTAATAATTTTTTGAAAGATGTGGAAATAATTATTAGCGACACCGGGATTGGAATCCCCGAAAAAGATATTCCCAAATTGTTTGAAAAATTTACCAAGGTCAACCGTCCCGGCAACCAAATACCCGGTGCAGGAATCGGTTTGGCAATGGCAAAGAAAATAATAGATTTACACAATGGCTTAATTAATGTTAAGAGCAAAGAAAACGAAGGAACGACTTTTATTATTCGTCTTCCGAAAAAAGTTTAATTAAAACAGGAGCAACACGTGAGTAACTTGATTTACATTGTTGACGACGAACCTTCCATTCAAAGACTGTTGGTGCATTGGCTTAAAAACCAGTGGCATTACGACGTAAAATCTTTTTCGAACGGAGAAGATTTTTTTACGGCATTCAAGGACGAAGAGCCCGAGCTTGTGGTGCTGGATATTATGCTGCCCGATATTAACGGAATTGAAATTCTTAAAAGAATTAAGAACCAAAACAGCGAACTGCCTGTAATAATGATTTCGGCGCAGGGAAGTGTGGATGTTGCGTTGGAGTCAATAAAAATAGGGGCTTTCGACTATTTCACAAAACCTATTACCGAAACGGACAAGTTCGGGCAAACGATTAAAAATGCCCTGAAGCAATATGAAATGTCGAAACAGTTAAAATTGTTGAGGGAAGATTTAATCCGCAAGCACAGTTTCGACAATATTATTTCTACCGACGAAAGAATGCACGAAGTTTTTGCAATGGTTTCCAAAGTGTTGGACAACGATATTACGGTTTTAATTCATGGCGAAAGCGGAACGGGGAAGGAATTGATTGCCCGCGCAATTCACTTTAACGGCAAGCGGAAAGAACGTCCGTTTGTGGTTGTTAACTGTGCTTCAATTCCGCGCGAACTTCTTGAAAGCGAGCTGTTCGGGCACGAGCGCGGAGCTTTTACGGGAGCGCACCAAAAGAAAATTGGAAAGTTCGAACTTGCTAACGGCGGCACGCTCTTCCTCGACGAAATAGGCGAAATGGAAATGTCCTTACAGGCAAAGATTTTGCGTGTGATTCAAGAAAAAGAGTTCGAGCGCGTTGGCGGGAACGAAGTAATCAAAACCGACGTGAGGATTATTTCCGCTACGAACAAGGATTTGAAAAAAGCGGTAATGGAAAATGAATTCAGGGAAGACCTTTTTTACCGGCTGAATTCTTTCCCTATTTTCATTCCGCCTTTGCGCGAAAGGAAAAATGACATTCTTGTGCTCACGGAACATTTCATTAAGAAGGCAAACGAAAAAATGAATCGCAACGTCAAAGGAATCAGCAAGCGTGCTTTGAAGCTTTTCTACGATTACGATTGGCCCGGAAACGTGCGGGAGCTCGAAAACACGGTTGAGCGTTGCGTAATACTCACGGACAAGGATGTAATCGATGTGGATGTTTTACCCCCGCAA
>JALWGH010000335.1 GCA_027013735.1 Melioribacteraceae bacterium
GATTTCCGCAATTTGCAACAACAAAAGTGTCCCGCCGTAAATACCGAGAAATTTAAAAAATGAAGAAGCCGAAGCTAAAAGGAGTTCTTTGCGGTAAAGTTTTTTTAACCTTTGCTCAATGTTTTTACGGTAGCTTAATATCGTTTTGTTTGTGTCGTTCATTTTCCTGCCGGTTCCTATTGTGTTAGCACCCAAGTTACCAAATTCACGCCGAACTTAAGCGCAAGCTCGCGAATAGCCGGCGGGTCTTTGTGAACTTCCGGGTCAACCCAGCCGTCGCCAGGGTTGCTTTCGTAAGTGTAGTAAAGGACAAGACGCTTGCCGATGAATATTCCAAAGCCTTGCGGACGTTTGCCGTTGTGCTTGTGGATTTTCGGCGGTCCGCCCGGAAAATCGTAAACGATGTGGTAAAGTCCGTAATCAAACGGCAGTTCAACCAAATCCTTTTCGGGAAATATTTTTTTTACCTCTTTGCGGAAAGATTTGTCCAGACCGTAGTCATCGTCAACGTAAAGGAAACCTCCCTTTTCCAAATAATCGCGCAAACGTTTTGCATCGGAGACCGAAAATTTTACCGTGCCGTGTCCTGTCATAAACAACATTGGGTATTTGTAAATGTCGTCGGTGGAAACGTCCGCAAAAACATACTCGGGAACAACTTTAATGTTTGTGTGCTCTTTAACGTAATTGAGAAGATTCACCTCCCCAGAAGGGTCGTTGTACCAATCGCCGCCGCCGGAATATTTTAATCGTGCAATCTGAAAGCCGGATTGGGCAAAAACTGCTGCGTTAAATAGTAAAAGCAAAAAGATTTTTTTTGTCATTTCATTTCATTTTTTCTGTGGGCGAAAAATAACCAAATTTCAAACCGCTGTCCAAACAAAAAGGCGTAAAATACGTTTGAGCTACGAAGATTTTACAAATTTAGCATTTCTTATTTCAGGTTTTTTCTTTCTAATGTCTGATTGCTCACCCCAATTTTAGTGCACTTTTTTTTGCACTGTTTTTTTCTTCTTTTTTATTTACATTTAGTTGAAAAAAATAAGATTTGCGGAGGAGTTGAAATGAAAAAAGTTGCATTTTTTATTTTGCTTTTAAGCGCTTCAAGCCTTTTTGCTCAATGGGCAATAGAAAAAAATCTTTCCCGGCAAACTAAATACGTAACTATTTTTAGAAACGGTAAAAATATTTGGGCGGCAGGGCAAGAACGCTGGAAACTTGACAGCAAAATTTACATTTCCACAGACTCCGGTAAAAATTGGGCTTTTCAATCCAAAATTACTTATTCTCGGATTAACGACATTTTTTTCAAAGACTACAACAACGGCTGGGCGGTTTTCGGTAAATACGTTTATCACACAACAAACGGCGGCGCAGACTGGGTAAAAGTGGAAGTTGACCCTCAAAGTTCAAAACTTTACCAAGCAATAGATTTTAACAATAACGGCGTTGGTGTAATTGTAGGTAAAGGCGGAATTGCACGAACTACCGATGGCGTCCATTGGCAAATTAACGAAAATTGGAGTGACTTTACCGAATCTTTGGACGTAAATTTTCTAAACGATTCTCTTGTTTTTGTTTGCGGAAAGAACGGTTTAATTGCCCGCTCTGCCGACACGGCAAAAACATGGGAAAAAATTAATCCGGGTTTTACGGACGAGCTCAGGAAACTATTTTTTGTTGACTCGGAAAACGGTTACATCTTAGGAGTTAATTCTCTTTTCAGGACTACGGACTCAGGCGGCTCTTGGCAGAGAGTTCACGACTTTGCAGCGGAAGACACTTTAAACGATTTGTTCTTCCTAACTCCCGAAAAAGGCTGGGTTGTAGGAAACAAGGATTTAATTCTCAAAACTACCGACGGCGGAAGTAGTTGGGCAAAAGAGGATTATCTTTCCCAAAATCAAAATCTACTCTCAATTGAAATGCTTTCGGATTCTTCGGGTTTTATCGGCACGGACAATTTTGTGCTTAAACGTACGCCGGGCAAATTTCTTGAAATATTAGAGCCTGAGAACGCAACAACGTTCTACTGCGGAGACACAATAAAGATTAGTTGGGACGGCTACGGAGTTGAAAATGTTGACATCCTTTTCTCAAAAGACGACGGCACAACTTGGGAAACAATAAAAGGAAATCTTCCTCTTAACAATTTGGAGTACGATTTTACTCCCCGGAAAATCAACTCGGACTTTTGCAAAATAAAAATCCAAGATTCATCCGACCCTTCGGTTTCAAGCGAAAGCATCTCTCTTACGATTGGAATGAATCCGCCGACGGATTTTACATCAATGAACGAAATTAAAATGTGGTTTTACAACAACGGAATCGGCTCATTTAATCCCAACATGCAAGGAGCTGGACTTTATTGGCCCGGAGGAATTTCTGCGACAAAAACCATAGTCTTTATGGACGGTGTAGTTTGGGGTGGCAAAGTCAACGGAAAAATATTAGCCAACGGAAACACCTACAGAACGGGTTTACGCCCCGGTAAAGTTTTAACGAACGGTTTACCCGACGACCCGAACGATTTGAAATACGGGATTTGGAAAATCAGAAATGATTGGCAAAGTTTACCGCAGGGCGTTTTGAAGGAGAGGTGTGAATTCGATTACCAAAATTGGCCGGGTGACTTAGGTGCACCTTACAAAGACGTAAACGGCGACGGCATTTGGACACAGGGAATTGACGAGCCCAATTTCCTTGGCGACGAAACAATGTGGTTTGTTGCAAACGACTTGGACACTGCAACTTCCAAGTATGCGTTTGGCAGTCCGCCAATCGGACTGGAAATTGGAGTTACGGTTTTCAGTTCCAAAAGAGAAGATTTGAAGAACACTATTTTCAAAAAATACAAGTTCATTAACAAATCCGGCAACGACATTAAGGATATGTACTTAGGAATCTGGAGCGACCCGGACTTGGGTGACGCAAACGACGATTATATGGGCTGCGACACAACTTTGGATTTAGGATATGTTTACAATGGTCAAAACGAGGATTGGGTTTACGGCACTCCTCCTGCGGTTGGTTACGTACTTCTTCAAGGACCAAAAACAAAAGGAAGTGAAACCGACAGCGCTTTTTTTGAAGGGAAGTGGATTAAAGGATTCAAAAACCTCGGTATGACCTCTTTCTTTGGTTACCTTGGTGGAAATCATATTTATGACCTTCCGCCTTTGGGTATGTACGAAGGCACTATCCAAATTTACAATAATTTTCAAGGGATTGGTAGAGACGGCTCCACCATTGTCGATCCGAACACAGGAGATACAACCCAAATAATGCTTGCCGGAGATCCGGTAAACAAAACGGGCTGGTACGAGGGAGAGGGCTGGCCCCAAGGACCAAAGCCCGGTGACAGAAGATTTTTAATGGGTTCGGGACCTTTCGAATTTAAAGCCGGAGAAACCCAAGAGTTTGTTTTTGCAATTATTGTAGCTCAGGGAAACAGCGCTTTGAACAGTCTGGAAAAGTTAAAAAATTACGCACGGGAAATTAAAGATGTTTATTACAGCGGAAAGTTACTGGAAAACAAAGACAGAAATGTTTTACCCGTGGGTTTCGAGTTAAAACAAAACTACCCGAATCCTTTTGGCGCAGGTAGTGGAACAAGTGCGCCGGTAACGACAATAAAGTATTCAATTCCTGCCGTAGGGACAGCTCATGAGCTGTCCCTGCAAATCCGTTTAACGGTTTACGATGTTCTTGGTCGCAAGGTAGTTACGCTTGTAAACCGAAAGCAAAAACCCGGGAATTATTCCGTTCGCTTTAATGCGTCTAATTTGGCAAGCGGGGTTTACTTTTACAGCTTGAGAGCAGGTAATTTTGTTCAAACGCGTAAAATGATTTTAATTAAATAGACGGCAAGTTTACTGTTGACGTCTTTAAGTTTACTTAACTGCGGTTGTTGTTTTCTTGGGCAAAAATATTAGAACCAAAGTCCGTAGCTAAGTTTAAGAATAAATTGGTTGGAGTCGAACTCCCACGGATTTTCGCGTAAACGTTTAATATTGTGGTTGTAAACCACGAACAAATCCGTTAAGGGTGTAATTGTCCAGCGTAGGCGTGTGTTTGTGCCTATTGAATTACTTTCGTTGTCGTATTGAACAAAACTGCTTAGTTGGATGTTCGGCGAAAAGTTCAGTCTGATTCTCCCGCCAAAAAGCTGCTGAGTAAAATCGCCTTCCTTTAATCTAACAATGTTTTTTTCGTAATTTGCTTCGAAAATGATGTTGTTTGTAATTTTCGCAAACAAGTAAAGTTCAATTTGGTCAAGTTTGCCGGTGTAAAAACTCCCGAACCACCAAGTAGCCCGCCCGCTAATTCTCCGCTTACTTGCCGTTTCAAATTCGAGGCGGAATCTTTTCCAGTGGTAACTTCCGGGCTTAATTGTAACGCCGTCTTCAATTTGGAACGGTTCGGTTAATCTTTCACCCGTAGGGCGGAAGTTGAACTCGAAGCGGTCTCCGCTTTCCAAACGAAAGTGGAACGGTGCGGTAAAAATGCTGTAACTTTGCCACTTGTTGTCGAGTCCGGTTACCAACCTCCAAGAAGATTCGAAGAAAAATTGCCTGATTAACTTAAATTTCGGGCGGGGCATGTAATCGAAACCCAAACGGTAATATTTAATTCCCTTGCGATGCACGTAACCGAGGGAAGGCTCGAATGCGTCGCCAACAAATTTGTAATTCAGCGAGATGTCAAACAAATCGTTCGGGTAATCGATTTTAAAACCGTAAGAAGATTTGTTCCCATTCAGCTCGGGGCGATTGGAATAAATTCCCCACAATCCCACCAGAAAATTTTTGTCTCCGAATAAATCGGAAATTTGGTAGGTAAAATCGGCTCCGAGCAGCCAAGAATTTTTATTGCCTGCAGGGTCGCCAGCCGTGGCAATTATTCCCACATTGGATTGCTCCCAAATGTTTTGCTTAATTCTAACAACTCCGAGATTTGCCGGAGGAACGAGACCTTGTACATTGTTTGTCCTTACAAAAAGCCCGCCAATATTTGTGTTGCCCACTTTACCCGTAAGTTTTGTGCCGAATATAATGGGCACTTCGCGGTGTTTGTAGAGTCCGATACGCCGCGAGTAAAATGGGATTACGTCCGTGCCAAGCCCAAGCCCGAAGTCAAAGATTTCAGCTCCTTCGAGGAAAAACGTTCTTTTTTCCGGGAAAAATAGTGGAAAGCGGGTCAAATTTGTTCTGCGTGTGTCAACTTCCGTTTCGGCAAAGTCGGTGTTAATCGTAAGCGTTGCGGAAATGTCCGGCGTAATTCTTTGCGTGAAATCGCCGCTTAAGTCTTTGTTAAATTGAACGTCATCGCCTCTTTCCTTGCTGAAACCGACAATTGGGGAAATCTTTGTCAACAGTCCGAGTCCAAGGTCAAATTTGGGAAGATTAACCAACAGTCCCTCCCGGCTGAGAGTCCGCACGTAGTAATTTCTTTTGAGCGCCGTCCACCTGTCTCTTTCCATAAAACGTTGGATTCTTCTTTCAACATTAAATCCCCAAGAGTGTAAGTCTTTTTTAAAACTCAAACTTTTCACGGGTATTATTATTTCTGCGCTCCAGCCAAAATCGCCGATAAAAGTTTTAGCGTCCCACACGCCGTCCCAGCTCGAGTTTTCGTCTTCGCCACGGTCGGAAATTACGGCGTCGTACCTTGCGCCGTAAGGATTTATTGCAAAAACGTAACCGCTCCGTTTGTCGAGGTAAGTGTCCAACACGAATTTAATGTGGTCTTCGGAATAGAGGCTTTGGTCACGTCCCTTGCTGAAAGCCGTAATTTTTTGCGGATTGTCGTAACAAATCACTCCGATTAAAAGTTTCTCGTTATCCGCCAATATTTTAACAATTGTTTTTTTTGAAGGAGCTGCATTTTCTTTCGGCTCTACCATGGTTAAGCCGTTAATCGAATCTGCTGTTTTCCAGAACGGCTCGTTTAGCACTCCGTCCAAAATTAATTTACCCGAAAGATGCTTAACCGTAATTTTTTTTGTCTGTGAATTAATTGAATAAGCAGGGCTTGGAAGAAAACTAAAAAGGAATGAAAAAATTAGTAGTAAAATTCCGTTTCTTTTCATAAGACAATCCTTAATAATTGAAGTCGGAAAATTAAAGATTTAGTTTAATTTCTCAAATTTTATTAGGAAAAATCTTTGAGTCTTTGAAATAATAGTACAAGTTTAAATTTGGTGGCAAAAAAGAAGAAATAAGAAACCAGAAATAAGAAATGGTTAAATGCAAGACGCAAGAGCCTAAACACAAACCGTAAATAATTGAAATTTAATTTCTTCGATACCTTCGGCATCGGTTTATCTTTCCTCTATTTTCTTCTATTTA
>JALWGH010000336.1 GCA_027013735.1 Melioribacteraceae bacterium
TCCGAGAGTCCCGTTTGCGCGAGTGCTCTTGGATGACAGGATGGAAGAATCACAATTATTGAGTAACAATCATTTTTTCTCTGTTCACTGTTAACTGTTATCTGCTTCAACTAATCCCGCAAATAATTGCGATAGTCGCTCCGCTTTATTAAATTATTAAAATTAAATATTTGAATTTAAATCCGAAATATTTGTTGCCGTCCGAATGAAGACGGAAAACAATCAGGTTATTTAAAACGGGAAATTGTGTAAATGAAAATTTGTGACCTTTTAAGTGTTGACAAAATAATTCCTTCCCTCAAGAGCAAAGACAAGGAAGGGGTAATTGACGAACTAATTGAGCTTTTCAAGGATAGTGAAGACGTGGCTGATATTCACGCAGTACGCAAGGCTGTTCTTGACAGGGAAAAAATAATGTCCACCGGAGTGGGCAAAGGTTTTGCGATTCCGCATGCAAAAACAAATGCTGTAAAAGAAATTGTTGTTGCTTTCGGTAAAACCGACCATCCTATTAATTATGAAGCACTGGACGGGCAACCAGTAAATTTGGTTTTCCTTATTATTGCAAGGGAAAACATGGTAGGTCCGCATATCAGACTTTTAAGTAGAATTTCCAGAATGATGAACAAGGATGATTTCCGCAAGACCCTCCTTGAGGCTACTACTGCGGAAGAGATTAGAAAGATTATTTGTGACGAAGAAGAAAAAATAACATCGGTTTAGTTTGTATGATTAAAGCTATTAAGGGCGCAAAGGATTTATTTTACGACGAAGTAGTACGCTGGCAGGCTCTTGAAAAACTTGTGAGGGAAATATTCGAGAATTTCAATTACTCCGAAATCCGCACGCCGGTATTTGAGGAAACACGCCTGTTTGCACGGAGCATTGGCGAAGAGACCGACATCGTTTCCAAAGAGATGTACACCTTTACCGACAAGAGCGGGTTGAGCATTACTCTGCGTCCCGAAATGACGGCTTCGGTTGTTAGAGCGTTCATTGAACATTCGTTGGGCAAACAGTTTAACTTAAATAAATTTTACTACATTGCTCCGATGTTCCGTCAGGAAAGACCGCAGGCAGGAAGGCTCAGGCAATTTCACCAATTTGGCGCGGAAGCTCTCGGCTCTTCTTCCCCCTCGCTCGATGCCGAGATGATTATTCTCGCTTACGAAATTTTAAAACAACTCGGACTTAAAAAACTCAGCGTTAAAATAAATTCCCTCGGCTCGCCTGCAGAAAGAGAAGAATACAGGAAAGTTTTACGGGAATATCTTAAGCCCCACTACGACAAACTTTCCGAAACGAGCAAAGTGAGATTTGAGAAAAACGTTTTGCGAATCTTCGACAGCAAGGACGAAAGAGACATTGAAATAATGAAGGATGCTCCGAGACTGTTGGATTCGCTCGGCGAAGAAAGCTCGGCTTTCTTTGAAGAAGTTAAAGAACTCCTTTCGAAAGCAGGGGTGGAATTTGAAACGGACACGGCGCTCGTCCGGGGACTCGATTATTACACGCACACTACATTTGAGATTGTCAGCGAAAGCGTTGGCGCACAAAGCGCTTTGTGCGGCGGGGGGCGTTACGATTTGCTTGCTGAACAGCTTGGCGGAACTCCGACCCCCGGAGTGGGATTCGCCGCCGGAATGGAAAGAATTTTACTTGCCTGTGCAAACGAAGAAATTGAAGTCGGCAAAAAGGAAAAGGTTAAACTTTACATCGTGCGAATTGAAAAAGAATTAAAAAACAAAGCGTTTGAGTTAGCGCTCTTTTTCAGAAGACACGGAATTAAAACCGAATTGGATTACCTTTCGCGAAGCGTGAAAGCACAGATGAGAGAAGCAAACAGAATAGAGGCTGAGCACGTTTTAATTTTAGGCGGGGAAGAATTCCTGAAGAACGAGGCGGTATTAAAAAACATGAGCGACGGCTCGCAAAAGAATGTTTCCCTCGCCAATCTTGAAGCTGTCTTAAAAGAAATTTCCGGCTAAAACATTTGTTTAGATACAAGTTTAAAACCGGAGGCAAAAGTTTAAAGACAGAAAAATACCACAATAAATAA
>JALWGH010000337.1 GCA_027013735.1 Melioribacteraceae bacterium
GCCTCTTGTTCTTACAAATTCCTTCGCTTTTTCAACGTATTCCCAGTAAGCCGTCCACATTTCCGAAAGGGCAACTTTCTTTTTGTGCATACGGTAAACTTCCGATTCCATAAACGACGTGGTGGAGAATGACCAGCACGTTCCCGTCATCCCTTGCGAGTGTGGCTTTCTGTGCCAGTAATATTTGAATTCTTTAATCGATTTGGGTAAATCGTAACCGCTGAAATCGAGGACAAAAGTTTTTCGAGGCTTCTTTTTTACGGCGTTAAACTCGTGTGTCTTCTCTTTAATCAATTCGAAAAATTTGCTTCTTCTTACTTTGAATTTACCGACGTCTCTTTTTTGTTGGGCGAAAGAGGGGAATAATAAAACGGCTAATAACAAAATCAATACTTTTTTCATGGTGAGTCTCCTTTCATTTTTGACAGTCGCAAAATTAATAAAAACCTGAACCAACGCAAAAATAGAGAACAGGGAATAACTCCGATTAAGTTAAATCTTTTTATATTTCAGCTCAATAAATTTTGACTTTTGCAGAAAGAACATTAACATTGAAAATAAAATCACCTGTTTCTCTTTCGTCTTTATTTGTTATTCTTGCCGCTTCCTTGTGGGGAGTTGACGGAATAATACTTCGCCCGGCGCTTTCCAATTTGCCTGTTCAATTGGTTGTGTTTGTTGAGAGTTCTATTGTCGCAGTAATTCTAACACCTTTTTTTATTCAGCGATTAAAAATTTTAAAAGAGCTTACTCTGACTGATTGGCTTGCATTTTTGGGAGTTGCATTTTTCGGCGGCGCTTTGGGAACAATGGCAATTACAAAGGCGTTGTTCTACGTTAACTATGTTAATCTTTCCATTGTTATTTTTATCCAGAAGCTGCAACCGGTTTTTGCGCTTTTGCTTGCTTGGCTTTTGTTGAAAGAACGACTGCCGAGAATATTTTTCTTTTGGGCTTCCCTTGCAATTGCCGGCGCATATTTAATGACTTTCGGTTTTGCCTTGCCGAATGTTAAAACGGATTTGAAAGTAATTTACGCCGCAGCTTTTTCCTTACTCGCGGCTTTTAGTTTTGGCAGCTCAACGGTTTTAAGTAAACGTGCGTTAAAAAATGTTTCGTTCGAGATGGGTACTTACCTCAGATTTTTAATTACTTCGGGAATGATGCTTGTTCTTGTTTTCGCTGGCGGAAGCATTTCGCACATCGGAGAAATCAGCAATACGCAAATTTTAATTTTTCTCTTGATTGCTTTTTCTACGGGTGGACCGGCAATATTTCTTTACTATTACGGCTTAAAAAAGATTTCGGCTTCCTCCTCAACAATATTTGAACTTGCGTTTCCTTTAACTGCGGTTTTGTTGGAATATTTTGTGCACGGGAATATTCTTAATCTTGTGCAATGGGTCGGCGTGGCAATACTGATGACAAGCATGTTTATGATTGCACGAATCAAACCTGCAGTTTAAGGATAAAATTATCCGACACAGAAATCTTCACATTAAGCAATGAAGCCATTTACACACATTTTGGGAGACGTGTCGTTACAGGTCTAAATTGGTGTCGAAAGATTCTTGCTGGTTTTCACTCTTAACGTTTTGTCACGATTTTTAATAATCCCGTCAAGCCAGCCAAAAATCGCGCCAAAACTAATTTATTTTTTTGTGTGCACAAATCCCACGGGTTGAAACCCGTGGTTACCAAGATGTCGTCCCGCTGGGACTTAATTTGTAAAGATTTTCAATTTTTTTGATTTAATTGAATGTTACTCTAATCTTTTCTACCCCACAATGAATGACGCTCCGCCGAAGACAGTCCTGCCTCTTCGCAGGAGAAGGCAAATGACAAATTCCATTGCAACTCTGTTCACTTATTTTCCAACCCTCCATTTCCCACTAAGCAAGTCTTGTATCCAATAATGCATTCCTCCAATTATCCAAAAGTCCCGTTTGTCAGAGTGTGCGAGTGCTTCTGGATGATCCGCCTTATTACGCATTCCGCGGAATTCGGCGCGACAGATTGGATGACTGGATGAGTGGATGTAGTTAACACAATTATTGAATAACAATCATTTTTCTCTGTTCACTGTTAACTGTTCTCTGAATATGACGTCTTACGTCTCGCCTCTTGCTTGTTACGGCATAGCCCGAGCAAAGCGAGGACGAAGACTGACCTGTCACGCCGTAGTTAAGCAAAGCGCAGACGAAGGCGGACGTTTTACGTCTTGCTTGTTACGGCGTAGCCCGAACGTAGTGAGGGCGGAGACGGACGTCTAGCGTTAAAGCATTTCTTATTTCTCATTTCTTCTTTCTTATTTAAAGCATTTCTTGCCATTTAATTTAAACTTGTACCGATTATTTTGCTGTACTTCCAAAAATAAAATTCGTAAAAAGAATTTTCTTTTTAGCTTTCAATTCGATTTGTTTTATATTTTAAGATTAAATTATTTTTTTATTGGGAAGCAAAATGCAGATAGGTTTAATAGGTTTACAGTATTCGGGCAAATCAACTCTCTTTAATACATTAACCAGTAAGGAAGAATCCGACAGGGTTCACGCAGGGAACGAAGGTGTTCTGGAAATTGTTAAAGTTCCCGACGAACGATTGGATAAGCTAACGGAAATGTTCAAACCGAAGAGAAAAGTAAATGCCACTCTCGAAGTTTACGACCTGCCCGGACTTGGAATGTCTGACGACGGAAAGGTAAAAATAACAACGCAATTCTTAAACAATATTCGTAACAACGACGCTTTGTTTTTTGTAGTGCGTCAATTTAAGAATGACGCTGTCCCACATCCTATGGGCGACGTTAATCCCAAGCGCGACATTGAATTTTTAGAATCGGAATTCCTTTTTGCCGATTTGGCTTTTCTTGAAGGCAGAGTGGAAAAGTTAAAAAAGGATTACCAAAAGAAAAAGGACGACAAACTTAAAAACGAAATTGAACTTGCGGAAAAATGCTTTGCACACGTAGAAGAAGAAAAACCTTTGCGTACATTGGAATTAACCGACGAGGAGTTGAAAAGTCTTTCTGGCTTCCAATTATTGACCCTTAAAAAAATGGTAATTGCGGTTAACTTCGATGAAGAGACCATCCCCGAGAGCGAAAAATATTTGCAGGATTTGCGCGAAAGCGTTTCCGACCAATCTATTCCGCTCATTCCGTTTTCGGCAAAAATCGAATATGAACTTTCAAAACTTGATGACGAGGACAAGGCTCTATTTATGGAGGATTACGGAATTAAAGAATCCGCATTGAACAAAATCTTACGCACTTCTTACGAAATCTTAGGTTTGCATTCGTTCTTTACCGTTGGGGAAGACGAAACCCGCGCTTGGACAATTAAGAAAAATTACACAGCTCAGCAAGCGGCGGGAGTAATTCATACGGATTTTTACAATAAATTTATTCGTGCCGAAGTTGTGCACTACGACGATTTTATTAAATACGGCTCCTTTGCCAAATGCAAGGAAGCAGGCGTTTGGCGCTTGGAAGGAAAAGATTACATCGTCAAGGATGGCGATATTTTAAATATTAGACATAATTAAAACCGGAGTTAAAAATGGGAAAAGAATCAATCGAAGGTTTGGAACCAAAGAAATTATGGGAAATATTTTACGGAATTACTCAAGTTCCACGCTGTTCCAAAAAGGAAGAAAAGATTAGAGAATTTGTAAAAAACTTTGCGTCCGAACATAAGTTGGATTTTAAAGAGGATGCAACGGGGAACATCGTGATTAATGTTCCCGCATCCGAAGGAAAGGAGAATGCCCCGAAAGTTGTTTTGCAAGGGCACATCGATATGGTTTGCGAAAAGAATAAATCGACCGAGCATAATTTTGATACTGACCCGTTAACGGTTTACCGTGACGGCGATTGGATTACGGCGGACGGTACAACGCTCGGTGCGGATAACGGAATAGGCGTTGCCGCTGCAATGGCTGTGGCGCTGGACAAGGACGCTGTCCACGGACCAATGGAAATTCTTTGTACGGTTGACGAAGAAACCGGAATGACGGGTGTTAGCGGTTTGCAGGAAGGATTTATTTCCGGTGAGTATTTGTTGAATCTCGACTCCGAAGAGGATGGTGTCTTTTACGTTGGCTGCGCAGGCGGACAAGATACCGTTGGTGTAATGGAACTTGTGATGCAAAATTGTGTGGACGACTACGAGCCTTACGAAATAATTGTAACGGGACTTGAAGGTGGACACTCGGGACTTGATATTCACAGGGGCAGGGCAAATGCAATTAAATTGCTTGCTTTCTTGCTGGCACGTTTCGAAGGAATGAACATTAAAGCTTACGAAATTTTCGGTGGCTCGCTCAGGAACGCTATTCCGAGAGAAGCGGAAGTAAAAGTTGTGATTGACCCCGCGGAAGTTGAAAAGGTCAAAGAGATTATTGAAAAATTCAAGGCGGATGCTTTGCTGGAATACAAAATAACGGATCCGAATATTGAAATAAAGTTAAACAAACTTTCAGA
Source organism: Melioribacteraceae bacterium (assembly GCA_027013735.1). Classification (GTDB taxonomy): domain Bacteria; phylum Bacteroidota; class Ignavibacteria; order Ignavibacteriales; family Melioribacteraceae; genus WFQV01. Next base: position 4,484 of record JALWGH010000337.1, read on the forward strand.
AAAGCCGGACAAAATTTTCACAACGCAGTATTTCAAAAAGATTGTTAACGTGTTACTTGCTTTGCCTCACGGAGTAATTTCAATGAGTAAGGAAATTCCTGGGCTGGTTGAAACCTCAACAAATCTTGCCACAATTAAGATGGACGGCGAAGTTATTATTATTGGCACAAGCCAACGCAGTTCGATAGAGAGTGCAAAAAATAATATTTCTCTCAGCGTAGCTTCTTTGTTCTCGCTTGCGGGAGCGGAAGTAAAAATCGGAGACGGCTACCCGAGCTGGACGCCGAATATGGATTCGCCTTTGCTTAAAAAATCTGTTGAGATTTACAAAAGGTTGTTTGGTGAGGAACCGGAAATCAAAGCAATTCACGCCGGATTGGAAACGGGACTTTTGGGATCCAAATATCCCGGCTTGGATATGATTTCTTTCGGTCCTACAATTGAAGGAGCGCATTCTCCCGGTGAACGGGTTAACATTCCTGCCGTTGAAAAATTCTACAAGCTGTTGAAAGAAATTCTAAAGGAACTGGCTGAATAAAAAACAAAGGTTGTAAAGGGATGTAGGGACAGCTCGCGAGCTGTCCCTACGTTTTTTTAATTTTTAATGGTTGATTAACAAAGGGTTATTTGTACAAATTCCTGAACTTCTGGAAATCCAAAATATTTACACAATCGTTTTTGTATTCGATTAAACCTTTTTTCTGCATTGAGCTCATTACGCGGGAGACTGTTTCCCTCGATGTCCCCGCCATTTTTGCAATTTCCTGCTGAATGGGTAAGTTCTCGATTTTTACCGTATTTCCAATGTAATTACCGTAGTCAAGCGCAAATTGCAAAAGCACAGCCCCTACTTTCTGTTCCGAGTTGCCGATTGAAAGAGCTTTTATTTTTAGATTAGCACGTCTCAGCCGCTTTGAAATTGTTTGGATGATTTTTATTGTGATGTCGGGGTAGTCGCGGAGTAATTTTAAAAATGTGTTTCGTCTTAAAATAAATAGCTCCGCATTGTCCATTGCTATTACGGATGCCGAACGTGTGTAACCGTCGAGAACGGACATCTCGCCGAAGAATTCGTTTTCGCCTAAAATGTTCAGAATAACTTCTTTCCCGTCGTCGCTCATTCTTACGACTTTTACTCTTCCTTTTAAAATCCAAAACAATGAACTTCCCTCGTCGTTTTCAATCAGAATGATGTCGTCTTTTTTGTATTTAATGATATTACCGGCATTAACAATTTTCGAGATGCTTTCTTCGGGAAGCTCCTCAAAGATAGGAATATTTTTTAATGCTTCTCTTACTCTTTCCACCGGCTAACTCTTATTTTTAGAAATTATTCAATAATAAAAATATTCGGTTTAAAATTGTAAATCAACAGGTTTTTAAAATAATTGCTTGTGTTATTTTTTTAAGCCAAGCCAACGGATTGAAACCCAAGGTTAATGAAACAATATTCTACTTCGATACCTTCGGCATCGTTAATCTGTTACAAATCAATTATTTCTAAAGACGTTCGACCACGTTGGGGTCGTTAAAGTATTGGCAACCTGTAGCGTAGTGTCTTGTGTTTCTGTTAACTGTTCTCTGTTCTCTGAATAGGGCGTCTCGCTTGTCGCGCCGAAGTCAAGCAAAGCGCAGACGAAGGCGGACGTCTCGCCTCTCGCTTGTCGCGGCGTAGCCCGAGCAAAGCGAGGGCGAAGACGGACGTCTAGCGTTAAAACATTTCTTATTTCTCGTTTCTTATTTCTTATTATCCCGCTGATTTTAAACTTATCCCAAGAATTTTTTTAAATAATTAAAAATTCTTCTTGTATTTTAAAAAACTTATTCAAAAGTTTAG
>JALWGH010000338.1 GCA_027013735.1 Melioribacteraceae bacterium
CCACGGGAGTTTAGACGAAAGGAAAGATTTTTCTTTTTTCTGATATTCTACTTCTTCTTCCGTCCTTTCTACTTTTTGCTTTTCTTCCCTCGTAGGTTCTTTTCTGACTTTTTCTTGGCGCGTTGAAACTTCCGGTTCTTTTTCGGTAATCCGTTCATCTTTAATTTTTCTCGCTTCAAAAACTTCGCGCGTGTCCAAGGTAGGGGTTACCTGCTCGAAGTGGGGCTCTTCTTTCGGCTCGGGAGCAATTCTTTTTTCTTCTTCAATCTTTCTTGCTACGGAGGCTTTACGTTTCTGCTCGATTATTTTTTCTTTAATTTCATCTTGAAGAGCCATTAACTTTTTGGCAATTTCGGCTTTTAACGCTTTGCGGGGTTCTTCCGGTTCAAGAATAATCGGCACCAACGCCATAGTATTTTGCAGTTCGCCTAAATCTTTTAATGGAAGCTCTCCACCAGAATTGTAATACTCCTTGAACTGAATGAAATTTTCCCTGTCGAGGCAACCTGCAGCGTAAGCACTGATTATTTCCATTATTTGATTTTCAGCCATTAAGCCACCTCAAGCCGAAAGTAAATTTTCTTTCAAATTAACCACAGCGGTCATTATTTTTTGACGAACGGTTTCAACGGGGATATTTATCTTTTGGGCAATTTCTTTGATCGTGTAACCTTCGTAGTATGCGAGATGAATAACATATTTCTGCGTGTCGGTCAACTTGGCAAGTGCTTTTTCCATTGCCGGTTTAATTTTAAGCGCCGTTTCCAAATCCAAAGAATCAATCTGTGGCGAAAGCATCGGCAGGATAAAATAATCTTCGTATTCGTCGTTGTAATAGTTCGTTTCGGAAGCGCTCCTTGTACGCCGCAATGAATCCACGGCGCGGTTGCGTGCAAGAGTTACCAACCACGTGTAAGGGGAGTCCGCTTTGAAATCGTACTTGTCTATTTTACGCCAAATAATCGTAAACACCTCCACGAGGATTGACTCGGCTGAGTTTTCATCGGGAGCTATCTTTTTGATTACCGTGTAAAGCAAGGAGGAGTAACGGTCGTAAAGCTCTTCCAAGGCTCGCGAATCGTACTTCGCGATTTTCCTCATAATTTCATTGTCGGTTAAATTACTGTACTTTCCCAAAGCAAACTGTTAAATTTATTTTTAATCAGACGTAAAAGTAAAATTAAGGTAAGTAAAAATCAATCGGAGAAGAATAAATTATTTAATTCGGATTTCGGTTAGTGGAAATAGGATAATAAAAAACGGGCTTTGAAAGCCCGTTAAGAAAACTAATTTTTAATGCCGTACCGTTTGTTAAATCTATCCACACGACCGGTCGAGTCAACTATTTTCTGCTTGCCGGTAAAGAACGGGTGGCATTCCGAGCAAATTTCAAGTTTAATTTGCGGGACTGTAGAACGTGTAACAAAGTGATTTCCGCAAACACACGTAACTTCGCATCTCTGATATGTGGGGTGAATACCTTTTTTCATCTTAACCTTTCCTTTAAAATTTCAGACTTTAAAAATAAACACTTTTTCAAAAATTATCAATTCCTATTTAAAGAATTTACTGAGTACCCCCCATTTTTTTAACACCAATCATCGAACAAAGATAATTGAAAGTCATTAACCTTAGGGGGATTAGCAAAAGAAATGATAGTTCGTAATTTTGACTGTGATAAAATCCAAGAGATAACTCTGGAAATTTTGTAATAGATAAAACCTAACAACTCTCTTAAACGATTTCGGTAAGTTAGTTTTATTCCGACCTGATTTATGAGTTGGAGCAAATACTCGGAATAACGCTGATAAATCAATCCCATAGCAATAAAAAATACTGCCAAAAAGCTTTTTAATCCTTGATACTTGCGTAATTCTATTTGCTCCAAATGATAATCATTTTTTATATGACGATGCACTTCTTCTATCTTCCAACGATTCCTATAGCCTTCCATGGTTAAACGAATAGCTTCTCTTAAATCTTCAGTGGATAAATAAGATAAAAACCACACATAACCTTTCCCTTTTTCTTGTGCTTTAATTAG
>JALWGH010000339.1 GCA_027013735.1 Melioribacteraceae bacterium
GCTAAACGAATGCCGTACCTTTTTAACCCAATAGGCACGGTAATATTTCTAATATTTGATTTTAAGGTTAACAAAAATGAAGAAACTTTTGCTACTTAAAAACCCGGAACAAATCGTTTCGGTTAATAGTCAAGGGCAAGGCTATTTACGCGGGAAAGGAATGAATAATTTATCCGTGCTCGAAGGCTATTCCGTTGTTGTGGAAAACGGAAAAATAAAGGACTTTCCTCTTACCGGCAAATACAACGAGAGTAAGTTCGACGAAGTAATCGATTTAAAAGGAAAAATTATTTTACCCGGTTTAATCGAATGCCACACGCACACGGTTTTTGCAGGCTCGCGGGCAAATGAATTCCGACTTAAAATTTCGGGAATCGGTTACGAGGAAATTGCAAAAAAAGGAGGCGGAATAAATGCAACGGTGGAAGCCGTCAGGAAATCTTCCTTTGAGGAACTTGTAAAAATTGTAAAACCAAGAATCAACTATTTTATTTCTCAGGGAATTACCACACTTGAAATAAAAAGCGGTTACGGGCTCAGCTATTACGACGAAATTAAATTGCTACAAGTGATTAACCACTTAAATTCCGTTTACCAGATTGACATTATCCCCACATTTTTAGGCGCACACGTTTACCCGCCGGAATACAAAAACGAACACGGTAAATATTTGGAATTGCTGACCGACAACTTAATTCCTTACGTTGCCGAAAATAAACTTGCAACTTTTTGCGACGCATTTTGCGAAGCCACTGCTTTCTCTGCGGAAGAGACGAGAAAAGTTCTACAGACCGCAAAAGAGAAAGGATTGAAATTAAAATTACACACAGACCAATTCAATTCAATCGGCGGATTGGATGTTGCACTCGACTTAAAAGTAAACAGCGTTGAACATCTCGAAGTCATTCAAGACGAAGACATTCAAAGAGTTGCAAATTCAGACGCAGTCGCTGTTCTGCTGCCCGGAGTTTCTTTCTTCCTTAATTACGGCTACGCACCGGCAAGAAAGCTAATCGACTCGAATGCAATTGTGGCAATTTCAACGGATTACAATCCCGGCTCGAGCCACATTGCCAACTTAAATCTCGTAATGAGCATTGCAGCGCTGAAAGCAGGAATGACAATCGAAGAAACAATCAGCGCAGTAACAATTAACGCTGCCAAGGCACTGGACATTCAGGAATCCCGCGGAAGCATTGAGGTTAGCAAGGCAGCGGACTTTGCCGTCTTTGACGCAAAAGAATATTCCGAGATTGTTTACAACGTAGGTAAAAACTTAAACGTAATGACAATTAAAAACGGCAATGTGATTTATGAACGGCAGAACTAAAATCCCTGAAGATGATAACGCAGGCAATTTTGCAGAGTTACTGAAAAACACAAAAATTAATCGCGAGATTGACTTTTCAAAAATCAACAACAGGATTCAGTTAAAAAGAATTTTAAATTCCACAGCGCAAATTGAAGGCTATGTTGAAAACCTGCTCGACGTTTCCGAAAGCTATGAAAGACTTGTAAAAAGATTCTCGGAGAAAAAAATTTCCGAAGAAAAATTTTACGAGGGCAGAGTTGAAATTTGTGAAGACACTTTGAAAAACCTTTTTGAAATTGTTGCGTTATTATTTAACATTGCCGAAAACCAAGAGCCTGAAAAAAGGGGCTCGCTTCTTCCGTTGATTGAAACAATTACCAAAAGGACAGACTTACTAAAAAATGATTTCGACGGTATTTTTGAGAAAGTTCACAACGAAGAGCTACGGACAAAACTTGAAAATATCTATTTTACAATAACAGGACAGTTGGAAGAAATTAAAAACTTAATTGCGGAGTAGTAATGAAAAAAAATCTTTCAATTTTACTTAGCTTAATTTTAACGCTAACTATTTATTCACAACCAAAAGTTAAAACCGGCTTGGAAGTTTTAAAGGAAGAAAATTTCAAACCTCTTCAAGGCAAGCGCGTTGGATTAATTACAAATCCTACGGGTGTGGACAACCGCCTGCGTTCAACAATCGACATTTTCTACGAATCGCCGGAAGTAAATTTGGTTGCTCTTTACGGACCCGAGCACGGCGTCCGCGGAGCCCACGGCGCAGGGGAATACGTCGGCTCTTACACTGACCCCTACACAGGCGTTCCCGTTTACTCGCTCTACGGCAAAACAAGAAAGCCGAGCAACGAAATGCTAAAAGGCGTTGACGTTCTTGTTTACGACATTCAGGACATCGGCAGCCGCTCCTACACTTACATCAGCACAATGGGGCTTTGCATGGAAGCCGCCGCGGAAAACGGAATCGAGTTCATTGTGCTTGACCGTCCCAATCCGCTTGGCGGAAATCTCGTTGAAGGGAATTTGGTGAAGGACGGTTTCTTTTCGTTTGTCAGCCAATTTAAAATTCCTTACGTTTACGGCTTAACAGCCGGAGAGCTTGCGCTTTACCTGAACGACACTCGTTTGAAAGCCAAAGGACTTCACTGCAATTTGAAAGTAATTAAAATGCAGGGGTGGAAAAGAGAAATGACTTACGAAGAGACCGGATTATTTTGGGTGCCCACGTCGCCTCACATCCCCGATGCTGATTCACCCTTCTATTACGCGCTTTCCGGCATCATAGGCGAGCTTGGCACAATATCCAACGGTGTAGGCTACCCCTTGCCTTTTGAAACTTTTGCAGCCGAATGGATTGATGCCGAAAAATTTGCCAAGGAGATGAACAAGCTGAATCTTCCCGGACTCCTCTTCCGTCCTATTTCTTACAAACCTTATTACTCTTACGGCAAGGGAAAAATCCTGCACGGCGTTCACGTTTACATTACTGATTACAAAAACGTCCGTCTCTCCGAAACACAATTCAAAGCAATGGAAGTATTACACAAATTGTACCCTGACAAAAATCTTTTTGCAATGGCGGACAGTTCAAGAATTAAAATGTTCGACAAAGTTTGCGGCACTGACAAACTAAGAAAAAAATTCGAAAAGAATTTCAAGTTCGACGACATCAAAGAAATGTTTTATTCGGAAAGCAAAAAGTTCAAAGAGCTTTCCAAAAAATATTACCTTTACAACTAACCGCTTTTAAGTTTTCCAATTGAGGGGAGCGAGTATTATTACGAACTCCCCTTTTTGTTTACTGCCGGAAAAATATTCTTTCAACTCGGCAGGGTAGCCTCTAACAATCTCCTCAAATTTTTTCGTTAACTCCCGCCCCACTGCGACAAAACGTCCGGGACAAATGTTTTCCAACTCGGTCAAAAGTTTGGGAATTCTGTAAACCGATTCGTAAAAGACTACCGTTCTTTTTTCGTTGCAGAGCTCGTTTAACTTTTTGGTTCTCCCCTTCTTTTGCGGAAGGAAACCTTCGAACACGAACGAGTCCGTTGCAATGCCTGCAATGCTAAGAGCGTAAACAGCAGCATTGGGACCAGGTACGCCGCTTACCTCAAAGCCGTATTTCAAACATTCGTTAACAAGCCTCACACCCGGGTCGGAGATTGCGGGCGTGCCTGCATCGCACAGCAGGGAAATTGCCCTGCCTTGTTTCAATTCCTCAATCACATTACCAATTGTCCTTTCTTCCCTGCGGGCATTCAAAACTTTCAAAGGTTTTTCAATTCCGTAATGCTTGAGCAGCTTTCCGCTCACCCTTGTATCCTCGCAATAAACGGAATCAGATTCCCTTAACACTTCCACAGCACGTGGTGGGAAGTCGCCTAAATTTCCAATAGGCGTCGCAATTACCCAAAGTTTGCCATTGAATTTTTTTTCTGCCATGTTAATTTTTTTATTGACTCGTATTATTGAAAATATTTATTTAGTCAAAACTAAAAATAAAAAGTTTGCAGACAAACTCATTCTAATGTCAAACTTAAATATCGACACGCCGAAAGCGTTCAGATTCATTTCCCCTGAAATCCGAAAAGGGCTAAAAAGTTTAACCTCTCGTTCGATAATAATAACGGAAAAAACATTAACAGTAATGGAGTAAAAAATGAAAAAGGTTCTCCTGTTAGGAGCCGGTTTGGTAACCAAGCCATTGGTAAATTACTTATTAGACAAGCCGGAAATTGAACTAACAATTGCAACAAGAACTGTTAGTAAAGCAGAAGCGCTTGTAAACGGACACGAGCGCGGAAAGGCAATCCAGCTAAACGTTGACAACGACGAAGAGCTTTCCGCATTGGTTAAGGATGCGGACATTGCCATTAGCCTTTTGCCTTACACTTACCATGTGAAAGTAGCAAACTATTGCTTGGAAGGAAACACAAACTTAATTACAACATCCTACGTAAGCCCTCAAATGAAAGCGCTCAACGATGCAGCCTCAGAAAAGGGCTTATTATTCTTGAACGAAATCGGTCTCGACCCGGGAATTGACCACATGTCCGCAATGAAAATAATTGACGACGTCAAAAAACGCGGCGGGAAAATCACATCGTTCGAATCCATCTGCGGCGGACTTCCTGCTCCCGAGGCAAACGATAATCCTTACGGCTACAAGTTTTCTTGGAGTCCGAGGGGAGTTGTGATGGCAGGACGCAACAACGCACAATACCTTAAAGATGGAAAAGTTATTCAAATCGACGGAAAAGATTTGTTCAATCACCATTGGTACAAGGAAGTTGACTCGCTCGGCACACTGGAAGTTTATCCCAACCGCGATTCCTTAATTTACAAGGACCTCTACGGCTTGGACGATGCGAAAACCATCTTCCGCGGAACATTCAGGAATGTTGGCTGGAGCGAAACACTTGCGGCAATTTCCAAAATGGGTTACCTTGACGACACCGAGAGACCGGAACTAAAGGACAAATCCTTTGCCGAAGTTACCGCAACGCTTGTTAATCACGGTAGCAAAGACGGTGTTCGTGAAAAGACCGCAGAATTTTTAAACATTGAAGAAAATTCCAAGATACTTGATCGCCTCGAATGGCTCGGCTTGTTCTCCGACCAAAAGCCGGTAACGGACGACCCGAATTACCTCGACATCCTTGCTTCGCAGATGTTGGAGAAAATGCCTTACAAAGAAAAGGAAAGGGACATGATTGTTCTCCAGCATCAATTTGTTGCCGAATTTCCCGATGGTAAAGTTGAGGACATTACTTCACTGTTAATAGATTTCGGAATTCCCGGCGGCGATACGGCAATGGCAAGAACCGTTAGTCTGCCCGCAGCAATTGCAACTCATCTTGTACTACAAAACAAGATTGGATTAAAGGGAGTCAAAATTCCGGTCTATCCTGAAATTTACTTACCGGTGTTGGAAGAACTAAAACGCCTTGGCATTCAAATGAAAGACACCGTTAAAGTAAGAGAAACGGCAAATTAAATGAAAGCAAATAAATATTGGACATTCGAATAAGCAACGCTTTAGGGCGTTGCTTTGTTTTTTAAATTTGTCCCTAAACTTTTCGGAAATTTTAAAAAGTAATTTGTTATTTTGGACAGGCTCTAATAAAAAAATATTTAACGGGATTTTTGAGAACAACTAAATTTATTGAACAAAAAATAAGGAAAAGGTAAAATGGATTTCTTAAAGGAATTAGGAATCGAAGAAAAAAATTACGGCGCTTCTACCGGATTGAACTGGTTCAAAACAACCGACCAAGGGGAAATTAAAGTAAAGTCCCCCGTTGACGGAAAAGTAATTGCTTCCGTTTATTTGGCATCGGAAGAAGACTACGACCAAATAGTAACGCAAGCGCATCAGGCATTTTTGGAATGGCGCAAAGTTCCTGCACCAAAGCGCGGTGAAATAGTTCGCCAAATCGGGCACGCGCTACGCGCTTACAAAGACCCGCTCGGCAGATTGGTTTCCTACGAAATGGGTAAGTCCCTTCAGGAAGGCTGGGGCGAAGTTCAAGAAATGATTGACATTTGCGACTTTGCCGTCGGGCAATCCAGAATGCTTTACGGTTTCACAATGCATTCCGAAAGACCGAAACACAGAATGTACGACCAATACCATCCGTTGGGAGTTGTAGGAATAATTACCGCATTCAATTTCCCTGTTGCAGTGTGGTCTTGGAACGCAATGATTGCAACTGTTGCAGGCGACACCAACCTTTGGAAACCTTCCTCCAAAGTGCCTTTGACTGCAATTGCCGTTCAAAAAATTATTGCAAAGGTCATTAAGGAAAACAATTTGCCCGAAGGATTGTTCTCGCTTGTAATCGGAAGAGGTTCTTCCGTCGGCGAAAAACTTCTTCACGACAAAAGGATTCCGCTCGTTTCAATTACAGGCTCAATCGGCGTTGGTAATCACGCTGCAGAAGTAGTTGCAGGACGTTTCGGCCGCACAATCCTCGAGCTTGGTGGAAACAATGCAATTATTGTTACTCCAAGTGCAGATTTGAAATTGGCTATTCCGGCTATTGTTTTCGGCGCTGTGGGAACGGCTGGACAAAGATGCACGACCACCAGACGTTTAATAATTCACGAAGACATTTACGACAAAGTTAAAGACGCATTGGTTAAAGCCTACAAGAGCTTGAAAATCGGGACACCGATGGACGAAAGTAATCACGTTGGCCCGCTTGTTGACAAAGCAGCCGTGGCAATGTTTAAGAGCGCTCTTAAACAATTGCAAGACGAAGGCGGTAAAATCATTTACGGCGGCGAAGTCTTGGAAGGCGAAGGCTACGAATCCGGCTGCTACGTTGTTCCCACTCTCGTGGAAGCCGAAAATCATTACAAGATAGTTCAGGAAGAAACCTTTGCACCGATTCTTTACTTAATCAAATATTCGGGCGACGTCAGCAAAGCAATTGAAATTCAAAACGACGTTGTACAAGGATTGTCTTCCTCAATATTCACAAACGATTTGCGCGAAGCCGAGGAATTCCTTTCCGCTTGGGGCTCCGATTGCGGTATTGCAAACGTGAACATCGGAACTTCCGGCGCTGAAATCGGCGGCGCATTCGGCGGCGAGAAACAAACAGGCGGCGGTCGCGAATCCGGTTCGGACGCTTGGAAAGCCTACATGAGAAGACAAACAAACACGATTAACTTCGGTACCGAAATGCCTTTGGCACAAGGGATCAAATTCGATATCGAATCGTAACTGTTTTAACCGGAACAATTGGAAAAGGGAGCCTCGCAGCTCCCTTTTTGTTTTCTACCTGCTCTCCTCTAAAATTTTAGAAGCATTAAACTAAAAATTCCACCGCGCATTAATTTTAAGGTTTACTAATTCACGAGTGGAATTGTCCTCGTAAATAACGTGCTCGTACCAGCCGTAAAGCGAGAACATTAGAGATTTAAGTTCAATTCTAATTTCGCTTAAGGGCCCGATACTTTTGTAACTCTTAAATCTGACCAAAGCAAAATCATTATTGAAATGAAACGTGGTTAAAGAAAAATACCGTATCCCGCTTCCGAAAATCATTTTACGCCAACGGTAAACAAACTCGGGCACAACGTACACTTCTTCAACGTATCTTGAAGGACGACTTTTAAAATCGCTCCACTTGAAATCCCCTTGTTCGGAAAGTTTAATGTAGCCGTTCACTTTAAAGTAAGTAGGAGTGGTAATCCTGAGTTCCGTCGAATCCCTCAACACAAATTGACGAAACACAAAACTTTTAATATTCGGATTAATATCTTCGAAGTCGTAAACCGTGTAATTAGCCGAAACCTCTGCAGACGTAATCCATTTCAAAATGCGCGTTACGTATTCTCCGCCCGAAGAAAGTTTCAAAACCCTTTGAATATTATTGTTTGAACTTCGTTGCGCAAAGATGTAAACGATGTGATTAATACTGCCTTCGAATTCCAAAAAATAATTAAAGAAAGGGAAAAACTTCCTTTCGTACCTTAAGTTAAAGAGCGTGAGCAATTCATCTCTGTCGTCGTAATTTTTTTCACTCGGGGTATCGTAGCGTAATTTCCTGTGTAACAAATTAAATAAAATTTTGTCCTTACTTGTAATAGAATAATTCAACGAGGAATAAATAGTAACAAGCTGCGAATGATTGTTTTTCTGCTTTTCAAGCTCTTCCCTTTCGTCAAAAAAAATCGGATTAGCGCCCTCAATCCTTTTTGCCCTGTGCGTCTCATTCCTTTCGGAATAGTTCATTTTCAAAAAGCCGCTCAAGCTCCGCGAATTGTAAGTAACAGCGCTACCCAAATTTAACTTTAGTTCTTCAATATCGGAATCAAAGGAAGAGGAATTAATATTTTCTTTCAAAATGTAACGCGTGGAGCGGTCGATGTTCCTCCAAAAAATATATCCGCCAAAATTAAAGAGCCAATTGGATGACGGGTCTCTGAATTTAAATTGATCGCTAAGTAAATATTTTGTCTCCGTACGGGATTGAATATTGTTCGTAATGCCAAACGTACTGCGGGTTAAAGAATCCGTCCCGAAATAGAAATCCTTTCTTTGTTTGTTGTAGCTAACAAAAAATAAATTTTGGGAATAATCATTTAAGTTGTTTTTCAATTTACCCGAAATTTCCCTGATTAAATTTCTTCGGGGTAAAATATCTTCGTTGTGGTATTTTGCTTTCAAAAAAATTTGTGAGTAAGCAAAATTGAATTTATTGATTCTCATTTCACCGCCGTAAACAAAGCCCTTGTCCTTCTCCCCTATTTGACTGTTAAAAGAATAACCACCGTAAGGAATAATGCTAAAAATGTCTCCGGCGGAAAATCTTGTAAACAACGATGCATTGTGAACCGCTGTATTATTGATGCTGAGCTTCCTGTCGTCCGAATAAACATTGCTGCCAAGTAAAATTCCAGTACTTAAAAAAGGTGAAAAGATCAATTCTCCAAGCGCTTTGAAATTGTTTTCGTCTTTCAAATGATTAACCGAAGACTTAATTAAGGTGGTTTGGTAATTTTCGCTTACGCCCCAGAATACTTTTTTCCCTCCACCCCTAAAATTAAATTTTGTCTTTGAGGAATAGGTGTTTAACTGTTTGTCGAACAAAGACAGTACAGACGGTACACCAAAGGATTGACGTCCGAAGCTGAGGCTGTCCGTAGAAAGCTGTGCACGGCTGAGCGTTGTGAGGAAGAAAAATAATGGAATGAAAAACTTAATTTTTGTTTTCACTTTAACGCCCCGTAATTGAGAAACTTCCTAATTTCGAGAAGCTGTTCACGTCGTCGGAGTTTCCCGAATAAGCTCCAACCCGCCAGTAATACGTTTTGCCGGGTATTAAATAATCCGCAAAATATTTAACCGACAATGTATCGTGAGCCTCCTTGGAAGAAAGAGAAATCTCGTCAATGTCTCCGAATTGTTCGTTTGATTGAATAACTATTTTGTAACGCGCCGGTAAACCGCAGCCGACAAATTTAAAATTAATTAATATTCCTTTAATCTCTCCTTTCAGCGGGTAAATTAGTACGGGCGAATCGAGTATTACATCTTTAACGGGGTAAGTGGGATTACCAATTAAATCTCCTTTATCCACCGCTCTAACCCTGTAATAGTAATATTTTAACAACTCGAGATTATTACGGTCGATGAAAAAAAGGTTTGACGTGCTTCCGACAAAGTGAGCGGAGTCGGCGTCAAAAAAATCTTTTGTCCCGCGGTAAATGTAATAGGCTTTAATATCCGTGCTGTAAGAAGGCTGCCAGCTTAAAAAGACTGAAAGTGAGTCGTTCCAATTTCTTGCATTAATGTGAAGGGAATAAGGAGGAAACGGCTGGTAATAATTAGCCGGACGCGCGCTTACAATTCCGCTCAAGGCGCTTTCTTCTCCGTTTTTATTAACTGCCGAAACTGCGTAAGAATAAACCGAATCGTATTCCAGCGAGTCGTCAAGAAAAAACAAATCCTTTGTGAAGGAATAATACTTTAAATGTAGCGAGTCGTTCACACCCCTGTAAATATTGAACTTCTCGAGGTAGGGTTGGGCGTAAGCCTGCCATTCCAATATTATCTCGCCATCCCTTGCACGAAGAATTCGTACATTTTCCGGCACAGCCGGCGGGTAATTACCTTCGTTCTCATCGGGCAAAGGCGACCTTTGGCATCCGCTAAAAATCGTTAGCAAGCTTAATCCTACCAATATTATTTTAAATTTCGAAAACATCTCCTTTTGACGGAATAATTACATTCTTAAACCCATTTGCAAGAAGTCTGTTTTTAAAGGGTTCCTGCTGTTCGGGGTCTCCGTGAACAAGGAAAAATTTTTGGATTCTTTCTTTGTCAAACTGATTGAAATAATTAAGCATCTCTTTGTAATCCGCGTGAGCGCTGAAAGAATTAAGCACAACAACCTCGGCTTTCAACTCGTATTCCTCGCCGAAAATTTTAACCCTTTCTTCACCGTCCATTATTTTTCTGCCCAGTGTGTTCTGCGCCGAGTAACCGACCATCATTATTATGTTGTTCGGATTTTCAATGTTGTTTGCAAGATGGTGCTGAATACGTCCCGCCTCGCACATTCCCGAACTCGAAATAATAATCATCGGCCCGCTTAATTCATTTAATCTTTTTGAATCTTCAACTTCAGTAATGTAGGTCAACCGGTTAAAGCCGAACGGGTCTTCATTCTTCATTAAAAATTCGGAAGTCTCGCTGTCAAAACATTCGGGATGAACTCTGAAAACCGAAGTGGCGTTAACAGACAAAGGACTATCGACGTAAACGGGAATTCTCGGAGCTTCGCCGTTTTCAAAAATTTTGTGGAATTCGTAAACAAGCTCCTGTGTTCTGCCGACGCTGAATGCCGGAATTATTATTTTGGACTTACGTGCGTAAGCCTTCTTAATTACGTCAATCATTACGCCTTTCGTGTTGGTAGGATCGTCGTGAAGTTTGTTTCCGTAAGTACTTTCGCTAATCATAATATCCACGTCGGGAATTTTTTCCGGGTCTTTGAGAATCGGCATATTCGGACGTCCAAGGTCGCCAGTAAATCCGAGGTTAATAATCTTTCCGTTTTCATTCAACGTTAGCAAAGTAACAGCGGAACCAAGGATGTGTCCGGCATCCGCAAAGGTTACTGTAATACCTTCCGCAATTTCAAATTCGTGGTGGTAATTAATTCCGACAAAATGCTCAAGCGCCTTGTCGGCATCCTCAACAGTGTAAAGGGGTTCGAAAAGGTTTTTCCCCTGTTTCTTTCTTTTCTTGTTAACATATTCAACGTCTTTCTCCTGAATATGCCCGCTGTCCCTGAGCATTACCGTACACAAATCACGCGTTGCAAAAGTGGTAAATATTTTCCCGGTAAATCCTTTTTTTACAAGGGTAGGCAAATTGCCCGAGTGGTCAATGTGTGCGTGGGACAAAATCACAAAATCAATTTCAGCGGGGTCGAACAAATCGAAATTTCTGTTTATTTCAAAAGCCAATTTCCTTTTACCTTGGTACAAACCGCAGTCAAGTAAAAATTTGTAACCGTTAACTTCCAACAAATGCATTGAACCCGTAACGGTTTGCGCAGCTCCGACAAAATGTATTTTCATTTTCACCTCAAAAATGTTGAACGCAAATTACCACTTTAATTCTAAATTTTCCATTTGCACGGAAAGGGAAATTTTGTAAACAGTTTTAAGAAGCGTGGTATTCTTTCATTTTTAATTCAACCGCCTTCTCAAAATCTTTTCCTCCTCCGGCAAAAATAAGCGAGCGGCTAATGTTTACAATGTAATCTTCTTTACCCACAGAAGAAAAAAATTCTTTAATTTCCCGTAAGCTGCCTCCTTGTGCGCCTACTCCCGGTAACAGTAATGGCAAATCCCTAAGCAGTTCAAAATTATTTTTAAGCTCGTCAAGTTTTGTTGCCCCGAAAACAACCCCGAGGTTACCTTTCTTATTCCACTCGCCGGTTTTCAATATTACTTTCTGAAACAAATATTTGCCGTCGTTTAAAATTTGTTTTTCAAAATCCCCGGCGCTCGGATTGGAAGTAAGCCCCAAAATAAAAGAAAGCTTTTCCTCGTATTCGGCAAACGGAGCAACGGAATCCCAACCCATGTAAGGGTGCAAAGTAACCGCGTCGAAACCGAGCTCGTCAAAAACAGCTTTGGCGTAGTGAGCCGAAGTGTTTCCAATGTCCCCCCGTTTTGCATCGGCAATTATTAAAACATCGTCAGGCAAATAATCCACTGTTTCAACAAGTGCGTCAAAGCCTTGCCTGCCAAGGCTTTCGTAAAATGCAAAGTTGATTTTGTAAGCGGCAGCCAAATCTTTTGTAACGTCAATTATTTTTTTATTGAAAGACGTAACCGGATTTTTCTCATTTAACAAAATCCCGGGAATTCTTGAAATATCGCTGTCCAGCCCAACGCAAATGTGCTTTCCTTCTTTCGTTTTGACATTTAGTTTTTCAACTGCTTTCATTAAACTCTCTCTTTCCTTGTGCGGTAAATACTAAGAACAATCCCAATGGCAATCATATTGGCGAGCAAAGAACTGCCTCCGTAACTGATGAACGGCAACGGGATTCCAATCACGGGAGAAATGCCAATGTTCATTCCTACGTTAATTACAAAGTGAACAAAAAACATTGTGAGCACGCCAATAATAACAAGGCTGTTAAAGCTGTCTTTTGATTTCGTAGCTAAATCAAGAAGCCGGTAAAACAAAACAAAAAACAGAGCGACTACAATAATTGCCCCAATAAAACCAAGCTCCTCGCCAATCACGCAATAAATAAAGTCCGTCCACTGCTCGGGAATAAATCGGAGTTGTGTTTGATTTCCGTGCAAAAGTCCTTTGCCGAGTAAACCTCCCGAACCGATTGCCACCTTTGCCTGCAACGCATTGTAACCGTAACCAAGCGGATCTGCCGAAGGATTAATAAAAGTCTTAATTCTCATCTGCTGGTGGGGACGGAGTAATTTGAAAAAATAATCGAAAGAAAATCCGGCGGCAATATTCATAATAAAAATAGAAGCGCTCGTAAACAAATTCCTTTTGAAATAAATCAATCCCAAAAGAACCGCAGCCAAAGCAAGAATGAATGCGGGCAAACCGAATAGAGAAGCAAAAACAACAACCCCGGGAGAAAGGACGACAAACAATCCGAACAAATCTATTCCCGCCCAGAAAATCATCACCAGCGTTATCGCCCCGAAAACAATAGCCGTTCCCAAGTCGGGTTGCAGCATAATCAATAATATCGGGAGAATTCCAAGGCTTAATGCAATCGAAATGTCTCTCAAGCTGTTTATTTTTACTTCTTTACGACTTAACCAATAAGCCAACATTAAAATAACGGCAAGCTTTGTGAACTCCGACGGTTGAAAGCCAAAAGGACCAATCATCAACCAACTTTG
Source organism: Melioribacteraceae bacterium (assembly GCA_027013735.1). GTDB lineage: Bacteria > Bacteroidota > Ignavibacteria > Ignavibacteriales > Melioribacteraceae > WFQV01. The sequence continues at coordinate 13,247 of JALWGH010000339.1, forward strand.
CGCTCCGTAAATTTTTCTTCCTGCGACAATTACAAACCCCAATAATAACAAGGCTAACACATAAAGAGGGATTGAAACTATTTTGTACAGACGTGGCGGCAACAAATAAGTAACAAACAGAATTACAATTGCAACAATTAGCCAAGTTAACTGCTTGTCAAAATTGCCGTGTGCCGTCGGGTGATTGTAAGTGGAGCTGTAAATTGCAATTAAACCGAAAACAGAAAGGAGCAAGACTACTCCGAAAAGCACAAAATCAAACTTGTCCTTCGGGTGATATTTAATGCGCATTTACACCTCCGGTTGAATCGGACTGCGCTGTTGTTTTTATTTTGTAGCGAAGAAAAGTTGTAATAATTTTCTGTGCAATCGGCGCAGCGTAAGTAGCTCCGAAGCCCACATTCTCAACCAAAACCGCAACTGCAATTTCCGGGTCCTCATAAGGAGCAAAAGCAACAAATATCGCGTGGTCTTTTCCGTGCGGATTTTGAACCGTTCCCGTCTTGCCTGCAATTTTTAAATCCGGCAGTGCAATGTGTGTGGCAGTTCCCTTTCTGTTCACAACATCGTACATCCCTTTACGGACAATCTTAAAATTCTTCCGGCTGATGTTTACCCTGAGAGTGTCGAAATGCAAAACCTTTAAAGTTTTCCCGTCCTTATTCCTCAAGGCGTAAACAAAATGCGGACGGACAGTCCAGCCCCAATTTGCAAGGAGCGATGTGTACTGAGCAAGCTGCAAAGGCGTTACGCCGATTTCGCCCTGTCCTATTCCGAGGTTTAGCAAAACCCCTCTTGTCCAATTGTATTTGCCGTAAACCCTGTCGTAATATTTTTTGTCGGGAATTAGTCCTTTTGCTTCTTCGTAAATGTCTATTCCCGTTTTCCTCCCAAAGCCAAACATCCGGGCATATTTTGCAAGGCGTTCTAATCCCAACTTTTGAACGTAAGTGTAAAAGAAAGTGTTGCACGACTTCTCAATTGCCGATTCAACGTTCACCCTGCCGTGAACGTGAGTACACTCAAAAAATCTGTTCCCGAATTGGAGACCGCCTTTACAAGTAACCGTGTTGGAAGTTGAAATAATTCCTTCCTGAAGCAACGCTAATGCCACAAGCATTTTGAATGTTGAACCCGGCGAATGCACAGACATTGAAGCCCTGTTGAAAAGGGGCTTGTCCGGGTCGTTATTCAGAGAGTCCAAAACCTCCGCCGGAGTAACGGAAGCAAAATTTGAAAGGTCGTATTCGGGAGAGCTGACAAAAGCAATAATACCGCCGGTTTTCGGATTCATTGCAACAATTGCACCACGGCGTCCTTTCAAAAGTTCTTCGGCTTTTTCCTGTGTCTTTTTGTCGATAGTTAAAATTAAGTCATTTCCCTTTTGTGGTGGCAAATCCTTAGCGCCGTTTAAGTACCTCCTAACCAATTTCCCCTTCGCGTCAACAATAACAAACTTGTAACCTTTTTTTCCGCGGAGGACTTTTTCGTAATATTTTTCCAATCCGATTACACCGATGAAATCACCACGGCTGTATTCGCCCTTGTATTTTCTCAATTGTGAAGCGGAGATTTCATTCGTGTAGCCGAACATGTGCGAACCCATTACGCCGAACGAATAATCACGTTGGTATTCTACGGCGTAGGTCAATCCTTTTAACCAGGGGGAATTTTCTTCGTACCACGAAATCACGCTCAGAGGTACGTCCTTTTTAATGCGCACAGGAAAATAGCGGGAATAGTTCCTTTTACGTCTTAAAATTTTTTTTACGTAACCTTTCTTTACTCCCAGCACCTTTTCGACCAAATCGTTTTTACTCCAGTCGTATTCGGCGGGAATAATTTCCATCGTAAAGGAAGGCTTGTTACTGACCAACAACGATTTGTTAAAATCGTAAAACACGCCGCGGGCAGCCGGTTCAACAATTCTTTTTAGCGAATTCTCCTTTGCCCTTTCCCTGAATTCGGAACGTTCCAAAATTTGCAGGGAAAAAAGTTTAAATGAAATTATTAAAACAAAACCGACGATTATTACAAATAAGATTTTCTTCCGCGTTAGTGTGTCGATGTTGTCAATCATCTTATTACGTCCTTCGGTTTGAGGAAAAGGACAGGGAGCCCGAAAATTGTTGTGTAAATCGCAGGTAATATTCCCCGCTCGAAAAACAACGTAACGATGTTGGTGTTAATATTCGAGTAAACAATGAGCGCATAAATAAAGAGGGAAACGGTTGCGGCATAAAGCAGAATAAAAAGAAAATTAAATGAATAAAGATTTGCAAAATCGTCTTCCTTGAAATAATAACCCGCAATGAAACCCGCAATGGTAAAGGCAAACATCGAACTGCCAAGTAGTCCGCCGGAAATTAAATCGAAAACAAAGCCGAAAAGAAAACCGGTAACGCTGCCGGTAATTTTGCCGTACCGCACACCGTAGAACACCGTCAGAGCCAAAACCAAATTCGGTTCAATCCCTCCGCCAATTGAAATCATTGGAACAACGGTTAACTGCAATGCGGCTAGTACAACGAACCATATTAACGGCCAAACAAATCGCATTACTTCCTCAAAAACAAATTTAATTTCAGAGAGTCAATTTGTTCGTTGCGAATGTATTTCACAACAAAAAGGAAATTCTCCTTTGAAGGAAAAGAAAACGGTTTTACCAAAACATTGCCCAACAGTCCGTTCACATTAATTTCCTTCCGCACTACTATTCCCACCGGAATTGTGGGAGGGAAAATTGTACTGAACTCGGAAGTAATGATTCTGTCCCCCGGCTGAATGTCCGCCGAGGCAGGAATATTTTTAATAACCAATCCCGAGCCGTTCCACTCGGCAACCCCGTTAACCCTGCTGCGTTGGTCAACAACGGCAACTTTAAGATTACTGTTTCTAATACTTCTGACGAGGGCAAAATCATTGCTCACGTCGGTCACAATTCCCGCCAAGCCGAATTCGTCAACTACGGGCATTGCCGTTTCAATTCCGTCTTTCTTACCACGATTTAAAATCAGATTGCCGTTCCCCCCGCCAAACAAACGCGAAACAACTTTTGCCGTAACAAGTGAATATTTGGAAGTGTCGTAATATTGGAGCATTTTTTTCAGTTGAATGTTTTCCAATCCGTATTCCCGTAAAAGATTTACTTGCAGATTAAGCTTGCCGTTAATCTTCTTTTCTTTCTTTAATTTTTCGGAAGGTTGGAGAACGTCCAAAATTTCGCTGACCGATTCCGTAACAAAAGCAAAGTAACCGAAAGCATAAGTACGGAGATTTTTAACCTGCGGATTTTCATTAAAAGGAAGCAACGCTAAACTTACTATCAGAAGAACAGCTAAGACCAAATATTCTTTTAATTCGAAAAAATTCTTTGACAAAAATCTTCTCCGTTAATAAGTTCGTTTGCGGATAAACACCTTGGAATATTTGTTAATGTTTTCAATGCTTTTGCCGGCTCCGCGGACAACCGCGGTTAAAGGATCTTCCGCAACGTGGACAGGAAGATTTGTTTCCATCCTAATCCTTTCGTCAAGCCCTTTAAGCAAAGCACCTCCGCCGGTTAGCATTACTCCCCGGTCAAGAATATCAGCGGAAAGTTCGGGTGGCGTTCTTTCAAGCGTTCTTTTTACCGATTCGATTATTTGCACAATGCTTTCGTTCAAGGCTTCGCGAATTTCAACGGAACTGACTTCGGAAGTCTTTGGTATTCCCCCAACGAGGTCACGCCCTTTGACCTGAATGGTAATTTCTTCTTTTAACGGAACAGCCGAACCGACTTTGCATTTAATTGACTCCGCCGTCCTTTCGCCGATAAGCAGATTGTAATTTTTCTTAAAGAACTGCATTATTGCGTTGTTCATTTCATCGCCTGCAATTCTAATCGATTCAACATTCACCACACCGGCAAGCGCAATAACGGCAATCTCAGTTGTGCCTCCTCCGATGTCGATAATCATATTTCCAACGGGAGCTTCCACGTCTATTCCTATTCCGATAGCCGCCGCCATTGGTTCGGCAATAAGGTGAACTTCTTTAGCCCCTGCGTGCTCGGCGCTGTCGCGCACTGCGCGTTTTTCAACTTCCGTAACACCGCTGGGTACGGCAACAATAACGCGCCTGCTCGAGAACAGTCCCGTAGAAACTTTTTTAATAAAAGCACGAATCATTCCTTCGGCAATTTCAAAATCGGCAATTACGCCATCCCGCATTGGGCGTGAGACACGAATTTCCCGGTGCTCGCGTCCTTGCATTTCCTTTGCCTTGTTGCCCAAAGCAATAATTCTTTTTGTGTTTCTGTCAAAAGCAACAATCGACGGTTCGTTAAGCACAATACCTTTCCCCTTAATGTAAATCAAGGTGTTTGCCGTTCCGAGGTCAATTGCTACGTCCGATGAAAAAAAGTCAAAAAAACCCATATTACCCCTTAATGTTTAAAATTTCTAATTCCTGTAAAAATCATTGCAATGTTAAATTTATTTGCCGCTTCAATTACTTGTTCGTCACGAATGGAGCCGCCCGGCTGAATAACAGCCGTAATTCCCTGCTCTGCCAAGGTTTCTATTCCATCGGGAAACGGGAAGAAAGCATCCGAAGCCGCGACTGCGCCTTGCAACGAATGACCATTAGCGTGAGCTTTGTTTACGGCTATTTCCGCCGCGTCCACGCGGGACATTTGTCCTGCGCCGACTCCAATTCCCATTTGGTCTTTTGCAACCACAATCGCATTCGATTTTGTGTGTTTACAAACAGCCCAAGCAAACTTCAAATCCCTAAGTTCTTTTTCCGTACATTCCCGATTTGTGACAGTCTGAAATTCCAACTGTTCGATTTTTGAATTATCCTTTTCTTGGACTAATACACCGCCAGGCACAACTTTAACGTCTTTTCCCGACGACGGGAGTTCCTTTTTGATTAATAGTATTCTTCTGTTTTTCTTTTTCTTCAATATTTCAAGCGCATCGGGAGCAAACGATGGCGCTGCAACAATTTCAAGAAACATTTCGTTTAACTTTTCCGCCGTTGCAGCATTAACTTCCCTGTTAAATACGGCTATTCCTCCGAAAGCCGAAACCGGATCGCAGGCAAGCGCATTTGTGTAAGCAGTCAGCACATCTTCCGCAACAGCCGACCCGCAAGGATTCATGTGCTTTACAATTACGCAAGTAGTGTTTTTAAATTCATTCAAAGTTTCAACAGCTGCGGTTAAATCCGCAATGTTGTTAAACGAAAGCTCCTTCCCGTGAAGTTGTTCAAAATAGTCTGAGAAGTTTCCGAAAAGCGCTCCTTCCTGATGTGGATTTTCTCCGTACCTCAGTTTTTTCTCGAACGGTAAATTTAATCTAAAAGCCGAAGGTTCCAAGTTAAATTCACTCTCGAAAAAATCAGCTATTACAGTATCGTAAAAGGAAGTGTGGGCAAAAGCTTCGTAAGCAAGTTTCTCACGGGTTTTCAAAGAGACTTCGCCTGAATTTAATTCATTTAAGAAAGAATCGTACTGCGCAGGATTTGTGAGTACCGAAACAAATTTGTAGTTCTTAGCCGCCGCACGAATTAAACTCGGACCGCCAATGTCAATGTTCTCAATTTTTTCTTGCAGGGAAACATCTTTCTTCACAACCTCGGGAAACGGATAAAGATTAACACAAACAATATCCACAGGCTCAATTCCATTTTCATTTGCTTCCGATTTGTCCTGCATATTGTCTCTTCTAAACAAAATTCCTCCGAAAATTTTCGGATGCAGGGTTTTAACTCTTCCTTCGAAAATTTCGGGGAAGCCGGTTAAATCGGAAACATCCTTGCACTCAATCCCTTTTTCGCGAATAACCTTTGCAGTATTACCGGTAGCAATAATTTCGTATCCGAAGTTAACCAAACTTTCGGCAAAGTCCGCAATTCCCGTTTTGTCGGAAACACTTAGAATAGCAAATTTTTTCAATTCAATCTCCTGCAACTTGGCAAAAGGAATTACTCCGTTAGAAGTAATTTCCCGTCAATAATTTTTTCAACCGTCTGTGGTAAAATTCTGTGCTCAATTTTCAAAACCATTTCCGCAATTTCTTCGGGAGATTTTGCGTTTGAAATATTAATTTTCTCCTGAGCTAAAATTTTACCGTGATCGTAAATTTTGTCAACCAAATGAACAGTTGCGCCGGAAAATTTTTCTTTGGCATTAAAAACAGCTTTGTGAACATTCATTCCGTACATTCCTTTACCACCGTAAGCGGGCAGTAATGCCGGATGAATATTGATTATTTTATTTTGGAACGAATCAACAAAAAAGTCGGGGATCTTTTTCAAAAATCCGGCTAAAACAATTAAGTCAACTTCTTTTCGCTTTAGAATTTCGTTAATTTCTTCAAAAGAAAAAAAACCGGAAACAGGTTTGTTAGAAACAAAATAAGTTGAAATTCCTAATTCTTCGGCTTTTCCAATTGCCAAACAGGGCTTGTCCGCCACAACGGCAATAATTTTGGCTTTTTTACTTGTTTTCAGCGACTTGTAAAGCGCTAAAAAATTTGTCCCGCGACCTGAAACAAAAACGGCAATTTTAAACATAATTAATTTTAATTTGAATTTTGAAATTACCGAAATGCACACAAATAATCAATTCGCAAAGGGGGATAAGCTCATTATTTTTAAGGATTTATTTGACTTTTCAGTACAAGTTTGAATTTGGTGGCAAAAAATACACGCTTCAATTATTTTAAAAATTGTTCTTCTTTTCCTTTCAGAACTCTCCCCCTCTTCAAACCAAGTTGAAAATTCAGGGGAAGCAGAGTCCCCCTCTCTTTGAAAGAGAGGGGGAAAAAGGGGGTGAGTTGTCAAAAAAATTTCTCCTAAATCAACCTTATTTTATTATTTTCCCATTTTTTGAATTTTGTCAAACACTCCCAAAAGTCATTAGATTTTTAAGGATCTAATGAC
>JALWGH010000340.1 GCA_027013735.1 Melioribacteraceae bacterium
TCGGGAGTTATTCAATTGCATTGTTAATTACAAACCGTGTTTTTAAGGAAGGGAAATACACGGTTAAGGAAGCCGTGATAATTGCAACAGGATTCTCTACCGTCTCGGCTACGTTTATGATTATTGTTGCCAAAACCACAGGACTAATGGGAATGTGGAATTTTTATTTTTGGTCAACGTTGTTGATAACCTTTGCAGTAACGGCTATTACCGTACGTATTCCGCCATTGAGCAATAAAGACAAGGGTTCGGAAAGCATTGAACACTCTGAGGGAAAACCGGAGGGCGGGAGATTTAAAATTGCACTTGAAGAAGGTATTAAATCTTTCCGTAGCGCACCGACTCTAAAAGAAAACGTTTTGAAAAATCTCAAGGACGGTTTCTTAATGGCAATGAGTATTTTACCCTCCATTCTTTCGGTCGGATTAATCGGACTGCTGCTTTCCAAATACACGCCTGTGTTTGATTACCTCGGTTACTTGTTTTATCCCTTTGTAAAAATTTTCGGCGTGCCCGATGCACTGTTGATTTCAAAAGCTGCGGCGTTGGAAATTTCCGAAATGTTTTTGCCCTCTTTACTTGTCGCAAAAGCCACGCTGATTGCTCGTTACGTATCGGCGGTGGTTTCCGTTGCGGCAATTTTGTTTTTCTCCGCTTCGGTGCCGTGCATTCTTTCAACGGAAATTCCGATTTCAATTAGTGAGATTTTAATTATCTGGTTTGAAAGAACTCTTTTCGCCTTACTGCTTGCCCTTGCCGTTGCTGTCGTTGTGTTTTAAAATTTTCGCCTCCTAATTGTTTACAAACATTTTCTTAATCAAATAAATTATTGGTAATTTTGAAATCCGTTTTTGAAAATAAAATGTTAAAAGTAAACGAAATATTTTATTCGATTCAAGGCGAAAGTTCTTACGCAGGACTTCCTTGCGTCTTTGTCAGATTGACTTATTGCAATCTTCGTTGTACTTATTGCGACACCGCTTACGCCTTTTACGAAGGCGAGGAAATGAGCATTGACGGAATAATCAACGAGGTTGCAAAATACGATTGTAAACTCGTTGAGGTTACCGGCGGTGAACCGCTTGTACAAAAAGGATCCTTGAATTTAATGAAAGAACTTTGCGACCGAGGTTACGAAACTTTGTTGGAAACAAGCGGCAGCCTTTCCATTAAGGATGTGGATAAACGTGTTCACATAGTAATGGATTTGAAAACGCCTTCCAGCGGAATGGTGAAAAAAAATCTTTTTGAAAATGTTAACTATTTAAAAACCAACGACGAGATTAAATTTGTAATCGGCGACAGGAACGATTACGAATGGTCGCTCGAAACAATTGAAAAATTAGAACTGTCAAACAGGAAAATTTTGTTTGCTGTGGTTTACGGAAAATTAAAACCTGCTACATTAGTAGAGTGGATTTTAAAAGATAAATTAAATGTGAGATTTCAATTACAAATGCACAAGTACATTTGGGATCCGGAAAGGAGAGGAGTGTGATGAAAATAGCAAAAGAATTCAACTGGGAAATGGGACACAGGCTTCCTTTTCACGAAGGCAAATGCCGCAACCTGCACGGGCATTCGTACAAAATGAGAGTGGAGCTTGAAGGTGAAATAGAAGAAAACGGAATGGTAATGGATTATTACGACGTCAAAACATTAATCGAGCCGATAGTTGAAAACTTAGACCACTCCGTAATGGCTTACGAAAAAGACTCCGAATTAATAGACGCTTTGAAAACATTGGGTTCAAAGGTTAACATTGTACCTTTTCAAACAACGGCGGAAAATATTTGTCTTTACTTTTTGAACAAAATAAAAGAAATTAACAAAGCTAAAAACATTACACGTGCAAGGGTTTGGGTCTTCGAAACCGAAAACACTTACGCACTTGAAGAAATCGAGCTTGTTTAACGGGAAGTGGCAAGATGAATAAAAAGAAGAAAAAAAGCAAACCGAAAACAGGTTATGTCCTGTTATTATTGGTGATTGTGGCAATAGCCGTTTATTTTGTATCTCAAAAAAAGAATAGCGTTGTGGCAGAAAAAGAACAAAACGAAAATTATTCTTCCGCCTACGGTTTTAAGAAAAACGGCGAGTTAACTTTTACCGATTCAAAAGGAAACTTCCTTACAAAGATTGAAATCGAAATTGCCGAAACCCCTGAAAAACAGGCACAGGGCTTAATGTACAGAAACAAAATGCGGGAAGACCGTGGAATGCTTTTTATTTTCGACCGCGACGACTACCGCTCCTTCTGGATGAAAAACACAGTTATTCCTCTCGATATGATTTTTGTCAATTCCGAATTTAAAATTGTTACAATAAGAAAAAACACTACGCCCTTCGACGTAAGCTCCTACACATCTACAAAACCCGCAAAATACGTTGTGGAAGTCAACGCCGGCTTTTGCGACAAGTACGGAATTAAAACCGGAGACAAAATTTCTTTCCGCGTGTTTTAATTTTTTGAATAGCCGACAAAGGCTTAAAGTTGTTGAAAAAATTTGCAAAAGGGAAAATACGGCAACACGTAAATTAAAGAGATTTACGGCAATAATTAGTTAGAAAAAAATACATTAAGATTAATTTGGAAGATGTTTTGTTAACAACCTACCCCCTAATTCCCCCTCTCTTTCAAAGAGAGGGGGATTCTGCTGTGCCGAAGTTTTCAAGTTGGCTTGAATAGGGGGAGAGTTCTGAGGGGAAAAGAGAACAATTTTAAAATAATTAGGGTAAGTGCTTTTTTGTTACCAAATTTAATCTTACACTGATAGTTTACTGTTAGTTCAGAATTTGAACATTTCAACTCTTGAACAAAAAAAGCCGCGCTTCAAGCGCGGCTTTTCTGCTTTTATTTACTAAGGTTATCCTTGATTCTGTTTTGCAATCAAGTTGAGAGCACTGCCAGCTTTGAACCACTCGATTTGGTTTTCGTTTAATGTGTGATTCAAAACGGCTTCGTCCGTTGTACCGTCTTTGTGTTTGATTATCAGCTTCAACGGTTTCCCGGGCGCAAGCTCTTTTAATCCAACGATGCTTAATCTGTCGTCTTCCTGAATCTTGTCGTAGTCTGCCGGGTCGGCAAATGTCAAGGGAAGCACGCCTTGTTTCTTAAGGTTTGTTTCGTGGATTCTTGCAAAGCTGCGAACGATTACCGCTTTGGCGCCAAGGTGTCTCGGCTCCATTGCAGCGTGTTCGCGACTTGAGCCTTCGCCGTAGTTTTCGTCGCCAACAACAACCCAACCGATTCCGCGCTTTTTGTAATCACGTGCAACGGCGGCGGGGGTGTCGTATTCGCCCGTAAATTGATTCTTAACTTTTCCCGCTTCGCCCGTGTAGGCGTTGATTGCCCCGAGGAACATATTGTTGGAAATATTGTCAAGGTGACCGCGGTATCTCAACCAAGGACCTGCCATTGAGATGTGGTCGGTTGTACATTTACCCTTTGCTTTTAACAAAACCGGAAGGTCAATGAAATCCTCGCCGTCCCACTCTGGGAATTTGTCCAGCAATTGAAGTCTTTCGCTATCCGGATTAACGATCACTTCAACGTCGGATGCGTCTTCCGCGGGGGGAACAAATCCTTCTCCGCCTTCTTCAAAGCCGCTCGGGGGCAGTTCGTAACCCGTTGGCGGATCAAGTTTGATTTTTTCGCCTTTGTCGTTTTCAATGTAATCGGTAATCGGGTTGAACGTTAGTTTTCCTGCAATTGCAAGAGCTGTTGTCATTTCGGGACTTGCAACAAATGCAAGCGTAGCGGGGTTGCCGTCGTTCCTCTTGGCAAAGTTTCTGTTAAAGGAAGTAACGATCGAGTTTCTCTGTCCCATTTCAACGTCCATTCTTTTCCACATTCCGATGCAGGGACCACAAGCGTTTGCCAATACCGTTCCGCCTAAATCGGTAAGGGTTTTTAGTTGACCGTCACGCTCGATTGTAGCACGCACTCGCTCGGAGCCGGGGGTAATCAGGAATTCCGATTTTGCTTTCAATCCGTGCTCCATTGCCTGCTTGGCGATGTTTGCTGCGCGGTCGATGTCCTCGTAACTTGAGTTCGTACAGCTTCCAATCAATGCGGCGCTGAGTTCTTCGGGGAAATCATTCTCTTTTGCGGCTTGCTTCATCTCGGAAACTTTCCAAGCCCTGTCCGGCGAAAAAGGTCCGTTCAAATGAGGCTCGAGTTCACTTAAGTTAATTTCAATTATTTGGTCATAATATTTTTCGGGGTTAGCGTAAACCTCGTCGTCGGCTTTCAGATGTTCGGCGTATTTTTGAGCAAGCTCCGCAACATCCGCACGGTTTGTAATCTTTAGGTAATTTGCCATTTTGTCGTCAAAGGCAAAGAGGGAAGTTGTTGCGCCGATTTCAGCGCCCATATTGCAGATTGTAGCTTTACCGGTAGCGGAAATTGAGTGCGCTCCCTCGCCGAAATATTCAACGATTGCACCTGTTCCACCCTTAACCGTAAGGATTCTTGCCACTTCGAGAATTACATCTTTCGGAGCCGTCCAGCCGGAAAGTTTGCCGGTAAGGTGAATGCCGATTAGCTTGGGCCATTTAAGTTCCCATGGCATTGCAGCCATTACGTCAACCGCATCCGCACCGCCAACGCCGATTGCAACCATTCCCAGACCGCCTGCGTTAGGCGTGTGGGAATCCGTCCCAATCATCATTCCGCCGGGAAATGCGTAATTTTCCAGAACTATTTGGTGAATGATTCCCGCGCCGGGTTTCCAGAAGCCCACGCCGTACTTCTTTGCAACGCTTTCAAGGAAATCGTAAACTTCTTTGTTTTCGTCCTTTGCCCGTGCAAGGTCTTGCTCTGCGCCAACCTGAGCCTGAATTAAGTGGTCGCAGTGAATTGTGGAAGGAACAGCGGTCTTTTTGCGTCCCGAGCGCATAAATTGCAGCATTGCCATTTGTGCGGTTGCGTCCTGCATTGCAACCCTGTCGGGAGCCAATTCAACGTAATCTTTTCCTCTCTCGAATTCACGTGTCGGTTCGTCCCACAAGTGAGTGTACAAAATCTTCTCCGCCAGAGTCATCGGGCGACCCAAAACCTGACGTACCTTCTCCAATTTGGGTCCTAAATTTTCATAAACTCTTTGAATCATATCGAAATTTGCAGCCATTTTACCACCTGTAAATTATTTGAAAAGTATCGAACAAAAATAACGATTTTACAACTCTTTTGCTTTCCCAAAAAAGATTGGCAAAACACCACACAAACCTTCTGTTTAACCATTTCGTACCACGCAAAGAACGCAAAGGTTTTGCGCAGAGAACGCAGAAATATTTCATTTTAACTTTCCACTTTCTGTTTTCAACTTTCAATTAAATAAGTCTTAAGTGATGAGTGACGAGTCTTAAGTCTCTGTTCACTGCTAACTATTCTCTGTTCTCTGAATAGGGCATCTTGCTTGTCACGGCATAGCCCGAACAAAGCGAGGGCGAAGACGGACTTGTCGCGCCGAAGTTAAGCGAAGCGAAAACGAAGGCGGGCTTATCGCTTCTAACGTCTTTATTTAGTTCAACCCCCAAATAGTGCAAAAATTTTTGCACTGTCTTTTGCAAAAAATATTTTTAATTTTGTAGAAAAAGTTCGAAAGGGTTATTATGAAAAAATTAGTTTTGTTCATCTTTTCTTTAGCTTTGCTCTTTTACGGCTGCAAGCAAAGCACCGAGCCGCAGCCTCCCGGGCAAAAGCCTCCGGGATACCAAGAAGACGTTCCTTGGCCCAGCTTAGCTGTTAGCCCGTGGCCAATGGCAAACAAAGACCCGCAAAACAGCAACAGAAGCGAATTCAAATTGCCTGTAAAATTAAAAGTTTACAAAAGGGTTAATATTCCCACCACAACCTTTTCAAGCAAATCTTTCGACGCTCTGGTTATTGGGGACTCTTCAATCTATTTTGCTTACACCACTTATCCCGACTCAGTTAGCGACTATTTTTTCGCATATTCTTTTGAAGGAAAATTACAATGGGAATATCCTTTGGAAATTCCGGAAGGAGATCACATTACAAGTCCACCAATGGTAATTCAAAACGGGTTTATTCTTCTCTTTGACAGAAACGGAAACATGTACAGATTTTCGCCAAAGGGTGAATTGGTTTTCAAAAAGAATATAGGAAAAGAAGTATCCGGACAGTTTACAATCGAAAAGGGAGGGATTGTTTACGCAGTTGGAAGAGATAAAACCGTTTTTGCGGTAAATCTTAGTGGAGATATTCTTTGGGCTCAGGCTATTAATAATCC
>JALWGH010000341.1 GCA_027013735.1 Melioribacteraceae bacterium
AAATTCACGGCGGTTACGGCTACGTGCGCGAATATCAGGTAGAACGCTTTTTGCGCGACGCTAAGATTACGGAGATTTACGAAGGCACCTCCGAAATTCAAAGAATAATAATCGGCAGACAAATTCTGAAAGATTAAAAATGCCTAAGATTACTAAAGTTCTCCCCCTCGAAGACAAAAAGATTTTCGTAAAATATTCCGACGGTCTCGAGGGGGAAATTAGTTTAAAGAAACTCTTGAAGCGTAAGGAATACGAAAGTCTGAAAAACAAAGACATTACCGACTCCTTAAGAATAGACGAAGAAACGGGAGACGTAATTCTGTTTGAAGAAATCAAACTATGTAAAGTGGCAATGCACGAAATTTTACGCCTTAAAAAACAAATGGAAAACATCGGAATTTTCTTGGGAGACGAATGAAGAGTTTGGCGCTGATATTATTGCTTTTCCCTGCTTTAATCCTTGCTCAAGCCGATTGGACAAGGTGGAAAGCAGTCCCGCCTTCTTACAAAATTAAAATAGGACAAAACACGGAAACGGAGAAAAGCGACGGCTCTTTTACAAGCGATGTTTTAATCGGATTGAGGAGTGTTTACGCTTTTTTCATTTCCGACCTTGACGGGGACAACTGCCCTTTTTACCCCTCCTGCTCTCATTTTTTCGTAAGAGCGGTGCAAGCAACAAATCTTGTTCAAGGAGCATTAATGTTTGCCGACAGGTTTACGCGCGACACAAATATTTTCAAGAGCTCAACTCAATACCCGACACGTTTACACGGAAGACTTTACGACCCTGTTTTCCTTTACGAACTTGACGAATCGAAAATAAACATTAAGAAACTGCTGAACCCTTCGAATGAAAACTAAGTCAAATTATTTTTCCGTCGTATTGTTTTTATTTCTGTCACTGCCTTTTGTTTTGTCAAAGGGACAAAGCAAAAACACCAGTCCCCTTTTTACCCCCGTGAATATTAAGAAATTTGCCGATTACCTTTTTGCCGAAAAAGATTACCTCAGAGCTTTCGACGAATACAAAAAATATTTGAAAACGGAGAACAACGACACTGTTCGTTTTAAAATTGCTCTCGGTTTTCAGCAAATGGGACGTTACCCCGAAGCGCTTACGCATTTTAAAGGATTGTTTTTTAACTCTGATTTTACAAACCAATCGAGGAATGAATTTTTTAAAACCCTTTTTCTCGCAGACAGTTTAAGCTATTTAATAAATATTTCTAACAATGAATTCTTTAAAACTCACGACTCGTTGCACGTCCCGTTGAAACTTTCTTTCACAGCAATGATGTTGCAAAAGATGCCACTGCCCGACTCGGTTTCTTTTGTAAATATTTTTAACAAAAAAGAAAAAGCCGGGATGTCCGAACTTTATTCCAAACAAAGAAGATTGCCGTACAAAGACCCCACAACAGCAGCACTGCTTTCAACTGTTGTTCCCGGACTCGGCAAAATTTACACGGGAAATTACGGAGACGGAATTACTGCGTTTCTTTTCACTGGCGTTTTAGGTTACATTGCTTACGACAACTTCAGGGCAAACCATTCTTTCAGGGCTTGGTTGTTCTCCGGGCTTACTGTTTTGTTTTACGGCGGAAACATTTACGGCTCTTACGCAGCCGCACAAATTTTTAACGCAAAGGTAAATTTTGATTTTGTCAGTGAAGTGAAAAAATTCCTTGAAAAGGAAAATTATTTTATTCCCCGTTACAATTTTGGAAGCAAATAAACTTGAAAAGAACAATTGAAATATTGCTGATATTATTGGCTCTGGCAACTACCGCATTTGCTCAAGGCATATTTGAAAGGCAGTTTCGCTATGCCGACAGTTTATTTAAAGCCGGAAAATATTTTGACGCAATCACTGAATTTAAACGCTTAATGTTTTTCGATTCCTCCGGGGTTTACAAATTTACAAGCGAAATGAAAATCGGACTTTCTTACAAAGCTGGAGGGAAAGAAAATGAAGCGGTAAAATATTTTTCGCTTGCATTAAAATCCGCTAACGGTGAGGGCGAAAAATTTTACGCGGGGACTCAAATAATAAGAACGCTAATACTTTCCCGGAAAACCGACGAAGCACTTAATTTAATTACGCAATTTCTGAAAACAGCGGACGACAACCAGAAAAATCTTTTACTCTATTGGCGCGGGTGGGCTTTTATGTTTGCCAACCGCTGGCAGCAAGCTGCGAAACAATTTTCAGAATTGAACGAAAACGAATTGACAAATCTTTGCAAAGACGTGCTAAATAAAAAATATTCGGTTAACTTTGTAAAAGGGATGTCGTACATTATTCCCGGCGCGGGACAAATTTACACGGGGCATTATTTGTCAGGCTTAATGTCCCTCGGCTGGAACGTCCTCTGGGGCTACACAACGGTGAAAGCGTTCCTTGCAAACAGAGTGTTCGACGGAATAATGGTCGGCAACTTACTCTGGTTTCGATTCTACAGAGGAAATTTTCAGAATGCCGAAAAGTTTGCGAGACAAAAAAATATTGAAATTTACAACGATGCGTTCGGATATTTGGAAAACAAATTTAAAGGATTAAAGCCGTGAACATTTCCGAAGAATTAATAAGAAAAATCACTCTGCAGGCAATTGAAGAGCTTGGCGAAAAAGCTACGACGGAAAACGTTAAACAGGTTGTTTCAAAATCGCTGGAGAAATTAGGCGCCGAAGAACAAACATTTAAAACAACTCCCGAAGATTCGGGAAGGGTAATTCTTACCTCCTTCGGATTAAACCACCCGGGAATTGTTTCCGGAATTACCGCCGCGCTTAGCGAAGCCGAGTGCGACATTCACGACATTAGCCAAAAGCTAATGGGTGAATTCTACACGATGATTATGATTATTGACATCACGAACTCGAAGAAAGACATCAAACAACTTCAGGAAGATTTGAACAAAGTTGCGGAAAAATTAAAAGTAAAGGTTTACCTCCAGCACGAGGACGTTTTCCGTTACATGCACAGAATTTAAAGGAGCTAAAATGCCTTACGAATTTGACGAGATTTTAGAAACAATAAAAATGACGGAAATCGAGCATTTCGATATCCGCACGGTTACAATGGGAATAAGTTTGCGCGACTGTGCTGACAGGAACATCGAAGTAACCAAACAAAAGATTTACGAGAAGATTCTGAAATTTGCCGGCAACCACGTAAAGATTGCAGAAGAAATCGAAAGGAAGTACGGCATTTCCATTGCAAACAAAAGGGTTTCCGTCACACCGATTTCAATTCCCTTCGGCTCGTTCACAGCCGACGAGTACATTCAAATAGCGGAAACATTGGATAAGGCGGCGCTTGAAATCGGGGTGGATTATCTTGCGGGCTATTCCGCTTTGGTACAAAAGGGAATGACCACCGGCGAGCTTGAATTGATTAAATCAATCCCCGGAGCACTCGCAAACACAAAAACAATTTGCTCAAGCGTTAATGTCGGCTCGACGAAGGCAGGCATTAACATGGATGCCGTTCTTATTATGTCCGAAACGATTAAGAAAACCGCCGAGCTAACTGCCGACAGGGACTCTATTGGCTGTGCAAAGTTAGTTGTGTTTGCCAATGCCGTGGAGGACAATCCCTTTGTAGCAGGCGCTTTCCACGGTGTTTCCGAGCCGGAAGTAGTTATTAACGTAGGCATCAGCGGTCCCGGCGTTGTGCTGGAAGCAATCAAAAGCGCCGGTAATGTTTCAGTTCAGGAGCTTGCGGAAGTAATTAAGAAAACGGTTTTTAAAATCACGCGTGCTGGCGAGTTAATAGGGCGTAAAGCCGCCGAGATGAACGGAGTGGAATTCGGAATTGTGGACATTTCCCTTGCGCCAACTCCCGCGGAGGGAGACAGCGTGGGCGACATCCTCAAGGCAATGGGGCTCGAAGACGTAGGCGCTCCGGGAACTACGGCAGCATTGGCAATGCTTAACGACTCAGTGAAAAAAGCCGGTTTAATGGCTTCCTCATCCGTCGGCGGTTTGAGCGGTGCCTTCATTCCCGTAAGCGAAGACCAAGGAATGATTAGAGCCGTTGAAAAAGGAAACCTCTCGCTCGAAAAATTGGAAGCAATGACAGCTGTTTGCTCCGTAGGCTTGGACATGATTGCCATCCCCGGCAAAACGCCTGCCGAAACAATTGCAGGAATAATTGCCGACGAAGCTGCAATCGGAATTATTAACGACAAGACGACTGCCGTTAGAATTATTCCTGCCGTGGGGAAGGACGTCGGCGATTCCGTTGATTACGGAGGCTTGCTCGGCAAAGCGCCTATAATGGAAGTAAGGGAACTTAGCCCTGCTGCGTTTGTAAGACGGGGCGGAAGAATTCCGGCTCCGACAAGAAGCCTTACAAATTAATTTTGAAAAAATAAATTAAGGAGAAAATAAATGAAGAAAGGTATTTGGATCTTAATTGGAATAGTAGTTGTCATTTTCCTCGCCGTTTCGTGGTACACAAGCATTTACAATAAACTTGTTACTCTGGACGAACAAGTAACTCAGGCTTGGAGTCAGGTGGAAAACCAATACCAGCGCCGCGCGGATTTAATTCCCAACCTTGTTGAAACGGTTAAAGGCGTTGCCAATTTTGAAAAAGAGACCTACACGGCAGTAGCCGAAGCGCGGGCAAAGGTAAATCAAATTAATATTACACCGCAAATGCTTAGCGATCAAAACGCTTTTGCAAAATTCCAACAGGCGCAAGACCAGTTAGGCAGCGCTCTTTCCCGGCTTCTTGTTACGGTGGAACGCTACCCGCAACTGAAGGCAAACGAAAACTTCCTTCAACTGCAAGCACAATTGGAAGGAACGGAAAACAGGATTGCCGTTGAAAGAATGAAATACAACAGAGTTGTTCAGGAATACAACACTTACATCCGCAAATTTCCTTCGAACATAATTGCAAATATGAACGGCTTTAGAGAAAAGGCTTATTTTAAGGCTCAAGCCGGCGCAGAGAAAGCTCCTAAAGTCAAATTTTAAGAGTTAGATTTTGAAAAAGATATTAATTCCAATATTACTTCTTATTCTTGTTTCCGTTGGGCTTGCCCAAGAGGAGCCGGACGTTCCAAAGCTAACGAATTACGTTAACGACTTTACCGGTACGTTAACACGTGAACAAATTTACAAACTTGAGCAAAGTTTGAGAGCGCTCGACAAAAAGACCTCCACGCAAATTGTTGTGTTAATGATTCCCACGCTCAACGGCTACCCTTTGGAAATGTACTCCTACGACGTTGCGGCAAAGAACAAAATAGGGACAAAGGGAAACGACAACGGAATTCTTTTTCTGATTGTCAAAAACGACAAGAAGATGAGAATAGAAGTCGGCTACGGTTTGGAAGGCGCTTTGCCCGACGCTCTTGCCAGCTCAATTATCCGTAACCGTGTTGCTCCTTTTTTCCGCAAGGGCGAATATTACAAAGGACTAATCTCCGGCTTGAATGCAATTGTTTCCGCAGTACAAGGAGAATACGTAAACAAAGACAACCGCGAAAAAGACGTTGACAAGGGCGGTCACGGATTTTGGTTCTACGTTATTTTCTTTATTTTGATGATTATCTTCTCACGGATGCGCGGGCCGGGCGGTTTGATTTTCCTCGGTGGTTTCGGCGGATTCGGAGGAGGTTCTTCGGGCGGTTTTGGCGGCGGCGGCTTCGGCGGCGGAGGATTTTCCGGCGGTGGAGGCAGCTTTGGAGGCGGCGGCGCAAGCGGCGGATGGTGAACAAAATGAGAAAGATGAAACGAGAAATAAGAAATGGATTAACGCTAGACGCAAGAGGCAAGACGCGAGACGTCCGTCTTCGTTTTCGCTTCTCTTAACTTCGACGCGACAAGTCCGTCTTTGCTCTCGCTATGCTCGGGCTACGCCGCGACAAGCAAGACGCCTTTTTCAGTGAATAGAGAACAGAGAAAATTAGGATTGGGAGATTGCAACGAGGTGATTTGTCATTTGACCCCGCCAACGTGGCGAGGTTGTCATTCATTGTTGTAAAAAAGTTTGGAGTTGTAATCAACACAAAGTTCTTTAATCCCCTTCTAACGGGGAAAAACTAAAAATTTTAAGAATTGAGCCCCTGCGGGGCGACATCTCGGTAACCACGGGTTTTCAACCCGTGGAATTGGCAAACAAAAGCACCGGAAAAAGTTTTGGCGCGATTTTTGGACAGCTCGTTGGAGTAAGAAAAATCGTGACAAAACGTTAAAATGAAAACCGGCAAGAATCTCTTG
>JALWGH010000342.1 GCA_027013735.1 Melioribacteraceae bacterium
CTATTACGGAGAAAAAGCCATGTTAGAAATCAGAGGACACGCACGCGGCGGACAAGGAATGGTGACGGCTTTTGAAATTTTAGCAAAGATATTCGGCACACTGGGAGGCTACCACGTTCAGGCTTTCCCTGCTTTTGGCGTCGAAAGAACCGGCGCTCCCATTCAAGCTTTCCTGAGAGTTTCGAAATCCGAAATTTTAAATAGAAGCAACATTTACAATCCGGATTTAATTGTCGTTTTCGACGAAACTCTTTTATCCCAAGTTCCCGTTTTTGACGGATTGCAAAAAAACGGAGCTGTGCTAATAAACACCGAGCAGCCGATATCCGAGCTTAAGGAAAAGACCGAAAACATTTTTACTATTCCCGCAACAAAAATATCTTTGGAAAAAGGTTTGGGCAGCAAAACCCTGCCCATTGTTAACTCCGCGATGATCGGAGCAATTTTAAAATTGTTAAATGCCGACATTAACATCGGAGCAAAAATAATTTCGGAAAACGTTCCGGTCAAACCCAAGGAAAATGCCGAAGCAGCTTTTATTGCACAAGAAAGCATAGTCGGCTTGAAAAAGGATTACACTTTCTTAACGGATTTACTTAATTCGGAAACCGACGAAAAAGAAGAAGCTGAAAAACCGGAAATCACATTCGGCAAATTACCCGACCCGAACGAAATTCCCGAGTTCCCTTCTTGGTCAGAGCCGATGTCTCTTAACAAAACCGGTAACTGGCGTGTGCTTACGCCTATCTACACGGTCAAGCAAGCTCCCTGCTCGGCAAATTGCCCTGCAGGAACTGACGTTCGCGGCTTCCTGCGTTTGAGCAACGAAGGCAGGTTCCGCGAAGCTTACGAACTAATTTTAGAGCACAATCCTTTCCCCGCCACAACCGGTAGAGTTTGCCCACACTTTTGCGAACAGAACTGCAACCGCAATGAATTGGACAAAGCTCTAAACATCGGCGGAGTGGAAAGATTCTTGGGCGACCGTGAAGGTGACGTTAATTACAAAGCGCCCGAGATTTCTCACAAAGAAAAAATCGCAGTAATCGGTTCGGGACCGGCAGGCTTAACCGCAGCGTTGCGCTTGAGACTTAAAGGCTACGAAACAACCGTCTTTGAAGCGCTCCCCCAAGCGGGCGGAATGATGAGAACGGGAATCCCGAAATTCAGATTGCCGGACGATGCCCTCGACCGCGAAATTGCGCGCATCGAAAAAGCCGGCGTTAAAATCATTACAAATAAAAAAGTAACGGTTAACGAACTTGAAAATGATTTCGATTCCGTAATTGTTGCGGTCGGTTCGCACATCGGTTCAAAAATGAATATTCCAAACGAAGAACTTGCTCTTGACGGAATTGACTTCCTCCGCGAGTTTAAGTTAAACAAAAATCCTTTCGGAATTAGTAAGGGCGACGAAGTTGCAATAATCGGCGGAGGCAACACGGCAATAGATGTTTCCCGCACGGCTCTGCGTCTTGGTGCAAAACCGACAATCTACTACCGCCGTACAATTAACGAAATGCCAGCTATTCATCTTGAAATTGAAGAAGCCCTTGCCGAAGGAGTTAAGATTGAATTCCTGACCGCTCCGGTTGCTCTCGACAAAATTTCCGACGACGAGCTGGAATTGACAATGATTAAAATGGAGCTCGGCGAACCTGACGAAACAGGCAGAAGAAAACCAATCCCCGTTCAAGGCTCGGAAACAAAAATCAAAGCAAACAAAGTAATAAAAGCAATCGGACAAAAATACGATTCCTACGTTTTCAACAATTCACAAATAAAAGCCGAACAAGGAAAAACGGAATTCGAAAGCAAAGTTCCCGTATTCTGCGCGGGTGATATGGCGTGGGGCGGAACGGTGGTTGAAGCAATCGGCAGCGGAAATAAAGTTGCCGAAGAAGTTGACGCTTTCTTTAACAACCGTCCTTATTCACACGAGGGAAACCACGAGCAAATTGTAATTCCGGCAGATTTGAATTTTGCTTACTACTTGCCCACGGCACGGCACGACAATAAAATAAAATAC
>JALWGH010000343.1 GCA_027013735.1 Melioribacteraceae bacterium
TCCAATATGTCCAAACCAAATCGATTTCAAAATTGCCGTCGGTTGAAAAGACTTCCTTCTTACTCCCTTTGTAAACGGCGGAGAAAGTTTCTCCTAAAATTCTGTTATTAGTGTCAAAATTAATTCGGAGTGAGATTTTGGAGTTTGTGATTTTAACGGATTTTGCAGAAAGTGGAAAAGCAATGTTGACCATTGCAAAAAGAATTAACAAGGAAACAGCCAATACAGATTTTACTTGTCTCATTTTTTTTACCTGATTTTTTAATGTTAAAATTAATACAAAAACTTTGTTAATTAAAAATTAAAAATGAAGAATGAAGAATTATTTAAGCAATTTGGAATGTTGCGAAAGAGTGTATTTGGCAGAACCCTCAAACCTTCTGATTCGTAGTTAGACGCTTAGGTAAAGGGAAAAAGCATTGGAAAGTAAAAGAGTGAAATTCGTACGCCCGGAAGGATTCTTCCGAAGGAATGCCGTTGGCAGAACCCTCAACCTGCAGACCATTAAGACAGACGCTTGAGCTAGAGGAAAAAGTAAAAAGAGGAAAGTAAAAGAGGAAAATTGGTACGCCCGGAAGGATTCGAACCCTCAACCTTCTGATCCGTAGTCAGACGCTCTATCCAATTGAGCTACGGGCGCAAATTTGAAGTCGAAATATAAATCAATGAAATTGCTTTTTCAATATTTTTCGAAAATCCAAGCGGGAAAAAGTAAAATATTTCCTCAAAATTCATTTGAAAATAGCGGTATTTTTTAACAAATTTGGTTTACAATTTTAAAATATCTGTGAATGGAAAAATTGCTCGTTCAAAAAGAAAATAAAGATTATTTTCAAAAATCCAACCTGATGCTTTTGAGGCATTGCCCCGACCACTAACTTTTCCCTTTTCTCTTTTACAAAAATTTTAACAATCATAGGAGGCGACCATGTGTGGCATTGTCGGATATATTGGGAAACAAAACGCAGTACCGATTTTAATTGAAGGACTTAAAAGACTTGAGTACAGAGGATATGATTCTGCTGGAATAGCTATTATTGCTAATGACAAGGCTATTGTGGAAAAGAAAAAGGGAAAGGTTTCTGTACTTGAAAAATCCGTAAAGGATCTGAATCTTACATCCAATTTGGGAATTGCCCATACCCGCTGGGCAACTCACGGAGAGCCTAATGAAATCAATGCCCACCCGCACTTCAACGGAGATAAGTCAATAATGTTAATACACAACGGCATTATTGAAAATTATTCTCCCTTACGAAAAAAGCTTCAGGACGAAGGTTACGAATTCAGGAGCGAAACGGATACCGAAGTGCTGGTTCATTTGGTTGACAAATTTTTTAAAAACAATAAAAACTTATTCGAAGCAGTTCGTAAGGCATTGCTTTTGGTTGAAGGCACCTATGGTATTGCAGTTATTTCAACACACGAGCCGGACAAAATAATTGTTGCACGCAAAGGTTCGCCTTTGGTAATTGGGGTTGGAAAGGATGAGAACTTTGTCGCTTCGGACATTAATGCGCTTATTACTCACACGAGCAGTGTAGTTTATCTTGAGGACGGTGAAATTGCCGTAGTTACAAAAGACCGCTTTGAAGCTAAAAATATGGAAGATGAAGAAATTGAAAAAGATGTGGTGCAGGTAGATATTGAAGTGGACGAAATAACAAAGGGCGGTTATCCGCATTTTATGCTCAAAGAAATAATGGAACAGCCGGAATCAATTAGAAATTCAATGCGCGGCAGAATTCTCTTGGATGAAGGCGTTTCCAAATTGGGCGGACTAAGCGGTTACGAAGAAAGAATAATAAACTCGAACAGAATTTTAATAGTTGCTTGCGGAACATCCTGGCACGCCGGATTGGTGGGGGAATACATGCTGGAGCAATACACAGGCATCCCAGTTGAAGTTGATTACGGCTCGGAATTCCGTTACCGCAATCCGATTATTACACCGGACGACACAGCAATTTTTATTTCCCAAAGCGGGGAAACAGCCGACACGCTTGCCGCACTCAGGGAAGCAAAA
>JALWGH010000344.1 GCA_027013735.1 Melioribacteraceae bacterium
TCCTCGATATTAGCACCAATACTCGTTCCGCTTCTCAAAATTTGCTTTGAAATTACAAATTCCTTTTTATCTGCCAATTCCTTGTAAAATTCGATAATTTCCAACGCAAACTCAAACGACAAATCCACAATCACGTTCTTTTCAGATTTCACAACAAACACCGTTATTAATTAAAAATTAAGAATTATGAATGAATAATTATTTCAAATTTTGATTTATTGTTTTTTGTTAAAAAATCATTCATTTTAAGTTCCCGCTAAAACCTTACTCCTTATTTGTTCATAAACATTTTTAATTTTTAACCTGCCTGCCGTCAGGCAGGTTCTTAATTCTTCATTAGAAAAGTTTCACGTGAAACTTTTTATTTACTTTCCAATACAAAATTTATTAAAAATATTGTTTAGGATGTCGTCCGTGGCAACTTTACCGATTATTTCACCGAGGGAGCTTTCGGCGTTTCTTAAATCTACGGCAACAAACTCTCCGCTCATTCCGCTTTTTACGGTTTCAACGGCTTTCAACAAATATTCTTTCGCTTTTTTTAACGCAACAAAATGGCGTACGTTCGAAACCACGGCGGATTTCTCGCTGAAAATGTTTATTCCGACAGATTTTTCTTTCAACAGCTTAAACAGATCCTCGATACCTTCGCCGGTTAACGCGGAAATATTCACATCCCCGTTACTGTCGGGCGAATGGTTCAAATCTATTTTATTCATTACCTTAATCACTCTGGACGAATCTGTCAACTGCAATATTTCATTGTAAAGCTCAATCGAAAAACCGGTAATTACATCGTTCACAAAAATCACAACGTCGCTGTTTTTTACCGCCTCCCTGCTACGCAAAACGCCTTCCTTTTCAACGTCGTTGTCCGTCAAACGGATTCCAGCCGTGTCGTAAAGCCGGAACAAAATGCCGTCAATTGAAACTTCCTCACGGATTACGTCCCTTGTTGTTCCCGGAATGTGACTCACAATTGCGCGGGATTCTTTCAAGATGTAATTTAACAGCGAGGATTTTCCCACATTCGGTTTTCCAACAATTGCAACGTTTACCCCGTCGCGGATTATTCTTCCGAACCGGAAAGTGTTCAACAATTTTTCAATTACTTTTACGACCGACTGAATTTTTTCAATCGTCTCGTTTTCGGAGACAAACTCCAAATCTTCTTCTGCAAAATCGAGCTCAAGTTCAATCAGGGATGAAACATCAATTAACTGTTGGCGGAGTTCTTCAATTTTACCCGACAATATTCCGTCAAGCTGGTTTCTCGCTCCCCGCAAGGAAGCTTCCGAGCGTGCGTTGATTACATCGGCAACAGCTTCGGCTTGAGCCAAATCCATTTTGCCGTTTAAGAATGCACGTCTTGTGAATTCCCCGGGCTCCGCTAAGCGCACCCCGCTTTCAAGTAAAACGCCGATTATTTTTTCGGAAATTAACGGACTGCCGTGTGTGCTGATTTCAACCGAATCTTCTCCCGTGTACGAGTTTGGTTTTCTAAAAACGGTAACGAGTACATCGTCAATTACTACACCATTTTCATCAGTAAATTTTCCGTAATGAACGGTGTGCGTTTGTGCTTTGTCAAGTTCTTTTTTACCTTTGAAAAACCGGTTGACAACTTGCAGGCTTTCCTCCCCGCTAACGCGGATAACATTAATTGCGCCAACCCCGGGAGGTGTAGCAAGAGCCGTTATTGTGTCGTTAAAAATCATTTTCATTATGAGATTTAAACTTAATAATTTAAAGAGATATTAATTAAATGACAAATTAATTTTTTCACACAAAAAGGTCGAGATGCTTCAATATTAGTATTTTCCCATTTTTGAACTATTCAATATTTGAATCATTATTAAAACGTAGGATACTTTTAAAGGTTAATCTTCCACGCATATTGCAAGCAATCAACGCTACAATTTATCTCGAACGTCTTTAGAAATAATTGATTGTGGACAGACGAACGATGCCGAAGGTATCGAAGTAAAGAATTGAATATTTCAAAGAGACAGACAGAGCAAAATGGCTACCCCGCTCAATTAGAGCAATTTCATTAACAAACGGTTTTGGTCGGTATTGTCTTCGGATTCACCCGACGGGTCAGAAAGAAAAATGTGGCTAAAGCCAAGAAATATTGTTTCTTTTTCAGGCACGTTGACTGAAGTCAACGGCAATGTTTGCCGAAAGACAAACTGTCATTTAACAAAAATTAATTAGAATATTGAAAGCATAGCATTACTATCTGATTTAGCCGACATTCCGGTCGGTTTTAACCGACGGCGGGGAAAAAACAAATAAACTTAACGGGTTTCAGCCCAATTGTTTGAACTTTGAAGAAGAACAGAGGTCGAGATGAAGGTTTTCTTTCGTGGCGAGGAAAACCGTTAAAACGGTTTTTGGAATGTCCGAGATTTTCTTTGTAAACCCACGGCTGAAGCCGTGGGTTAGCAAAAGACGTCATTGCAAATCCCGGCTTGTCGGAATGAAGCAATCTTTCGTTTATTCAACATTGGCTTTTTTAACCCACAGATTACTTCGCTCCGTTACACTCCGCTCGTAATGACAGTATTTTTTGTCATTGCGACCCCGCCGTGGCGGGGGAAGCAATCTGTTGTTTATTCTGCTTTTGTTTTTTTGACAGACAGATTGCTTCGCTCCACTCCGTTACGCTCGCAATGACAGTAGAATGTCACAGATTGCGTCTCCCGCATTCTGCGGGGTCGCAATAACAGGCGGTTTGACAGATTTCTTCGTCGCTCTGCCTTTCGGCAGATAAATTCGCTCCTCGCAATGACGGGGTTTATTAATAATCCAATCATCCAATCATCCATTCATCCAGCTTTTCGCACCCTTATTTCATTAACATAATATTCCAATTATTGAATTATTCAAAATTTGAACCATTGTCAAATAGCAAACCTTTTGGCTTTTAATGTCTTTCACAAATTAGTAAGTTGCTCTTAAAACGAAAGGGTTTTAGACAAAAGGAAAATCTTTTTCATTTCTTCGGGCGGACTGCCTTCTAAAATGTAATTTCTTAACTCTCTTCTCAGCGGATATTCTTTTCTCAGTTTTTCAAAAGCCAAAGCGTGGTTTTCTTTATCCGAAAGTATTTTTGCTTTTGTTCTTTTGCTGTCCTCTTTAATCGAGTAAACTTTTTGAAACACACTGTTTAAGCTTTCTTCAAGAGACAAAGATTTGTCAACAACAATTTCATTGTCCGTTAATTTATTTACAGGCGGTTTCCACTTTTTCTCCAAACCAAAATAATTGCAGACGGCATTGTAAATCATCACCGTACCGTTAACTTTGCCCTCGTAAGTATAACCCGCAACGTGAGGAGTGGCAAAATTTACAGCGTTTAACAATTCCAAGTTAATTTCCGGTTCGTTTTCCCAAACGTCAAGCACGGTAAAAATATTATTTCCGGCATTGAGAAATTCCGACAACACCTTATTATTCACAACCGCTCCCCTCGAAGAATTAATCAAAAGTGAATTGGGTTTTAGTTTTTCTAAGTTTTCCTCGTCAAGCAGGTGAAAAGAATTGTCCCGTCCTCCCATATTCAAAGGAACGTGGAAAGTAACAATGTCTGCGGACAATGCCTCTTCGAGTGAGAGGTACTCCGTCCTACCTGTCAGGCGTTTCAGCGGCGGGTCGTTGCGTATTATTTCCAACCCCAGCGCTTCTGCAAATTTTGCCACCTTACTGCCAATCGTCCCCACTCCGATTATGCCGATTGATTTTCCCCTCAAGCTCGAACCGCTCTCGTTTAAAAATCCCGCAATTGCCGAGAGCACATATTCGGCAACAGCCAAAGCATTCGAACCTTTTGCGTTAGAGTAACCTATTCCGTTTCTTCCGAGATACTCCTTGTCGATGTGGTCTTCCCCGATTGTTGCCGTTCCAACAAACTTAACATTTGTACCGCTTAAAAGATTTTCGCCAACCGTTGTAACCGAACGCACTATTAAAACATCGGCGTCTTTCAGTTCCGCGTTCGTAATTTTTCGTCCGGGGAGTAAACGCACATCACCAAATTGCGAAAAGGCTTCCTTCGCATAAATAATATTTTCGTCCGCAACTATTTTCATTTTATTTTACTCAACATTATTAAAATTTTCTCGTAAATTTTGTTAATCTTTTTCACTTTGCAGGTAAAGTTGTTGGTAATCAGAGAAAATGCAACCATTCTGCCCGAGCGGGTTTTTAAATAGCCCGACTGGCTACGCACACCGGAAATGAACCCGCCTTTTATTCTTGCATTATTTTTGAGCGGAGTTCCTTTGCCGAATTTCGTAAAGTAACCCGGATCGTTTTTTACTCCGGCTATTGCCAAAGACCTGTAAAACGCAGGGAACCAACTTCTGTGTGTGTTGGCAATTAACAGGTCGGTCATCATCTCAGCCGTAATTGTGTTGGAGCGACTTAGTCCGCAGCCGTCGTAAAGGTTTAATCCGGTAGTGTCCACACCGCTTTCGGCAACAAATTGTTTAACCGCTTTGATTCCATTCTCTTCGCTTCCCACGCCGTATTTGACAACGGCAATTGTTCGTAACAACTGCTCGGTGTAAAGATTGTTGCTTATTTTGTTAATGTTGTAAACAATGTCTTTCAACTTCGGTGAAACGGTTCGGGTGATTAGTTTCATTTTTGAATAGTCGGGCTCGGTTTTAATTCTTCCCGGATCACCCTCAACAGCAATGCTGTTTTTATTGAGCGCTTCCGTAAAATATCTTGCCGCAAATAATGGCGGGTCCGGCAAAGAGCCTTTAATGGAAAACTCCTTGTAACCCATTGGAACCGTTCCCCTCAGGTAGGCGAGGCTATCGTGCGGAGAGCGGAAAACGTAGCCGTTGTCGCCCGAGCCGGGAGCGCCGGTTTTCATTTTGTTTACGAATATTATTCCGTTCAATGCCGGTTCGGTTCTTAAAAATTCAGCCGGGGCACCGGTTTTTTTGCCGGGGCGGAAAAATATTTTGTACAGATTGTCGTTGATTGTCAGCGCACCGGTTTGTGCCGCGTAGTAATTACCTAAATCCACCCAGTACCAATTACGAGGAATCGGGATGTCGTCGAAAAGTCTGTCGTCAACAAGAATAGAGCCGGCTATTTTCTTTATTCCCGCTTTCCTTACGGCGTTAACCCAGTTTAGCATTAAGCTGTCGAGCGGTAATGAGCCGTTAACTTTTGACGAGCCGAGCGTAGGATCTCCAAAACCGACAATAATTAAATTTCCGTAAAGCGTTCCGTTTTGGATTCCGCCGTCAGCGAATATTTTAGTTACGTAACGGTAATCCTCACCTAAAATATTAAGCGCTGCGGAAGTCGTAAAAACCTTTAACCCCGAGGCGGGCGCAAGATTAAGCCTCGGATTCAACGCGACGATTGTTTTCCCGTTGTTAACAAACTTGGCGCAAACACTCCAAGATGCTTGGTTTAATTCGGGAGTTTTGGAAAAATAACTGACAGTTTTTTGAATATCTGCTTGCGCGAAAATTTCACTTTTAATAAAAAGGATTAAAATAAAACTTAACAAAAAATACTTCACATTCACCACCCTTTTTTTATTCGTTCCTTTTAACAAAAATATTCTGAATACAAACATAAGTTTATTGCACACAAAAAGACAAATATCCCCTTATATTTTAGTATTTCTAATAGAATATTCAATTTTGCTGATTTGTGAGTATTGTATTCGTTATTTACTATTCCTTGAATGAGTACAAATTTAAACTTGATAGCAAAAGATTCATGCCTGTTTTCACTTTAAGAGTTTTGTTACTATAAACTTATACCTTTCTTTAAATTTTAATTTGACGGTACAAGTTTAAATTTGGTGGCAAAAAGAATGCATACTTCAATTATTTTAATAATTGTTCTCTTTTTTCTTTCAGAACTCTCCCCCTTTTCAAATCAAGTTGAAAATTCAGGGAAAGCAGAATCCCCCTCTCTTTGAAAGAGAGGGGGAAAAAGGGGGTGAGTTGTAAAAAACTTCTCCCAAATCAACCTTAGCGTATTATTCCCCAATTTTTTGGCATCCCAAAAGTCATTAGATTTTTAAGCATCTAATGACTTTTGGGGTTGCAATTTCATTGCTTTCCCTAATTAAATCTCACGGCAGTTCTTTTAATTTCCTTCATTATTTATTATTGTATTTTTCCCCCTTAAAACTTTTGCCACCGATTTTAAACCTGTACCAATTTGACTGGCATAGGTCACAA
>JALWGH010000345.1 GCA_027013735.1 Melioribacteraceae bacterium
ACGTAGGGACAACTCATGAGTTGTCCCTACAAAGTTCCCACAAAGATTAAAGCGAATATTTTTAAAATTCCCATTGCTACGTCCCCAACCCACAACCATCCAATCATCCAGCCATCCAGCCATCCAGTCATCCAGTCATCCAACAATCCAATTATCCAACAGCTCGTAATCCTCGCCTCAGGCTTATTATGTTCTCCTATCAACAACCTTTAACTCCGAACATTTCTAAGGATAATTCCCTTGACAAATCTATTGGATTCTTTTATTTTTCGAACATTAAATTAAAAAGTTCGAAAGGTAAAAGAGTTGAAAAAATTCGACGAGAAAAAAGAGGAAATAAAAAGAGCGAGCAGAAAGATGTTTGCCACTTACGGCTACAACAAAACCACGCTGGAAGACATCGCCGGCTCGCTGAAAATGAAAAAGAATTCCCTCTACTATTACTTTGAAAACAAAGAAGCTCTTTTTAGGGAATTAATTGAAGACGAGATTAAAATACATCTCGAACGGCAGGCAAAAATTCTAGAAAAAAATATTCCCGCAGACCAAAAACTGATTCTTTCGGTGGAAGAATTATTCCACTTTATTCACGAAAAAACAACCGCTTATTTGATTAAAGTCAGCTCTTACGTTGAAATTGAAAAGGTAATTGAAGAATCGTTCCCCGACTACAAAAAGCGGGAAGGACAAACATTCAAGGAAATTCTCAAACAGGGAATTGAACAGGGAGTGTTTGTTGAGCACAACGTTAACGAAAAGGCAAAGGACATCTCTTACCTGATGAAAGCTATTTCCAAAATGTTTTACTGCAACACGGAAATCGAATTTATGAGCGAAATTGATTTTGCGCGGATGCTGCGCACGACTAAGAAGTTTATTAATTACATTATTGAAGCAATCAGAAAAAAATAAAGGTACTCCAATGAAGTCAACCATGGTTAGAACAACGCTTGCGGTGATTTTCTTCTTTGCGTTTGCCGGGAATATCCTCCCGCAATCGAAGAAGTTGAATCTCGACCAAGCTATTCAAATAGCGCTGAAGAACAACAGGGAAGTCCGCATTGCGGAGCTGGAAGTTGAAAAAGCGGATCAGGCAGTTAAAGAAGCTTTCGGCTATGCGCTTCCTTCGCTCGATTTTTCAGCGGGCTTTTCAAGATTTTTGAAAAAGCCGCGGATGCCGTTCCCCGATTTTCAAGCAATGCTCGGCAATGCGGTTTACGGAATTTTGTTTAACGAAAGGCTTTTGCCTTTTGACCCCACAAAGTTTTCCCCGCTGAAAACAAAGCTGCAGGCATTCGCCCAGAGGAACAATTACAAAGCTACCTTTCAGGTTACGCAAATTTTGTTTAACTCGGCGGTTTTTCGCGGAATCGGTGCTTCGCAAATTTACTTGAACCTTTCCAAAGTAAGACTCAAAAGCACCGTTGCCAAAACCACCTTTGACGTCAAAAAAGCTTTTTACGGCGTTTTGCTTGCCAAAGAAATGTTGCGGATTACAAAAGAAAGATTCCAGAACGCTCAAGACAATCTTAAAATGATTCAAGCGATGAACAAACACGGGCTGGTTTCCGACTTTGACAAAATGCAGGTGGAAGTGCAAGTGGAGAACATTCGCCCGATGGTTACCCAACTTGAAAATGTTTTAAAGAACGCCAAGAACGGTTTGAAAATTGTACTGGGGTTAAGTCAAGATGAGGAACTTGACGTTGAAGGCAAATTGCAATACTCACCGGAAAATTTGCCGGACGAAAGCGACGTCCTCGCTCAGGCGTTGAGCTCCAACCTTGACTTAAAAACATTGAAAATTAAGAAAGACGTGGACAACGAGTTTATTGAAATAGACCGCTCGGATTATTGGCCAACTTTGGTTGCCTTCGGCGATTACACTTTTGCCGGAAGCGACGAACATTACGATTTCCAAAATTACCAATCGTCAACAATCGGGCTGAGTCTTTCAATAAATCTTTTCAAAGGAACGCGCGTTTACCACAAAGTTGAGCAGGACGAAATTGCGGTAATGCAGACGGAGGAACAGATTAAAAATTTGTCCGACGCAATTGCTACCCGCGTTAAAGCAAAACTCCGCGACCTTAACCGTGTGCGCGAACAAATAAGCGCAATGGAAAAGAACGTGGCGCTTGCCGAGAAAGCTTACAAAATTGCACAGGTGCGCTACAAGGAAGGAACGGGCACACAGCTCGAACTCAAAAATGCGGACGTCGAGCTGAACGTTGCCAAGACCAATAAAATCAAGGCTGTGGCGGATTACCTTACCGCAAGAGCAGAACTGGATTACCTGCTCGGCAAACTCGATTCTAAATACGTTGACAACATTAAAGAATATTTGAATAAATAAATTTTAAAAATAAAAGGGTCAGATTATGAAAAGGAAAATTTTAAACGGGATAAAATTTTTTGCGGTTCTTTCTTTGAGCGCTTTCTTAATTAGCGCTTGTGCCTCGGAGAACAAAAAAGAATCTCTGAGCATGGAAAAAATTCAAAAGAAAGAAGGCTATCCGGTAAAGATTGAAAAAGTTGAGCCTCAAACATTCAGGAAATATTTGACTTTCGTAGGAAAGTTTAAGGGAATCCGCCAGACTATTGTCGGCGCAATGATTGGCGGACGAATTGAAAAAATAAACGTTAAGCCGGGAGACAGGGTTAAGAAAAATCAAGTGATTATTGAATTCCCCGAAGATTCCCCCGCTTCGCAAATTCAGCAGGCACGTGCCGCTTTCGACGTTGCTCAAAAAACTTACAAACGGATGAAAGCCTTATTTAAAGCGGGGCAAATCTCTCAGGCACAGCTTGACGGAACGGAAGCAAAATACTTGGTTGCAAAACGCAATTACGAAACAATGAAACAAATGCTGAAGTTAGACGTTCCTTACGACGGCACAATCACCGAAATAATGGTGCACGAAGGAGACAACGTAAAAGCAAAAACCCCTCTGTTCACCGTGGCAAAGCTGAACAAAATGAAAATCCGCATTTGGCTTTCCGACGAGGAGAGAATGGAAATCAAAAAAGGAATGACCGCTTACGCAACCGTCGGAAATAAAACTTTTACAGGCAAAGTTGCGGACTTATCAATCGCCGTTGACCCGATGAAACAAGCGTTTTACGCAGACATCATCTTCAACAACGCCGACAGGCAAATACTTCCGGGACTTACGGCAAACGTAAAAGTGGTTATTTACGAAAACGACAACGCCATTGTTGTCCCGAAAAATTTGGTTTTGCAAGAGGACTCCAAACAATACGTTTTTGTGGCTAAAGGTTCCAAAGCGGTTAAGCGTTACGTAACCGTTAAGAATCTGAGCGGCATTAATACCGAAATAGCTTCGGGATTAAATGCCGGCGATTTGCTGATTACCAAAGGCGTCGCACGATTGACAGACGGCGCAAAAATCAAAGCGGTTAATTAAAGGAGGAACCAATGTTTTTAGCAAGAATATCAGTCGATCGCCCCGTTCTGACCACGGTTGTTTTGCTCGTGTTCGTCATTTTCGGCGGTCTGGCTTTTAATAAATTGAACCTTAACCACATGCCCGAGGTGGAAATTCCTTACGTTACCGTTACAACAATCTACCCGGGCGCGGGGCCAAAGGAAGTGGAAACTCTGATCACCAAAAAGATTGAAGACGCCGTTTCCACAATCAGCGAAATTAAAAGAATCGAATCCTACAACATGGACGGCGTGGCAATTACGCTGTTGGAGTTCAAACTTACGAAAGATGTTAACGTAGCAAATCAGGAAGTGAAGGACAAGGTTGACCAAATATTAAACCAGCTTCCTTCCGATGCGAAGAAGCCAATCGTCCAAAAGATTGACATTTCCTCTTTCCCGATAATGGATTTGATTCTCAGCGGAAACCACGTTGACGCACGCACACTTTACCACTTGGCATCAACGAAATTAAAAGACAGACTTTCGCAAATCAAAGGCGTTGCGGACGTTAAAATTGCCGGCGGACGTGAACGGGAAATCAGAGTTGCGCTGGACAACCGCGTGGTTTACGAGGACTTTATTTCAATGCCTCAAATGTTGGGCATTCTCGGTTCTCAAAACGTTGACCTGCCGAGCGGTACATTCAAGATTGGAAATCAGGAATACACCGTTCGCGTAAAAGGAAAATTCCAAAGCGTTGACGAAATAAGAAATCTGCAAGTCCCGACGGTTTTCGGCAATAAGAAATTAGGACAAATCGCAAAGGTCGAAGACACGGGCAAGGAAATCCGCCGCCGTACAATTTTCTTCGACGCACAAACCGGAGTGACGGACTCGAACGCCGTAAGGCTTTCCATTATTAAAAGCGCCGACGGTAACGAGGTTGTTGTTTCCGATGCCGTGCGTAAAATTCTGCCCGAAATTCAATCCTCTCTGCCGGAAGGACTTTCGTTAAAAATCGTGAGCGACAAATCGGATTACACTCGCAGCGCCGTTTCCGACACGATGAACAACATCTTACTCGGAATTATTCTGACTTCGATTATTCTTTACCTCTTTTTGTTCAATATCCGCTCTACCATTATAGTAGCGCTTTCGATGCCGGCGTCGATTATTTCGACTTTCCTTCTGTTCCAGTGGTTCGACATGAGTTTGAACATAATGTCGTTAATGGGAATTTCGGTCTCGGTCGGCGTGCTGGTTTCAAACTCTGTGGTTGTGATTGAGAACATTTTCCGCCACAGGGATTTGGGCAGCGGTCCGCGGGAGTCCGCTCTTAAAGGCACAACCGAAGTTGCCGTTGCCGTAATTGCGGCAACGCTGACAAACGTGGTAGTGTTCCTACCCATTGCCAATATGTCTTCAATGGTAGGGAGATTCATGAAGGAGCTAGCTCTTGCCGCGGCTTTCTCCACTTTGTTTTCCCTCTTTTTCTCGTTTACGCTTACGCCGATGTTAGCCCGTTTGATTATCCGCAAGGACAAAGAGATTGGCAGGCTGGCAAAAATGGCGGATGCCTTTTACGCAAAGTGGGACGAGTTTTACCGCGGTATTCTTGCCTCTTCGTTAAAGAACAAATGGATTAGCCTTGCCATTATTTTGGTTTCCTTTGTTCTGTTTGTTGCGAGCGTAATTTTCTACGGACCCAAAATCGGTTTCGACATGATTCCCGAGGCGGACAACGGACAAATTCAAGTTACCGTTGAACTTCCTCAGGAATACAATATTCGCGAAACGGGCAAAGTACTGACTCAAATGGAAAACAAAATCAAAGGCTACCCGGGAATTGTAAATATTATTACCGAACTTGGCAAAACCACGGACATTAACACGGGGACAAATCTTGCCCGCATGGACATTAACCTTGTTCCTGCAAACGAACGCGACAAAAAGCTCGATTACTACATTTCGCAATTTGTTAAAGATTTTTCCGACATCCCGAACGCAAGGTTGATTACGGTTGATTACAAATCGTTTGTTTCCAAAAACGGTGCGCCGATGCAGTTCTTCCTGATGGGGCAGGACATGGAAACACTTAACAGACTGAAAGACACTATAATGGCAAAAATTCACGACGTTCCCGGCTTAATAAACCTTGACCAAAGTTCGAGAATCGGCAAGCCTGAAATTACAATTACTCCCAAACGTACGATGCTTGCGGAAACAGGCATTACGGTGCAAGAGATTGCGCTCACGCTCCGCTCGGCATTGGAGGGCATTGCCGCAACAAAATATTTGGAGAAGGGAGACGAATACGACATCACGCTTACAATGGATGAATCGTCGGTTGACTCGCCCGAAAAAATCGGGGACATCTCCATTCCTTCGCGGCGGGGTGTTGTTTACAGATTGTCCCAATTGGCAAACATTGAATTCACCAAGAGTTACTCCAAAATAATGCACCGGGACAAATACTTGGCAATTCAATTCACAGGTTCGCCCGCGCCGGGAGTGCCGCTCGGGAACATTACCAACGAAATCGACAAGAGATTAAAGACGGTTAAATTCCCGGCAGGTTACAAAATCAAATGGGCGGGAACAACCGAAATGATGAAGGAAATGATTTCCGACATGTCCTTTGCTTTTGTGTTGGCATTAATACTTACTTACTTATTGCTCGCAGCTATTTTGGAAAGCTTTGTCCAGCCGATTTTCATTTTGCTTACCGTGCCTTTGGCAATAATCGGTGTGCTTGCTTCCCTTTATTACACGCACATCTCCTTTGCGATTACTTCGTTGATGGCAATAATAATGTTAATCGG
>JALWGH010000346.1 GCA_027013735.1 Melioribacteraceae bacterium
ATGAAAAGACTCTCTACATTACTCGTGTTTT
The DNA here is from genome assembly GCA_027013735.1 of Melioribacteraceae bacterium. GTDB lineage: Bacteria > Bacteroidota > Ignavibacteria > Ignavibacteriales > Melioribacteraceae > WFQV01. Next base: position 32 of record JALWGH010000346.1, read on the forward strand.
CTTTTTTATTTTTCTTAGGAACTTCTAATGCTCAAGTTCCCACAAACAGCTGGAGTTTCGGATTCGGCGTACGTTATCCCCACACAATAAACTCCGCTTACCAACGTTACGAAGATAACTACGGTGGATTCCTTTCCTTACAAAGAAACTTCTCCGAACATGTAGGCTTGCGCTTTGGTTTGGGGTACATGTTCTTAAACGGGAAGTATCAAGGCAAGAATGTTAAAAGCAGCAACTTTATTGGCAACATGGACTTGGTATATTACTTCGTTCCTTGTGAAAAAGTTACACCTTATTTCTCATTTGGAGTTGGTTACGGTTATTCGTCTTACACAAATCAACCTGCTAATATTGACGATACCAACATGGATTATGAAATTGGTGGTGCGTTTGGTGTGGAATTCCGCATTAATAAAAAATGGCATGTCAACACTGAGTTAGCATATCACACAATGTCAAATGGTACTTTTTCAGGCGCTCCCGTTTCTCCCAACTACGGCGGACTCTTAGGTGGTGGAGAACAAGCATATATGTTTGTTGATTTGGGAGTAAAATACTATTTCAAACAAGGCGAGCCTTCAAAAATTTGCCAACTTTACGAAGGTATCCGTTTGGAAAAAATGCCTGAAAATGTTGACTACCAGAGAATTGAAAACATTGTTAAGAAATACATCCCGCGCGAAGTTGTTAAAGAAGTTGTTGTTCCGAACAAAGCAGCTTCCACTCAACACTGGGTATTGGTTGGCGTAAACTTTGACTTCAACAGCGCAAAATTAAAATCAGAGTCTTATCCAATCTTATTCCATGCTCTTCAAGCATTGTTACAAAATCCCGATATGAAAGTTGAAATTCAAGGATACACTGACAATATTGGTCCTGAAAAATACAACATTAAACTTTCTGAGAAGAGAGCTCAGGCTGTTAAAAATTATCTCGTTGCTCACGGTGTAGCTCCGAGCAGATTGACAGTTAAAGGCTATGGTTCAGCCAACCCGGTTGCAAGCAACAAGACAGCCGAAGGAAGAGCAATGAACAGAAGAATAGAGTTCAAAGTATTAAACTAATTTTCTAAAGGACGCCAAACGGCGTCCTTTTTTTTATCCTTTAATTTTATCCGCGAGATAAGGAAGGAACAATGAATAAAATAATTCAAAAAAATTTAGGAGACCCCTCTAACCCTTGTGGTTAAAGGGGATTTTTTTTATGAAAATAAAAGCACAAATAATTGACGAACTTGGAATTCAAAGAACAATTACCCGTCTGGCTCATGAAATTATTGAGAAGAATAAGGGAGTTGACAATCTTGTCCTTTTGGGAATGAGGACAAGAGGTGAGTTCCTTGCCAACAGATTACAGAAAAAAATTCAGGAGATTGACGGGAAGGAAATCCCCACGGGGGTTTTGGATGTAACCCTTTACAGGGATGATTTCAGAACGAGAATAAAACAACCGGAAGTCTCGGTTTCCAACATTACTTTTGATATAAACGACAAAGATGTTGTGCTCGTCGATGATGTACTCTACACAGGAAGAACTGCCCGCGCAGCTCTGGATGCAATAATGGATTACGGAAGACCCAAGACAGTCCAGTTATGCGTGCTTGTGGACAGAGGTCATCGGGAATTACCGATTAAAGCCGACTATGTGGGTAAAAACATTCCTACTTCCATTAACGAGGAAGTCAAAGTTAAGATGAAGGAAATCGACGAAGTTGACGGTGTTTTTTTAGTTGACTCATCAACCTAAACCGGAGAATTTTAATATGCCATTAAGTTCCAAACATTTATTAGGACTTTACGATACTCCCGTTGAAGATATTCGATTAATCTTGGACACTGCAAAAACTTTTAGAGAAGTCTTGGAACGTCCCATTAAAAAAGTTCCTACTTTACAGGGTCAAACCGTATTGAATTTGTTTTTTGAGGCTTCCACAAGAACAAAACTTTCTTTTGAATTGGCGGAAAAACGGCTATCTGCCGACGTCGTTAATTTTTCCAAATCCGGCAGCAGCGTTCAAAAAGGTGAAACATTTAAGGACACGGTAAACAATATTATTTCAATGAAAGTGGACATTATTGTTGTCCGGCACGAATCGGCAGGCGTACCACAATTCTTAACCCGTTTTACAAATGCCAAAATCATTAACGCCGGCGACGGCAGGCACGAACATCCCACACAAGCTCTTTTAGACATTTATTCAATTGAGGAAAAAATCGGAAGCGTTAAAGGGAAAAAGATTTGTATTGTGGGAGACATTGCACACTCGCGCGTCGCCTTGTCTAACATTTTTGCACTGAAGAAATTGGGCGCAGAGGTTTCTGTCTGCGGACCTTTAACTATGATGCCTGTTAATATTGAAGAATTGGGAGTAAAAATTTATTCCGATATTAACAAAGCAATTGCGGAAAACGACGTTCTGAATGTTTTGAGAATTCAACTTGAAAGAGAAGCCGGCTCGTCTATTCCAGACTTAAGAGAATACCGGGAATATTTCGGAATAAATGCCGAGCGGATTGAAAAGAACAACAAAGATATTTTAATTCTTCACCCGGGACCAATTAACCGCGGCGTGGAATTATCTTCGGATGTCGCCGACGGACCTTACCAAATAATTCTTAATCAGGTTACAAACGGCGTGGCAGTAAGAATGGCTATTCTTTATCTATTGGGAACACAAAATTAGGATTCAGCTATGAAAGTACTTTTACAAAACTTACAAATATTCGACCCTCAAGGTATTCAAAACGAAAAGAAAGATCTTTTGTTAGAGGACGGCATTATTGTAAAAATTTCCGATTCGATTCCAATTGACTCGGGCGTGGAAAAGTTTGATTTCGAAGGAGCAATCTGCAGCCCGGGATTTTTTGACATGCACGTGCATTTGCGCGAACCGGGCAGAGAAGACGAAGAAACCGTTCTCTCCGGCGCCACGGCTGCCGCTGCCGGCGGGATAACGGAAATTGCCTGCATGCCGAACACAACACCGACAATCGACAACGCGGGGATGGTTGATTTTATTAAGCAAAAAGCAAAAGGGCATCTCGTTAACGTGCACGTAATTGCGGCAGCAACAAAAGACAGAAAAGGAGAATACATTTCACCGATGTACGAATTAAAAGAAAGCGGCGCTGTGGGATTCTCGGACGATGGCGTCTCCATTAAAAATGCATTCATCCTCAGGAAAGCAATGGAATATTCAAAAATGTTAGAGCTCCCGATAATTGAACATTGCGAAGATGAATCCCTCGCAGGAGGCGCAATGAACGAAAGTGAGGTATCAACAAAATTGGGATTACCACCCGTTCCTTCGGTAGCCGAAGATTTGATTGTGATGAGAGATATTTTAATGGCGGAATATTTAGACGCTTCGGTACACATTGCCCATATCAGTACGAAAAATGCCGTAGAAATGGTTCGGCAAGCCAAGTCAAGGGGCGTTAAAGTTACAGCGGAAGTAACCCCGCACCATTTTACTCTTACGCAAGATAGTCTTTATTCTTACGACACAAATTTCAAAATGAACCCGCCTTTAAGAAGTAAAGAAGACGTTGCCGCCATTCTGGAAGGTTTAAAAGACGGAACGATTGATGTTATTGCAAGCGACCACGCACCCCACTCGCCGGAAGAAAAAGACTACGAATTCATTTACGCGCCAAACGGAATTATTGGGTTAGAAACAATTGTAGGTTTGACACTAAGCGATCTTTACAATAAAAAGATTCTGTCGCTCGAAAAAGTAATCGAAAAATTAGTTGTGAACCCGAGAAAAATTTTAAATTTGCCTCTTCCCAAAATTGCGGAAGGAGAGAAAGCAAATCTTTCAATTTTTAACCCCGATTTGGTCTGGACGGTTGATGCCAATAAATTAAAATCGAAGTCAAGAAACACGCCGTTTGACAAAAGAATAATTACGGGTAAGGCGCTTGCTGCAATAAACAACGGAAAAATGTTTTTCGAAGACGAGTTCATTTCGTTATCGGCTTAATTGTAGAGAAGATTAAACATTGATTCCGTTGTTCTGTACAAATCCAAAATCCCAAGCACGTAAAATGTTTATTAATCCGCATTATTTTTGGCATTAAAGTTGCATTACTCCTGTTAAACAAACAGGAGGTTAAAATGAAACGGTCGGCAAAATATTTGGCTATGTTTTTAACCGCTGGACTTTTTCTTTTTGCAGGTTGTTCAAGCGAGGTAATGGAATTCGACAACATTCCGCCTTCACCGCCGAGGAATATTGTCAGCGTTACAGGAGACAATTGTGTTGACTTGTATTGGGATGCCTCTCCCGAGCGGGACGTTGCCGGATACAACATTTACGTTTCCGACTCTTACAACGGAAAATACACTCTGATTGGCAACACTGAATATAATTACTACACGGACTACGATGCTGTTAACGGAGAAACATATTACTACGCCGTTACGGCTTACGATTTCAACGGGAACGAAAGCGAATTAAGTACGGATGTTGTTTACGATACTCCCCGTCCCGAAGGATTCGGACAAGCAATTTTCGATTTTCACCGCTTCCCCGAAAATGCAGGATATTCATTTTCAAATTACGCGGTTACTGCATTCAACAGCGACTATGCCGATTTCTTCTTCGATAATGACAGCGGCTATTATTACCTTGACGTTTGGGAAGATACCGACATTCAGGATATGGGTAAAACAAACAGTATTTACGACATTTCTCAAGCGCCCCTTAGCGGCTGGGTAACTTTGCAACAGGGAGACAATATTAAATACGTAGAAGCTATTGAAGGTCACACTTATGTTATTTGGACGTGGGATAATCACTTTGCAAAAATCAGAATTTCTTTGATTACCCCCCAAAGAATTATTTTCGATTGGGCGTTCCAAACTGCGGAAGGCAATCCCGAATTGAAGGCAAAAACCGCTGCCGTTAGAACCGTTCACAAAAACGTTGTTAAACATTGAGAAATAATTTGACAAATTATTTTTGAAAGCACGTCCGAAAGGATGTGCTTTTTTATTCTCATTTTACTATTTTATTTTGTTGAAAAAATAATAATTCCGAATGAAAAATTTTAGATTCATTATTTTAATTTTTGCTTTTGTAAGCGCCTTTCAGTTAAGTGCAAATGCACAGGATGCTCAAAGGATTTTTAGCGATCTGCAGTCTGCGTTTAACAAGGGCGACGCATCTTTGGTTACGGTTCATCTTGGGGATGAGACCTACATTTCTCTTTTGAACGGCTACTCGGATTATTATTCCCGTTCGCAAGCCTATTATGTTTTAACCGAATTTATTTCTTTCTTTTCCCCGATGAAAATGAAGCTTACTCACATTGTTGCAAATTCGTCTTCGCCTTATGCGTGGGGAAAATTGTTTTACTCGGCAAGGGGGAAAAACAAAACCGCCAAGGTGTTTGTCTCTGTTTCCAAAACCAATGGTAAATTTGTCATTTCACAGCTCACGATAAATTGAAAAATGTTGCGGCGCTTTTTTAAAGGAAATAATAAATACTTTACTCTCTCCACTCTGATTTTCATTTTAATCTTAGCGATAGGATTTTACGAGCCTGTAAAAATTAATGAGTTAGAACTTAATTGGCGAAGTTTTAGAATTTTAAAGAGCGAGGAAATTGCCCGCCAATCTTCGGAAATAATCCGGGAAAATATCTCCGATTTTCTCAAAGATTTTAACACACTAACGGCAACCTTGAAAAATGATTTGTCTAACACGCAAAACAAGATTCCGGAAATTGAAAATCTTTCTCTGCCGGAAAACTGCTCCGTATTGATTTGGCGTAATTCGAAATTGTTCTATTGGAAGAATGAAAAGTCCCTCAAACAAAATTCAATAAAATATTTTCAAAGGGAAGAAGTTTTTTTTGAAAAGACAAAGCTGACAGCCGAACTAACGGTTTACGACTCACTACTAATTAACGGAGAACATTTTTTAGTAAAGTTTTCCCGAACTGCTGAAAAATTTTACAAATTTGAAAACGAATACTTTCAACCGGTAAGTTTAACCAATTCCATTTCGAATGAAATTGGCATCGATGTAAAAATTGATTTTTCGCCCAAAGCCAAAATTTCCAAAGACGGTAGAACTTTCTCTGCGCCGGTTTACAATAATTTCAACAATAAAATCGGGATGCTTTATTTTCCAAAACCACAAGTC
>JALWGH010000347.1 GCA_027013735.1 Melioribacteraceae bacterium
ATTCAATGTAGATAGCAAAAAGAATCAAAATTAAAGAAGAACCCTGAAAGGGTTCAAGTTTTAAGAGCAAAATATTCGAAATAAAAATACAATGATAATATTTTGCCACCGATTTTAAACCTGTACCCTTCTTTCTCATTTTACCATCTATTTTAAACCTGTACTAAGAAATAAGTTTTTCATTGCTTTTTAAATCTCAATAGTTTATATTAAAATGTATAAACTAACAAAAGGTGAGCTTTATGTATTCAACGGCAAAAGAACTCAGGTTTCACACAAAAGAACTTCTTGAATCAGTCTCCCGCGGTGAGGAAGTTGTTATTACTTATCGGGGAAAACCTTGTGCAAAATTAGTTCCCATAAAAGATTCTAAAAAGAATTTACAAGACACTAAAGAACTATTCGGAATGTGGAAAGACAGAACGGATTTAGACGATGTAAACTCTTACATTAGAAATCTTAGAAAGGAAAGATTCTTATGATTATGATAGACTCAGATGTTCTAATCTGGTATTTAAAAGGAAACCCCAAAGCCAAAAAGGTTATTGAGAGTTTAAACGGCTTTTTTATTTCCGTTGTTACGTACATGGAATTAGTCCAAGGTATGAGAAACAAACGAGAACTCACCCTACTAAGAGCCGCTTTAAGAAAATGGAATGTCAAAATATTGTTTATCGATGAAAATATTTCTGCAAAGGCAATGTTCTTGGTTGAACAACATTATTTAAGTAATTCACTTGTTTTGGCGGATGCATTAATTGCCTCAACAGCCATCTCAAATGGGGTTAAACTATTAACCGGAAACGTAAAACATTATAAAGTAATTAAGAATCTCGATTTTAAAAGTTTTAAGCCATAGTAAAAGGATTGTTAAAAATGACTCGTGAAAAAGGGCGTCCGTTGGTAATTACTCAAAACGGTAAACCCGCCGCCGTAGTTATTTCTCCCGAAGAATTTGACAATATGGAATATACAAGACCGTTTATGAACTCGGTAACCCGCGGTCTGAAGGATGTTGATGCCGGAAATTCTTTTACTACCGAAGAAGTAAAAAAAGAGCTTAATAAAAAAAGAAGCGCGAGATAATTCATTTAAAACTTGTTTGGTCTAAAACTGTTTTTAAAGGATGCAGACTATTAAAATCCTCCGATATTAAAAAGAACTAATAGATTATCTGCATTGTCTTTTGCTCTTCACCCCAAACTTTGGTTTATTTGCCAAGAGAATTTTAAAACTTACTCCCGGATTTTTCCTGCGGAGAGGTGTTTCTATTTTAAAAAAGCAAAATGACTGAGAAGAAGAAAAATCTGACGGAAAAACTTTTAACCCTGCCCGGTATTGCAAAAGCAACGGAGTTTGTAAAAAGCGCCGGACAAGGCACGGCATTTATTTCCCCGCTTTACGGCTCGGCAAAAGCACTGTTAATTAAATCACTTTTTGAAAACTACTCCGTAAATCCCGTCGTGCTTTTGCCAGATTTGAAATCCATTAACGAATTAAATGTTGAATTAAACCTGCTTGGCTTGGAAGACAAAATCGACACGCTTGAATCCACCGCCACGGAAGAAATTCAGCAAACCGTTTCGAAACTGCTTAAGACGAAAAATTTTGTTTTAATCGCACCTTACGAATTACTTGAAGCAAGATTACCATCCAAAAATTCTCTGAGTAAAAAGACAACCACGTTAAACTTGGGAGACGAAATTGATTTCGAAACATTAACGGGTTACTTTGCCGAGCTTGAATACGACAGAGACCGCTACGTTGACGAACCCGGGCAATACGCAATTCGCGGTGCGGTTGTGGATTTCTGGTCTTACAGCGAAAAGCTCCCCTGCAGAATAGAGTTCGACGGCGACTTCATCGAATCGATGCGCTACTTCGACCCGGACACTCAGCGCTCTTACAAAACAATCGAATCCGTTACACTTGCCGAAAAAATCTCCGGCGAAGACGAAGAACTAAACTCGAACATTTTCGATTACCTGAGCAACTTTGTTGTGCTTGCCGAGGAAGCGGAGCTGATTGATTTTTTGGATTCCGAAGAGAAAAAAGAAATTGAAGAAGACGACCTGCCGGACAAGGAACTTGCCGAAGAATTATTGTTAACCAAACAAGAGGAAACAACAGACGAGGCAACAAACACCGCAAGGTTTTTTAATTCTTTCGACGACCTAAAGAAAACGAATTTTCCTTGGTTAATTGAAGACACCTTAAAAATCCACACGGAAAGATTCGACACGGGCTTGCGACCTGCGCCGGAAATAAATTCCAACTTTAAAATCCTTGCTTCCGTTCTCGAAAATCATGCACAGAAAAATTTTGAAATTCTCATTACCGCAGAAAACGACATTCAGGAGCAACGCCTTTCCGATTTGCTTCAGGAATACAACGAATCGGTTGCCGGGCTTATTTTAAACGGCAAGGTAAAAGTAAAAACACTGCCTATTAAAGAAGGCTTTGTCGATTCCGCAGGCAAAACTCTCGTGCTCACGGATTACAGCATCTTTAACAAACCCTACAGGCAAAAACTCTTTTCGGGACGGCGCACAACAAAGAAAGAGTTAAAAGAGCTTTCCTCCATTAAGCCGGGTGATTTCGTTGTTCACGAAAATTACGGAATCGGTAAATACGTCGGGCTGGTTACAATTAAAATCGGTGAAATAAATCAGGAAAGCATTAAAATCCTTTACGCCGACGGCGGCGCCGTTTACGTAAATCTTAATTATCTCGGGTTGGTCAAAAAATTTTCTTCCAAGGACTCCACGCCTCCGCGCCTAACTGCTCTCGGCAGCGGCGAGTGGAAACGGACGAAGAAAAAGGTTAAATCGAAAATCAAGGACGCCGCACGCGAGCTTATTAAACTTTACGCGCAACGCAAGGCGTCAAAGGGGTTCAAATTCAGTCCCGACACCGTTTGGCAAAAGGAGCTTGAAGCGGCTTTCTTCTACGAGCCGACTTACGACCAGCTCAAAGTTACCGAAGAAGTAAAAAACGACATGGAGTCCGAGCAGCCGATGGACAGGCTGATTTGCGGCGACGTCGGTTTCGGGAAAACCGAAATTGCCGTGCGCGCCGCATTCAAGGCAGTGAACGACGGCAAACAGGTTTGCCTGCTGGTGCCCACAACAATTTTGGCGGAACAGCACTACAACACATTCGTTGACCGCCTCGGGCAGTACCCCGTTAGAATTGAGGCGCTTTCGAGATTCCAGACAAAGAAAAAACAAACGGAAATCATTGAAGGACTCAAAAAAGGGCTTGTGGATATTGTAATAGGAACACACCGCTTGCTTTCGAAAGATGTTGAGTTCAAAGACCTCGGGCTGTTGATTATCGACGAGGAGCACCGCTTCGGGGTAATGGCAAAGGAAAAGCTCAAAAAGATTAAAGTCAACGTGGATACACTGGCTCTAACCGCCACTCCGATTCCGAGAACTTTGAACATGTCATTGCTCGGCGCACGGGATTTGTCAATAATAGCAACGCCTCCGCCGAACCGTCAGCCAATTTACACGCGGGTGGAAAAATTCGACGTCAAAAAAATGCGCGAGTGGATTTTGCAGGAGCTTAACCGCAACGGGCAGGTTTACATTGTACACGACCGTGTGCAGTCAATTGACAAACTTGCTTCTTACATTCAAAAGTACATGCCGGAAGCTAACATCGCCGTTGCCCACGGTAAAATGAAACCATTGCAATTGGAAAAAGTAATTCACGATTTTTTGAACAAAAAACACAATGTGTTAATCACCACAAAAATAATCGAATCGGGAATTGACATCCCAAGCGTGAATACAATAATTATTAACCGTGCAGACCGCTTCGGGCTGGCGGAACTTCACCAACTGCGGGGCAGGGTGGGGCGCTCGGACAAGCAGGCTTACGCCTACCTTGTTGTTCCTTCGTTGAATGCTATTACCAAAAAAGCCGTTAAACGTTTGCAGGCAATTGAAGAATACTCCCAACTTGGCGAGGGGTTCAACATCTCGATGCGCGATTTGGAAATACGCGGCGCGGGCAATCTTTTGGGCACAGAGCAAAGCGGCGTAATCGATTCCGTCGGCTTTGACCTTTACGTAAAACTTTTGGACGAAGCCGTCTCCGAGCTTAAGCGGGAAGAGTTTAGCGATGTATTTAAAAGCCTGCCGATGCCGGAAGAAAGAAGCCGCCCCAAAATAGAAGCGTATTTTGAACTCGGCATCCCAAAAGATTTTATGCCCGATCAATCGGACAGGCTTTACTATTACTCGAACTTGTTTTCCGCATTAAACGAGGAGAGCATCGACGAAACAATTGAAGAGATTTCCGACAAATTCGGGAAGTTTCCTCTCGAGCTGGAGCGCCTTTTCCTTGCAGCCCGTTTGAGGCTTTGGGCTTCGATTATTTTGTTTGAGAAAATTTCCATTACCAAAGAAAAAGTTGTCTTCTTCCTCCCCGACGGGGAAAACGAAGATTTCTACAAAAATAAATTTTCTTATTTAATGAAATTCATTTTCGAGAAGCACCCCGATTTCAAATTTAAACAAGGCAAAACAAAAATGAGCCTTGAAGCAAAAAACTTCTACCCTTCTCCCGAATCTTCCTTACAGTTTGCAATCCGGTTTTGCAAAGAGGTTAACGCTTTGTTTGAGAAATGATTGTAACGCATAAATGTGAATTTAGTACCTTTCCTGTTCACCCAAAATTTGCAACCGTAGGGACAACTCACGAGTTGTCCCTACAATTGAAAAAAACAATTTTAAGATTGTAGGGGACGCAACCCCGCAGGATGCGGGGGCGTCCCCTACGATTGATTATTGTTAGAAAGGAAAAATTTTGCAAAGATTGACGTGAATTTCACGAAGACTTTATGTGTTAAAAAGAAGAAATTATTCCTAATTATTTTTTGCCACCGATTTTAAACCTGTACCCAACTCGTGAGTTGTCCCTACTGTAATTACCCGCTGTAAAATATCTTGCTATTTAAAATTGATATTCATAAGTTTGTAAAGTTGTTATCTCCTGAGGAAAAAATTATTTATTTTTCTGTTAAAAGTAACATATTAAGGAAATAGCCATGAATACAATAAAAGATGAAGTCAAATCATTACTTAATAAACTTCCCGATAATTGTACTATAGAGGATATTCAGTATCACCTATACGTCATTGGAAAAATCCAAAAAGGTATTGAAAGGGCGGAAAAGGAAGGAACTGTTTCACAGGAAGACGTGGAAAAGCGGTTTAGCAGATGGACTACAAAATAGTTTGGTCTCCCGAGGCAATAGAGGATCTCCAGTCCATTGCAGAGTACATTCAAAGAGATTCTGAGTTTTATGCGCGTGCGGTTGTAATAAAAATTCTTGACGTATCACGGAGTATAAAAGACTTTCCCTTAATAGGTAGAATTGTTCCGGAACTTGAAAACGAAAGCATCCGAGAACGTTTTGTTTACAGTTACCGCCTTGTTTATCAAATAAAAACACAGCGGATTCTTATTGTGGCGGTGATTCATGGAAAGCGATTGTTTGAAAATATAAGAGAAAGATTTGAAGAATAAACACTTAACAAACTATTCCTCTCGACCTCCATCCCGGCGCGCTCCATAGCGTCAGGTGAGCTTGGTCGTTATGCAATGAAATCGCTTAAAGTAAAAAAGGAATTAAGATGAAAAAAATTATTACTGTGCTTGTTTTAATATTTTCAAGTTTAGCTTTTAGCCAATCTACTGATTCTACTGTTTTTAAGATTACTGCTCAATCAAAAATTTCTATACCAGCAAACATTATAATCTTTGAAATTACAATTTCAGAAGAAAATCCTGACCCAGTACAAGCCTATAGAATTCATAAAACTAAAGAAAAAAAAGCTTGCAAAACTAATCAGCAATTTAGGTATTCCAGACTCAAATGTTTCCTATTCTCTTTTAAGAATTTCTAAAACACATATTCGAAAAGTTAAAAATAATTACAAAACAAATCAGAAAATTAAATTGGTCTTAAAAGACTTTAGTTTGTATGAAAAAATTCAGATTGAACTACTAAAAATGGGCATAAACGAATTTAATAGCATATTCTCCTCAACAGAAATAAATAAAGCACGTAAAGAAGCAATTTCTAACCTTGTTAGAGCTGCAAAAAAAGAAGCTGAAATATATGCAAATAATTTAGGTTTAAAAGTCAAAAAAGTGATTGAAATAGAATCTAAAATGAGAAGGTTTAGAAGTGGAGAACCTATGTTCTTTATAGCTAAGCCAAATGTAGATTATTCATTACTAGAGATTCCTCAATCTTATAGAGTAAACCTATTTGCAAATTTTAGTTTTTTATTAACAAAGTAATTGCATAACCAGCAAATCAACCCGACCACTAAAACGGTGCGGTTTTTTGGCAATGCGAGATAAAGCGAATTTGGTGTTTGTTTTTGAGAATTTTGCAAATTAACAATAGCGAGTAAATAAAAATTTTGAAATAATTTAGGCAATGGCTTTTTTACTCGGGCGTTTCAGTTTTCGGCGGACGGGTGAAAAGCGACGCCGTTATACGTCAAAGGAATGAATTATGAATAAATTATTTTTAATTATAGTTATCTTAATCCAAGGGTTTGTATTTGGTCAAATGAACTACAAAAGTGTTCCTTTAAAAAATGGTATGCCAAATCAAATTAAATTTAAATGGGAGAAGGCGGAATATGCAAGGATCGATATTAGTAATTTTTATAAAAAGCTCTTTTTAATTTGCAAAGATACAAATTCATGTAATACTTCTTTATTTTTTGCCTTAGTCTATCAAGATAGTAGTTTTGATATTTCACCCGTGGAACTGAAGCAAAATAAAGCTAATGAATATACTTCAATTTTAAAATTAAAAACAACATCTGGAGATGAATTATCCCCATTAAATATAATAGTTTTCCCAATGGAGAAAAGAGTTGAATATATTTGGGGCGACTCTTCAAATGGTTTTTCATTAAAACCAAAGGTTATTAATGATTATAAATTAAAAGTTGGAAAAACATTCCCCTCTCTATCGTTGGAATCTCCTAATGGCATATTAGATTTGGATACATTAAAGAGAAAGATAATTGTAATAAATTGGTGGGCTACAAGTTGTTTACCTTGCATAAAGGAAATTCCTGGATTAAATAAATTAGTAGAAAAGTACAAAAACAAACCGGTTATATTTTTATCAATTATTTGGGATAAGGAAAATTTAGATAAATTTCTTAAAAAACATCCATTTAATTATAGTCATTTATATAGTAACACAGAAGCTAAAAAATTGCTAGGCGGAGCTTTTCCAGTAAATATTGTAATAGATAAAAATCATAAAATAATTTATAATAAACTTGGTGCACTTACTGATACTTGGAAAATCTTAGACAAAATAATTAGTAGTAAACTTTAATTGAAACGTATAACCCGCTTTTCCACCCGACCGCGAAAACGGTGCGGCTTTTTCAGTATTTTTGAGTTTTCGTTGTTCGTTTGAAATTGTAGTTAAACAGTATGCTGTTAAATAAATTTTTTATAATTATTGGCAATAGTTTTTTATCCAACATTGTAGTTTAGGGCGGACGGGTGAAAAGCAACGCCGTTATGTGTCGGAAAAATCGCTATTGCACTAAGGGATATGACTAAAAAAGAAAGGAAAATATACAATGAAGAAATTAAAAAACATTCCCGAATTTAAGAGCGAAAAAGAAGAAAGAGAATTCTGGGCTGAAAACGACTCATCGGATTTTATTGATTGGAATAAATCCGAATCGGTTTCATTTCCCAAATTAAAACCCTCAACAAAAACCATTTCGTTGAGACTTCCCGAATCCTTACTAAACGAGATTAAATTAGTTGCACATAAAAGAGATGTTCCATATCAGTCTTTAATTAAAATCATTTTAAAAGAAAGAATTGACGAAGAATTAAGAAATTCAGCATAATTTAAAATTTTCGAGCTAACTAACCTACGGAGATTTTTTTCGTCGGGTCAATTAATAGTTCGGGCAATAAAACAACAACATAGGTGATGAAATGAATACGAAACAATTAATAGAAAAAGCTGTATCTCTTCCGGTGGAAGAGCGGGCATTGGTGGTTGATTCATTACTCAGGAGTTTTAAATGAAATCACATTCCGTTTTAAATCTACTCTTGTCAATTTTGACCATTTTTTTAATTATGAGTTGTGATAAAGACGAAAATCCTACAGGTCCAAATGTCAACAACGGTTTTATTTATCCACTAAAAGTCGGTAATCAATGGGAATACAAGAGAACATTTTCAACATTCAATATTAGACCAGATACTTTAAAAAACAAACAATTTGCCGATACAACAACATCTTCAATAATTATTAAAATTATCAAAAAAGAAACTCTTTATGATTCCGTTGACACCTTTGTATTTCAAGAGATACTTAATGAAACATTTATTGACTATTCTTATTATGCTAATCTTGACAGTGGTTTATATTTCTATGCATATCGTGGTCCGGGACTTGTAATACCGAAAACTTCTCGTAACAATAAGATACTATTTAATGGTAGATATTTCAATAACATTCGAGAGATTACCTCTTATATAACAAAGGCTATCCCACAAGATTATATTCTTATGGATTCTTTAATTTATGAAATTCCTTCTTTACAAAGTTTAAAATATCCCATTAAAATAGGTTCACAATGGACATATAGATACCCTGGAAAACCATGGCATATTGATAAAAAAATTCTAAACTATGAAAAAGTAAAAGTAACAGCCGGTAGTTTCAACTGTTTTAAAATTCAATGGCTTTATGATATAAATCATGATGGAATTTGGGATAATGATATCATTTTTTACGATTATGTTTGTGAGAAAGGACTTATTAAACGATCTATTATTTTTAAAGATCTAATTATATCAGGAGAACAAAACCCTGAACCTATCGGTTTAATGGATTGTAAAGACGAATCAATCTTAACTAAATTAACCATATAAATAATATTTTGGTGTAACAAGCGGTTGCACCGGAAAATGCTGCGCATCCGGTTTTTAAACTTTAAACTGTTTTTTAGCGCTCAACTGCCAAAAAAGTGCAGTTTGCTATATGGTTAAAAGCAGCAATTATTTGTTTTGTTATTGACAAGTCATAATATTCTTTTATTTACAGTAATGTAGTTAGTGGCCAATGTTTTTCTAATATTTGTCATCAAAAAAGAAGCATTGTCAGAGAGTTAAACCTATTTGAAAATAAATAGAAATTATAATTAAATCCTAAATGTTTGACTATTATGCAATATAAACTTTTAATTCTTTTTCTTGTTTTAACAACAAAAATCTTTTTTGCTCAAAAAATATTTATTGGTGGGAATGGCACTATTGGTATTATCAATAAAAACTCAACTTCAGGATTAGGTATAAGTATTAATGTCGAATATTGCTATGATTATATACCTTTTTCTTTTCGTTTATCAACTAAATGCTATTATTCTGAATTCAGTAATAGTCAGTTATATTTGGCTACATATGATTATATATTAAAGACAATTGAGTTAAATATTTTATATATTCCAATTAGAAAAGAGTTCGGACCATATCTTGGTTTTGGCTTGGGATATGATTTTGTTAATGTAGAATTATCCGGTAATGTCAACATAATCCATAACTTATATGTAATATCGAATAATCCCCAAAATACATTTAATTACAATTTTATATTAGGGGCTCATTTTTTACCGGAAAAAACGTTGTCAACCTTTATTGAACTACTTTATAGTGTTATGGAATTAAAATATGACATTGAATTAGAAGATGAGTATTCTAATAGATTTTTTAGAAATTCTACCATAATTTTAAATAGATTGTCATTAAACATAGGAATAAGAATAAGACTTTAACCCCCTATCGTCTTAGGCTGTGCTGTTTTTGGGACATTTCAAGGCTAAGCGCGAATTTGGTGTTTACTTTTTTACTAGACGTTTTAGTATTCGGCGCAGGTGAAGAACCACGCTGTTATGGTACGGTCAAAATTTATTATTTTTAATAAATGTACATTTGTAGTTACAGTTAAATCAAGATAAAAGTTAGAATTTTACAATGATTTTGTCAAAAGAAATAAGATACAGATTTTATTATTTTCGAAAAAAATATTAATATTTAACGTTTAAATTTAGTATGTGATTTTTAAATAAAAACAGGAGTGATTATTATGATAAGACACAAGAAAATTATTGTCATAGCTCTTTCAGTAATTTTAATTCTTACAGTTATTGCTGCTTTTGGTTTTTCTTCGCAAACGCAAAAAAAACTTTATGGAGAGTTTACATTAGATAAACCAGTAACAGCAAAATTTGTACATCCTAAACCAATTAGGATTGTAAATTTTAATCATTATGATTTTTATATTGAAACATTGGGTTATTCTGAAATAAGAGTTTACGTCAATCTTTTTTATAATGACTACAAAAAGAAAGGTTCTTTTTCTAAAAAATCGAAATTAAAGGTTAGTTTTTCGCATGAAATTACTGGAATGGGCAATACATATTCAGAACAAATATTACACGAAAAAGTCTCTTCATATATTGATGGTTTCCTCTCTGAAAAGATATATGGTAAGAAAATAAAGTTATCAATTGATGCTGATTTTATTCCGAAGGGAAATTATATATTATCTTTAAGTTATTATTTGTTGCCATAAAGTACCATAAACAGCTTTTTCACCCGATCACATTGGGCGTTTTGGTTTTAGGTAGATGACAATATGAATATCTCAACAATAATTATCTTAATATTATCAATTATTATAAGCGGTTATTTCGGAGAAAGACTTGGAAAATATTTAGATAAAAAAAGAAAAAGAATAAAAAAATAATAGTCAGCATGCAACAATCACACGCAACATCTTTGCTACTCACGTGCTGAATTCGGCTTTAAAAAGCTTCTTAACGCGTAGTAAATCCGTTTTTAACTTAATCGCTACAACATAAAATAAAAAAACCATTAAAAAACAACTAATTTCTTATTACAAAAACTAAACGGTGCTCGCCTTCTCCAAAGCCTGTTCCAAATCCGCAATTAAGTCGTCTGCATTTTCAATTCCGACGGACAAGCGTACGAGCCCTTCCGTTATTCCGGCTTCCTCGCGTGCTTTTTGACCCATTGAAAGATGCGTCATGCTGGCAGGGTGTTGAATTAATGTTTCAACTCCGCCGAGGCTGACTGCAAGTGTGCAAAGTTTTACGGAGTTCATCACCGCTTCCCCTGCGGCAAATCCGCCTTTAAGTTCAAAGGAAATCATTCCGCCCGGAGCGGATTGTTGCTTTTGCGCAATTTCGTATTGCGGGTGACTTTCCAATCCCGGGTAGCGCACCCATTTTACCTGAGGATGGCTCTCGAGAAACTTTGCAACTTTCATTGCGTTTTCGCTCAACTTCTTCATCCTGATGTCGAGGGTTTTTAATCCCCTGTGAACCAGAAAAGCGTTAAACGGGTCAATCACTCCGCCGAGTTGATTCAGCACGGAGCGGAATTTTTTGTAATCTTCCTGAGTTTTTACAACAATAATTCCCGCAACCACATCAGCGTGACCGTTAAGGAATTTCGTCATGCTGTGCACCACAACGTCTGCTCCGTGTTCAAAAGGACGCTGCAATGCCGGACTCATAAATGTGTTGTCCACAACCAAAACCGCTCCGTTGCTGTGTGCAATTTCCGCTGCGCCGCTTAAATCCGTAATTGCAAGCGTGGGGTTTCCGGGGGTTTCAATGTAAACAACTTTCGTGTTCGGCTTCATTGCGTTTTTAATGTTATCTAGATTTGTTGAGTCAACAGGAGTGGACTCAATATTGAATCTCTTAAGAACATTAACAATCAACGTAGCCGTAGGTCCGTAAACCGCTTCCGAAAAGACAATGTGGTCTCCCGCATTCAGCAGAGTTAAAAGCGTTGTCGAAATTGCCGCCATTCCGCTTCCGCATCCCAACGCTCTGTACCCGCCTTCCAACGAAGCAACTGCTTTTTCCATTGCCTCGACTGTGGGGTTACTCATTCTCGTGTAAATGTAACCTTCCTTTTCCCCTTTAAAGAGAGCTGCGCCTTGTTGCGTGGACTCAAACTTAAAAGTTGACGTTTGGTAAATCGGGGGAATAACCGGTCCGTGCTCGTAATCTCCTATTCCTGCGTGTACGCACTTCGAATCGAATTTTAAATTTTCATTCTCAGACATTTTCCACCTCTGGTTATTTTAAAATAAAAACGGACTCGCTTAGAGTCCGTTTAATCTTGTATTATCTTCTTCCTTGTTGTTGCCGTTGTTAATTTCCATATCTTCCTTAACAACCTTGGCAATATCGGCAATGGTCTCGCCCTCGCGTAGTCGAATAACGCGAACGCCTTGAGTGTTTCTTCCCATCACACGAATATCCTTAACGCTTTGGCGGATTACCATTCCCGTGTTGGAAATAATCACAAGCTCGTCGTTGTCGTTTACTTCTTTCATTGCAATCAGCTTGCCGTTCTTTTCGCCTGTTTTAACCGTCAATATTCCTTTTCCGCCGCGGTGGGTAATTCTGTAATCGGCAATCTTACTGCGCTTACCGTAACCCTTGTCCGTAACCACCAACAAAGTTTCCGCCGAGCGAATCACAATAAAGCCGATTACTTCGTCGTCCGGTGCAAGCCTTATTCCGCGCACACCTGTAGCCGTTCTACCCATTTCGCGAACGTCTTTTTCGTTAAAGCGAATTGCAAGACCGTTTCTCGTTCCGATTATTACATCGTTTTTGCCGTCGGTCATTTTAACTTCAACGAGTTTGTCTCCTTCCACGAGATTGATTGCATTGATTCCACCCTTGCGCACGTTGGAGTAAGCGGAAAGAACGGTTTTCTTAACCGTGCCGTTGCGTGTAACCATCATTAAATATTTATCGTCGGAAAATTCTTTGACCGCAACAAAAGCCGTAATGTTTTCGTCCTTTTCCTTTTGAATAAGATTAATTATTGAACGCCCGCGCGCCGCTCTTCCGCCTTCGGGAATTTCGTAAACCTTAAGCCAGTAAACTTTTCCCTTGTCGGTAAAGAACATAATGTAGTTGTGCGTGGAAGTAATAAACATATGCTCAATGAAGTCGTCGTCCTTTGTTCCCGCGCCGGTTACGCCGCGTCCGCCGCGTGCCTGCCTTCTGTAACCGCTCACAGGAAAACGCTTAATGAATCCCCTGTGGGAGATTGTTACAACAACGTCTTCTTCGGCAATAATATCTTCGAGCGAAAAGTCTTTCGTGTCGAAAACAATTTCCGTTCTTCTTTCGTCGGCGTATTTGTCTTTAACTTCGAGAAGTTCCTGTTTAATAATTGTAAACCGTTTCTTCTCGTTTTCCAGAATGCCTTTCAGTTTTTCAATTAACTTAATCGTCTCTTTGTATTCGTCTTCTATTTTCTTTCTTTCAAGACCGGTTAACCTCTGCAGGCGCATATCGAGAATGGCTTTTGCCTGCACTTCCGAAAGTTTGAATTTGTGCATCAAGTTGTGCTTTGCCGTCTCGACGTTTCTGGATTTTTTAATCATCTCAATTACTTCGTCAATATTGTCAAGCGCAATGATGTAGCCTTCCAAAATGTGGGCGCGTTTTTCCGCAGCTTCCAATTGGTATTTGGTTCTGCGAATCAAAACGTCCATTCTGTGGTCAAGGAAGTGGCTCATTGCCTCCCTGAGCGTAAGCACTTTCGGAACGCCGTTTACCAACGCCAGCATTATTACGCCGAACGTTGTTTGCATTTGCGTATGTTTGTAAAGTTGGTTCAATATTACCGTCGGTTGTGCGTCCCTTTTCATTTCAATTACAACGCGCAAGCCGTCGCGGTCGGATTCATCCCTAACATTCGTAATGTCGGAAATTTTTCCGGTTCTAACCAACTCTGCAATTTTTTCTATTAAGTTTGCCTTGTTCACCTGATACGGCAGTTCGCTTATTACAATCGTAGCCCTGTCGTTTTTGTGAATTTCAATATTTGCCCTTGCACGTATTGTAATTTTTCCCCTTCCGGTAAGATACGCTTCCCGGACGCCTTCGTAGCCGTAAATAATTCCGCCCGTGGGAAAATCGGGAGCTTTAACGTATTTTAACAATTCCTCGTCGCTGATTTTCGGATTGTCAATCATTGCAACAAGTCCGTCAATAATCTCACCGAGGTTGTGGGGAGGAATGTTTGTTGCCATTCCAACCGCAATACCGCTTGCTCCGTTAATCAAAAGGTTCGGAATGTAGGAAGGCAGTACTGTCGGCTCTTGAAGAGAGTCGTCAAAGTTCGGCACAAAATCCACTGTGTTTTTGTCGAGGTCGCGCAGCATTTCCTCGGCAATTTTCGAAAGCCGGGCTTCCGTGTAACGCATTGCCGCGGGGGAGTCTCCATCGACCGAGCCGAAGTTTCCCTGCCCGTCAACAAGCGGGTAGCGGAGCGAAAAATCCTGCACCATTCTAACCATTGTGTCGTAAACGGCGCTGTCGCCGTGGGGGTGGTACTTACCTAAAACTTCACCGACTATTCTTGCGGATTTCTTAAACGGCTTGTTCCAGCTAACGCCCATTTCGTGCATTCCGTAAAGCACTCTGCGGTGAACTGGCTTTAAGCCGTCCCTAACATCAGGCAAAGCTCTTGCTACGATTACGGACATTGCGTAATCGATGTAAGAGGATTTCATTTCATCTTCTAAAGAAACAGGTATTACTTTTTCAAAAAACGTAGTCATATTTATCCTTCAATTTCAATCGTTTAATTAAACATCAAGATTTGCGTATTTGGCATTTTCTTCAATCCATTCCCTACGCGGTTGAACGTCGTCGCCCATTAAGGTTTGAAACGTTTTTTCGGTTTCAATTCCTTCAAGCGTAACTTGCAAAATCGTTCTCGTTTCGGGATTCATTGTGGTTTCCCAAAGTTGTTCGGGATTCATTTCACCCAAACCTTTGTAGCGGGAAATTGTAACTCCTTTCGGGGTTCCGTCTTCGGAGGTGTCTCCGTTGGTTTTAAATCTTTTCAATATTCTGTCCCTTTCCTCGTCGTCAAAGGCGTAGAATTCTTCCTTGCCTTTTTTGATTTTGTAAAGAGGCGGCTGGGCAATGTAAACCTTTCCTTCCGCAATCAAATCTTTCATGTAGCGGTAAAAGAAAGTCAGCAACAAAGTTCTGATGTGGCTGCCGTCCACGTCGGCATCGGTCATTATTATTATTTTGCCGTAGCGGGCTTTCGACGGGTCGAAGTCGTCGCCTATTCCCGCGCCGATTGCAGAAATAATTGCCTGAACCTCGTTGTTTTCGAGAATTTTATTCAGCTTGGATTTTTCCACGTTAAGAATTTTTCCCCGAAGCGGGAGAATGGCCTGAAAGCGCCTGTCCCTGCCCTGCTTGGCTGAACCGCCTGCGGAATCTCCCTCAACAAGGTAAATTTCACAATGCTCAGGGTCGGTTATTGAGCAATCTGCCAATTTACCGGGCAAGTGTAATGTGTCGAGAGCGTTTTTTCTTCTTATTAAATCGCGTGCTTTTCTTGCCGCTTCACGTGCTTCTGCAGCGCGCATACATTTGTCAATTATTTTCTTTGCAACGGAAGGATGTTCTTCCAAGTAGTCGTTTAGTTTTTCGCCGACAATTGTTTCCACAACGGATTTAACTTCGCTGTTACCGAGTTTTGTTTTGGTTTGTCCCTCAAACTGGGGTTCCATTACTTTCACGGAAATAACAGCCGTTAAGCCTTCCCTGAAATCGTCTCCCGTAAGAGTGATTTTTCCTTTTTTCGTTTCCTTGATTAGGTTGTTCTTAGCCGCATAGTTGTTGAATGTTCTCGTAAGAGCGGTCTTAAAACCGACAAGGTGCGTTCCGCCTTCAATTGTGTTAATGTTGTTCACGTAAGAGTGAATATTGTCCGAATAATTGTCAGTGTATTCGAAAGCAATTTCCACGGGTGTGTTTTCTTTTTCGCCTTCAATGTAAATAGGCTTATGGAGAGGTGTTCTTTTTTCATCGAGGTATTTTACAAATTCGATTATTCCGCCTTTGTAATGGTAGGTTTCTTCCCTGCCGTCCCGTTCGTCTTTAATTTTAATGGTTACGTTCTTATTTAAATACGCCAACTCGCGCATCCTTTCGGCAAGGATGTTGAACTTAAATTCAGTTGTTCTGAAAATTTCGGGATCGGGTTTGAAAGTAACTTTTGTGCCCGTGTCGTTCTGGCTAACCTTTCCGATTTCTTTAACCGGCGCAACGGGCATTCCTTTTTTGTATTCCTGAAAATATCTCTTGCCTTCCCTTTTAACTTCCACTTTACACCACTCGGACAAAGCGTTCACCACGGAAACACCAACGCCGTGGAGTCCGCCGGAAACTTTGTAGGAGCTTTTGTCAAACTTTCCGCCTGCGTGTAAAACCGTCATTACAACTTCGAGTGCGGAGCGTTTTTCAACGGGGTGAATATCTACGGGAATTCCGCGCCCTTTGTCTTCGACGGTAACGCTGCCGTCTTTATTTATCGTAACAAATATTTTTTCATTGTAACCGGCAAGAGCCTCGTCGATTGAGTTGTCAACAACTTCGTTAACAAGATGGTGCAAACCGCGCGAGCTTACGTCTCCAATGTACATTGCCGGTCTTTTCCTTACAGCCTCAAGACCTTTCAGCACGTTAATATTTTTAGCAGTGTAATTCTTTTGCGCTTGTTCTTTGGTCAATTTTTCACCTATTCTAATTCTTAAATAAATCTAATGTTATTTATTATTTCCTGTCCGTAATGTTCGTTAATTTTTTCTACTATTTTTCTTTTATTAATGTTTAATTCGTTTCTCCAAACCGAATCTTCAACCCGTAAAAAAAGAGTTTTCGACTGAACTTTTTTGGGCTTTACAACTTTTTTAAACTCTGGAAAAATCTTTTTAAAATCTTTTACAACCGAATAATTCCTTACGGTAGTTCTGATTTTTTCGAACTCCTTTGCCTCACCTAAAACTTCGCCAACCGATTTTATTTTAGACATAACTGCAAACTCCGTTGCTAACATTAATCAACAAATCTTTTTCCTTGTCAACCAAATCGGAGTAATTTGTAAAATCTGTCATTGTAATAAATGCTTGTCCTATTTCCTTTAAGTATTCGCTAATTTTATTTGCACGGAAAGAATCAAGCTCGCCAAAAACATCGTCCATTAAAAAAACAGGCGTTCGCGAAAGTTTGTTCTTTAAGTAAAAAAATTGAGCGAATCTTAAAGCAAGTTGAAATGTTTTGTGTTGACCTTGAGAACCGAATTTCTTAAGCTCGAGATTGTTAATCTTAAAAATAAAATCGTCTCTGTGAGGACCAACAAGATTAGATGCTCTTCGGATTTCTTCTTCCCTTTTCTCTTTCAAAAGCGAAGTAAATTTATTTTCAACCTTTTCGGAAATTTTCTCTCCGTAAAAGGAATATTCAATTTCCGGAATTTCCTCATCTTTCATTATTCTGTAAAAAGAACTCTTCAAGTAACCGTTAAACTCCTCAATAAACTTTAGTCTGTGTTCAACAAGTTGTGTCCCAATCTTAATCAAAGATTCGCTCCAAGCGTCAAGTTCGTCTAACAAACTCTTGTCAAAATTTTCTCTTATTCTGCTTAATAAAGAAGACCTTTGACGAAGGATTTTGTTGTATTCAAGGAGGATGTTCAAGTAAGTTCCGCTTGCTTGGGAAATAACCGCATCGGTAAATTTTCTCCTTTCCGCAGGAGCTCCGAACGTAATGTAATGGTCCGCTTGAGTTAAAGTAACAACCGGAAATTTACCAATTAATTCGGCAGACTTGCCAACCGGTTTTTGATTTAAGAAAATTTTCTTTCTCGGTATTTCTTTCGAGCAGAAAATTCTTACTTCGTTTTTGCTTAAATCCTCAAAGAGACCGTTTATTTCGAAATAATTTTCTTCAAAATTAATTGCATCGGTGTCGCTCAAGCCAAGGAGATTTTTAGTTGTCGTCAGGTAATAAATTGCTTCCAAAAGGGAAGTTTTTCCCTGACCATTTCCTCCTACAATAAAATTCAAATTTTCAGAAAACTTCAAAGAACTATTTTTGTGCAGCCTGAAATTAGTAAGTTGTAAATTCCTTAAAAACATTTCTAAGTATTCAAACGTACAGGCATTACCAGCATTAACAAATCGTAATTTTCTTTTCCTTTCACCGGCACAATAATTATTGCTTTCGTCGGTGAATTTATTTTAAACATCACTTCCTCTTCGGGAGAAAGGTGAGTTAACACTTCCAAAAGGAAAGCGGCGTTTAACCCAATATCCATAGGCTCTCCGTTAAATTCACACGGAAGAGTTTCGTTTGCCGTAGCTCCCGTGTCAACATCCTCGGCGGAGATTTCAAAACTTTCTTTCATTAAGGAAAATTTAATTTTCCTCGTTCCCGTAACGGAAAACAACAACATTCTCTTTATCGCGTCTGTCAACTCTTCCCTGTTGACTTTCAGGTAATACTCGTTTTCAAGTGGAATCACGTTTTCGTAATCAGGGTATTTGTAACCTATTAAACGGCTGATAAGTTCAATGTCGCTTAACTTAAAGGAAACGTGATTTTTGTCGAAATAAATTTTAACGTCTTTCTCATCCAACAGTTTTGAAAGAACGGAAATTGCTCTTTCGGGAACAACGTATTTTTCTTCAATGTTGTGGTTAACGTTTTTATTTAAAATATTAACAAGCCTGTGTCCGTCCGTTGTAACAAATCGCAGACCTTCGGGAACAAACTCAAAAAGCATTCCCATCATTGCAGGACGAATATCTTCCTTACTAATTGCAAACAATGCTTTGTCAAAAGAATACTTTAGTTCCTCGCCGTTTATTATTACTTCATTAATTTCTTCTTCGGTATTAACATTCGGGAAGGAAGGAATTTCGGGGTAGTCATCGGTGTCAAGGTAAACAAGTTTGTATTTACCTTTGTCCGTGGAAAGATAAAGCGTGTGGTCGTATTCTATCTGAAAGTAAATCGTTGTGTCTTTGAAAGAACGTACAAGTTCGTAAAGCCTCTTTGCCTGTATCAATCCTTTAAAGTTCCCTTCCGAAGGAACGGAAATGGAAGCCTTAAGGGAAATTTCGAGATCCGTACCGTAAACGGTAAGTTTTCCTTCGCTTAATTCGAAGTAAAAATACTCAAGAAGAGGCATCGGCGTTTTTGTGGGAATAGCCGGATAAATCTTTGAAAGTAGCTTCTCAAATTCTTTACTGTTTACCTTGAAGTCCATAAAACTTAACCCCTTATATTAATCAGATTTAACAAAGTAATATACCAAAAATTAAGCAGTCTTTCAACGAAACGGATGCTCACAAATTGGTATAAGTTTAAATTTGGTGGCAAAACGATGGTACAGTTTTAAAATCGGTGGCAAAAGTTTGAGGTTAGAAAATGCCACATAAAATAATGAGGTGAATTAAAGAACTTTACTGAAAATATAGTTAGGGAAGGCACAAAGTTTTAACCCCAAAAGTCATTAGAGCCTTAAAAATCTAATGATTTTTGGAAAGATTAGACAAAAGCCAAAAAAGGGGAAATAATGCACTAAGGTTGGATTTTCCAACAACTCACCCCCTTTTTCCCCCTCTCTTACGAAGAGAGGGGGATTCTGCTGCGCCGGAATTTTCAGCTTGGTTTGAACAGGGGGAGAGTTCCGAGGAAAAAAGGAGAATACTTTTTAAAATAATTGAAGCGTATATTTTTTGCCACCAAATTTAAACTTGTACCCTATTGATGAGTCACCTTTATTGTGCGACTTACTTTCAGAAAGATTCTATTTTAATCGAGGTATTCAATGTTAAACGAGAAAAATCCTTAGGATTTAATGTTAGAATTTCGTCAGCACCGGATTTTATTGCACACTCCACAAT
>JALWGH010000348.1:0-1068 GCA_027013735.1 Melioribacteraceae bacterium
AAAGAATTGGCGATTGCAAGATTAGGATTTAGGGAAAGAGCCCTGTTCAAATTTTCCAAAGCTTCCTGAGTTTTGCCCTTTTCGTTTAACAACACCGAGACAAAATAGTAAATTTCCTCATTCAATTTGTAGTGTTCGGTTAAGGTGTTGCAAAGCCCGATTGCTTCGTCCACGCGCCCCAAGCCGGCAAGTGCCTTGCAAGCAAGGAAAAGTACTTTAACATTTTCCTCTGTTAATTTTTTGTTACCTTTTAATTTTTCAAATAAAGGCTCGGCGCTCTTCAATACTTTGCCATATTCTTTTTCAACAAAGTATTTATTTACTTCACCGAATGAAATTTCTTTTCCCTCGCTTGCTTTTTTAGTGGGAAGCACCATAATAGACCGGTTTTCATTACGCCCTGCATCTCTTCTTTCGGAAAAATCCCTCACTCTCTTTCTGCCGGGGAAATTTCTTTTCGCCTCACGAACCAATTTTTCAGTAAACCTTTCAGCCTCAGGTAATTTAATTTCATGCTTTTTTGTTTTTTGGAAAACCTTGATCCCGTCAAAATAGACGGGAACAAATTTCTTATTGCTCTGAAAGGCTATTTCCGTAACCCCCGTAATTAAAAACCCATTGGGAGTAATCAAAGAGTAAAATTTGTCCAAAATTTTTTTTATTATTTCCACCGGAAAATAAATGAGTACATTTCTCAACAGCACAACATCAAAATAATCGGGAATATTAAACGGCTGGGGAAAGTTTTCTTCAACAAGATTTAAAACTTTAAAATTAACAGCATTCTTTATTTGCGGACTCAACAAATAAGTGCCCTTTCCTGTTTTAACAAAATACTTATTTTTAATCTCCGGCGGGCAATTTCTGAAAGACCACTCCCTGTATTCACCACGTTTTGCTTTTTCAATAAAACTTTTATTAATATCAGTTCCCCAAATTTCAATCTTATTGTTTAACTCTAAATTTAGTTTTTCTTTAATCAGAATGGCAATAGAGTAGGGCTCTTCCCCGCTCGAACAAGCAGCGCTCCAAATTCTAATTTTCTCATTTTTGAAAATTAATTCGGGT
>JALWGH010000348.1:1078-2009 GCA_027013735.1 Melioribacteraceae bacterium
TTTCTTCACGGAAAAAGTAGGTTTCTCCAATTGTAAGTTCTTCAACTAATTTTTCCTCTTCCTCCGCCGAAAGTTCGTCCCTTTCAAATTTTTTAATTAATGTCTGGAGCGTAATTCCTTTATTACCCAGGATTAATTGATTGAGTATATGCGAAACGTTTTTATTTCGGGGGTCGTCTAATAGAATTCCGAATTTCTTCTTAACAAAGCTCGAAACAATATGAAAATCTTTTTCGCTAAGCATTTTTTGCAAAGTTGGAAATAGCCTTGTTGAATTTTTCTACCTCTTTAAGAGAAAGCATTCCCTCCACATCACGTATTACGGCAGCGCCTCCTTCTTCCAACCTTACAACTCCTTTAACATTTTCTAATCCGGGCCATAATTCCTGCGAACCGGTTACGTAATTTTCCGGTAATTCCCTGTAACCTTCCACTTCGTCAACAATAAAACCCGCTTTGTACTTGGAGGTTTTAACAACAATTATTCTGCTTTCAAGAGAAACATTAAAATCGGAGATTTTAAATATTCCGGCAAAATCAACAATGGGAATGAGTTCTTCTTTAACATTAATTATCCCCAAAATTTTCGGGGAAACATTTTCCAAAAAGGAGATTTCCAACATTGGCAAAACTCTTTCAACATTGTCTAAAGGGAGAGCAAAACTTTGCCCGCTTATCTTAAAAAAAATAAATTGGAGTTTTGAATCTTCAGCCATTTAAATAAGTATTTTATTTCTTAATAAATTAAAATTTACGATATTCAACAAAAAATAACAAGAAGTTAATAAAGAATGTGGCTAAAGTTAGAAAGTATCTTTTCTTTTTCAAGCCCGTTGACTGAATAATGTTTCTCGGGGTGGAAAACCGGTGAACCGGTTTCTGTCAAATGGGGTTTGTTGTTTTGCTCCCCCACAGCTCTCACAACGGGATG
>JALWGH010000349.1 GCA_027013735.1 Melioribacteraceae bacterium
CGCTCTTATCTTGAGCGCCAATCATTAAAATTGCAGCCTTCGGAAACGCTTCTTTCAAATGGTTAACCACCGTAACCATTTCCCGCACATACCACTCGTAATTTCTTTTAATAATCGGGAGAGCGTTTAAGCCGAACTCAAGAATAATCAATTTGTAATTCAAATATTTCCCGAAGTCTTTCAATGTTCTTACGGGAATTTGTTTAATGTCAACGCCGGAATTACCTCTTAGCGGGAAATTGTCGAGATAAACGCCATTGCCGTTTTCGAGACTTACGCCGTAAAAGTAAGCGCTTGTGCTGGCAGGAACGGTAATTTTTACCTTTCTTACGGCACGTCTGGATTTGACAACGGATTCCTGAATGCCGCTTCCTCTTTTCAATCTTATCGAGCCTGTTTTCCTCAGTCCCAATTGGTACTGAATTTCGCCTGATTTTACATCGCTGTAAAAAATTCTTACTAATTTGTAAGGGGCGGAATGCCTGTAGAATCTTGTTGCTTCGTACTGTGACCAGCACGTCCCGTTCGGAATAAAAATTTCCCCGCTGATACCGAATGAATACCCATGCGGATTGTTTGTGTAAATGCTGTACATCTGCCAATTGTCCGAGAAAGTTTGTTTTGTGCTGATTCTAAAGGTAATGTCTTTCCTCGTCATCGACATCCAGCCCACGCCTCTTCCGCCGTATTTTTTTTGCAGCTCTTCACGAATATCTGCGGAAATCAAATCGCCTTCAATACCGGAATCTCCGAAGTGGGCAATTCGGACAACGGAATTACTTGCATTGTCGAGAGCGCTGTAAAATTTCTGCATTTCGTTAATATTGCCGATAATCTTTTGCAGTTTTGTTTGAGGACCGCGGTTGCCGTAATTAACGTTTGCGGTTGAAGAAAAATTAAAAAATCCCGCAGCCAAGTAATTGTGTTTGAAATTAACCAGCGATTGTTTTTGGCTGTCTTTTGTTTTAGTAGAATCGCTTTCTTCCTTTAACATTTGTTCGTATTCTTTAAGGTAGTCCTCGTATTCGGAGTCAATTTTTTCCTCTGTTTTGTCTTCCTTCGTGGAAGTTACTTTTAAGTCGGAAATTATGTCCACGTGCTTTAATTTTATTCCGAACACTTCGAGGTCTTTCGGCAATAACGAGAGCAACAAAGCAAAGATTATTGTGAGCGTAATGATTTTTAACGGCTCGTTAATTTTGTTTTTTTCCATAACAAATTCCTTTTTATTTAATTCTTAATTTTTTTAAAACTTTCATTACTTCCTCAGCCCACAGCTTGTAGCCTTTGGATTTGTAATGAGCGCCATCCCAAGTGAGGGACGACATTAAAAAGCCATTACGGCAAAACTTTTTAGTTAAATCAATGTAAATAATATTATGTTCCTTGGCGTATTTTTTCAGCATTTTGTTTAATCTTTTAATCGCGATGTTTCTCTCTTTGTTAACATCCCTTGGCTTTAAGTCCGGGCGGTGTTGTTTTAACCACTCCTTGCCCCAGATTGGGCTAACGCAAACAGTGGATTGAATAACGGGAATAATGCCGTGCGCTTTTAATCCTTCAATTACCTTGACATATTTGCGAAAAATTTCTTCTTCAGGCACCCAATTAAAAATATCGTTTACGCCTCCTTGTACAAAACAAACCTTCGGATGCAGATTGTAAACGTATTTCATTCTGTTTAGGAAACCGTCTAAAACATCGCCGGGGATGCTGCGTTTTACAACCGTGTTTAGACCTAACAAATCGCTCCATTCCGCTCCGTCGGTTCGGGAGTCTCCCAACATCACAACATCTGCGTGTTTTGTTTTGGACATTTTAAAAAGCTCTACATATCGCCTGTAAAGCGGATTGTTTAAGTAAAGTCTGTTGTCGGGCTTAATTGTTTGAGCGTTGTTTTCAAACGTCATAAGAAAAATAAAAATTAAAAGGGTGATTTTTTTTATTTTTTTTTTTTTTTTTATTTTATTTTTTTTTTTTTATTTTTTTTTTTATTATATTTTT
>JALWGH010000350.1 GCA_027013735.1 Melioribacteraceae bacterium
CTGCTACAACGCCCGAACGGCGGTAGTAGAGAACCATAAAGATTGCAACAATAAGGAATCCGATAATTGTGGAATTAAATCCTTTGGAAATTGAATCTTGTCCAAGCGAAGGACCAACCGTTCTTTCTTCAATAATATCAACCGGAGCCGGAAGTGCACCGGCTTTCAAAACGATTTCGAGCAGTTTGGCTTCGTCCATATTCCCGATGCCGGAAATCTGCGAACGTCCGGAAGGAATTTTGCTTTGAATTACCGGAGCCGAGTAAACGAGTCCGTCAAGAACAATTGCGCATCTCTTTTTAATGTTTGCGCCGGTAATTCTCGCCCATTCGCGTGCGCCTTCGGAGTTCATTGTCATATTAACAATGGGGGCTGTTGTCTGCGGGTCAATATTTGCCCGCGCGTCGGTAATAACCCCGCCCGTTAGTTCAGCCTTTTTGTTAAGCATGTAAAGTTTGTAATACTGAACGCCGTTTTGCGTAACAACAGGTTTTGCAGAAAACAAAAACTGAACATTATCTGGAATTACATTTTTAACTGCGGGCATGTTCAAATACTTCATCACCTTGGCGCGGTCTTCGGCTTTAACAAAAGCATCGGGGTAAGGACTTTGCGGATTCACCACAGCCACAGCGTAAAACGGATGTTTCTTTGCAAATTCTTCTTTCGTCATTTGCTGTGTCGAGTCGGTTTTTGCCGTGTCCACAGCCGTAGTATCCTTACTAAGAGTCTTAGCTAAAACCTGATCGATTTTATTCATAATCGGAATTGCAAAATCGGCATCCTTAACCAATTTGAATTCCAACAGCGCCCTGCCCTGCAAAAGTCTTTTGGCTTCTTCTTCTTTGGAAACGCCCGGCAGCTCAACTACAATCCTGCGTGAACCCTGCTGTTGAATGCTGGGTTCGGAAACGCCGTATTGGTCAACGCGGTTACGGATAATTTCAATCGCACGCGTAACAGCGTCTTTTTCCTGCTGGCGTAGTTTGTCAATAATCTCATTATCGCTCTGGCGGATTGAGCCGAAATACCTGCTCAAACGAATTCCGCGCTCTTTTAACTTGCGCACAACAATTGTAACAAGGTCTTCGTCGGAAAGTTTTGCTTCCTGATTGGCTTCTTTCATTATTTGTTTGAAAGTAGCATCGGGGTCTTTAGCCAGCTTTTCAAGAAGTTTTCCGGTATTAACTTCCAGCACAAGGTACATACCGCCTTGGAGGTCAAGACCGAGTTTTATTCTCTTTTCCCTTGCTTTCTGGAATTCCTTGTTGTTGGAATGAATGCTGTCTTCCTTGGCAACAAGGATACTGTCCACTTTAGCCGGGGCAAGAGTAGGATTGGCAACCTTAAGGCTGTCCTTAACGTGTTCAAGATATTGCTGTACTTGTTGATTATTTTGATAGTCCTGATACGTCGGCCAGAGTAAGTAAATACTCAAGGCAACAAATGCAGTAATCAAAATCAGACGAAATCTTAATTCTTTCATTATCTTTTCTACTTTTAATTAGTAAAATCGTTTAAAAAAGAAACGTCCTCAAGCGGGACGTCCTTCCTTTAATTCTATTCTCTTACCACCCAAGTTTTAACCGTAGTGTCAACTGCGTGGTGGACTTTTACTTTAACTTCGTAAATACCGAGCGCTTTAATCGGTTCGGTAATTTCGATTTTCTTCTTATCCACTTCGTAACCTTTTTCCTTCAAGGCATCGGCAATCATCTGAGTGGTAACCGCGCCGAAGATTTTGTCTTCCTCGCCGACTTTAACGGGAATAGTAATGGAAACTTTGGAAAGTTCTTCGGCAAAAGTACGCGCTTCTTCAAGCGCCTTTGCTTCTTTACGCGCTTTCTGAATTTTTTCTTCTTCCAGCGCTCTGATGTTTCCTTTTGTTGCGGGATAAGCAATATCACGCGGAATCAAAAAGTTCCTTGCGTAGCCGTCCTTAACTTCAACTATCTCTCCGACGTTTCCTAATTTGTCGAAATTCTTTTTTAATATTACTTTCATAACCTTCTCCTAATTACTTAACAGCTTCAGAAACATAGGGCATAATGGCGAGCTGACGCGCTCTTTTAATTGCACGGACTAACTCGCGGTGCTGCTTGGCGCTTAGTCCCGTAATTCTGCGAGGAATTATTTTCCCCTGATCGGTTACAAATTTTTGTAACAACTTTGCATCTTTGTAATCGATGTACTCGTTAATTACTCTTCTTACTCTTTTGGTTTTCATTTTTATCCTCAATTTTTAATTATCATCTTTCATTAAATCGGATTCTTCGTCCGTAAGGAACTTGTCGAAGGAATTATCTTCAAAACTAATATCCGTTCCTTCGTTGGAATTTCCGTTATCGGAACTTTCTTCAATGGTTAAGCTTTCGTCAACTTCCGCTTTTTCTTCCGTCGATTCTTCAACGGCGGATTCCTCGTCCCAAACGGATTCGGTTTTTCCGTATTTATTTAAGAATTGAATTCTTTTTGCTTTAATCTCAACAACGGTTCTTGCTTTGTCGTCATCGGATTTAAATGTTCTGCTCTGAAGTTCTCCGTCAACTAACACAGCGCTTCCTTTTTTAATCCTGTTCCGGCAGCTTTCGGCAAGTTTATTCCAAGCCACAACACCTACGTAGCACACATCTTCCTGCCATTGGTTGTTGCTGTCCTTGTAACGACGATTAGCAGCAATGTGAAAATTAACAACAGGTGTTTTATTTGCCGTTTCACGAAAAATCGGATCTTTAGTTAAATTACCCGCAATCACGACGCAATTAACTTCCGGCATCTTTAAATCTGCCATAACATTACCTCCAACTAATCATTAAAACTATTGTTTGTCTTCTTCCTTATCATCGGATTCTTTTTGCGCTTCGGGTTGAGGAGCTTTTTCTTCGGCTTGAGCGGCTTTTTTCTTGTAGTATTCAATTGCTTTTTTGTCGAGCTTAACCGTCAGATAGCGAATAATAGCTTCTTCCAAAAAGAAAAATCTTTCAATTTTGGAAATGCTTTCCGGCATTGCCGTGTAACGGATTACGTAGTAGTAACCGCTCTTGTTTTTTTGGATTTGGTAGGCAAGTCTTTTTCTGCCCCAGTTTTCAACTTCGGTGATTGTACCGCCGTTGCTTTTTATTGCTTCTTCGGTACGGGAAATTGCGGATTGAATTTGTTCGTCTTCCAACGCCGCATTGAAAATAACCACGCTTTCGTAGTGATTCGTTTTCATTCATTCCTCCCTTTGGTCTTTTGTTTTAAAAAGGCCCCTTAAATATTTTTTTAAGGAGCAGGGTTAATTATTTTAAACCGCAAATATAAGATTATTTAACTTTTAGTGCAAAAGTTAGTTTGGGGGACAATTGAAAGTAGATCCATTTTTTACTATTGATGAGTCACCTTTATTGTGCGACTTACTTTCAGAAAGATTCTATTTTAATCGAGGTATTCAATGTTAAACGAGAAAAATCCTTAGGATTTAATGTTAAAATTTCGTCAGTACCGGATTTTATTGCACACTCCACAATGATAGCATCGTAAACAATGCCTCCAATTAATTCTTCTTCACACATTTTATTAAGAATTCTGAAATAGTCTTTATCCGACAAGTAAACAATTTTGGCAATATGTTTAATATTATTGTCTATTAACTTTCTGGCAACAACCGGAGAAATTTTAGGTTCAAACGGAGCGCTTGTTAATACACTGTAAACTTCTAAAATTGTGTGTGCCGAAACAAATAATTCAAATTCTTTGTTTTTTGCTTGTGTTAAAAATTTTAACGCAGGTTGGTGCTTCGGGTGAGCTTCAACAAAAGAAGCAATTAATACCGAAGTGTCAAAAAGTATTTTCAAAATCACCCCTCATTTTTTAACACTTTTTTCATTCTTAATTTTCTCTCTTCTTCAACCACATTTTGAATCTTTCCCTTAAGCTGTCCGGTAAAAACCAATATTCCGTCTTTCTCAATTAGCGGTTCTTTTTTTCTTACCGGTTCAATTACAATTCTTTTCCCATCCTCGGAAATATTTAAAGTACTTTCCGGATTTATTCCAAGGTTTTTCCGAATTCTTTTGGGAATGATTATCCTGCCAAATTTATCTAAAGTTGCTAACATAATCGCACCATTTTTTTTGGCAAATTAATATCATAATTTGCCAAAATCAAGCCGGTAAAAAATTTTATCTTCAAATTTAGAGCCAGCTAAATGAATAATGGAGAAACAGTCAATAATATTTGCAGCAGCCGGAGAAATTTTTGTTTCAATTATAAAAAGAGTAATCTGTTTTTCATTGAATCTTGCGAATAACTTTGTAATATTTTTAACAATCTGCGCAGCACTTCTCCAATTGGTAATTGTTTTGAAACAATAATCCCCCAATGTTCAATACCTTCATTAACATAATAATTGTGTAATAAAACAAAATCCTTAATATTAAATGTGAGCAAACATCTTTTTTCTTCTACTGCAAACTTCAACTGTTCAACATCTGATTTGCCTTTGCGAGATAATTCCTGTGCGTGTTTCACATCAAAACCTCTTTTACGAAGAATGGGTCCTAAATTTGCGTGAATATCTTCGTCTAAGAACAGCTTGAGTTTTTTCACACCGTCTCACTCTGTTTCTTGTTCTTTATGTTGCTTAACTTGTGTTTTCCAGTATTCAACATCCGAATATTCAGCCAACTCTTTATCAATTTCTTGCTGATGATCAAAATAGTAAGCCAGAGCAGAATGAATCTGAGAAGCCGTCAAATGAGAAAGCGTAGCAAGAATTTCATCCACACTCATTCCCATCTGGTAATACCCCGCTATTGTACGGACTGTTACCCTGCTACCCTCAATAATAGCAGCCCCTCCTGCTATTTCGGGGTTAAAAGTTATGTGCGGGTAATTCAATTTTGCTGCCGCTACACTCATTGAATTTCCTTTTTTAATTTAGTGTTTTCATTCATTGACATAAAAGTATTCAAAAAAAATCAATGTTTCAACTATTTTCAAACATATTGGAAATAAAAAGGTACTCTCTTTTACGGGAGAAGTTTAAATTTGGCAACAAAAGTTTCTTCCCTGTTTTCACTTTTAATGTTTTGTCACGATTTTTCTTATCCTGCCAAATGCTTGCACTTGTCCCGCCAACGGTGGGAAAAATCACGCCAAAACTTTTTGGTGTTTTTGCTTGCCAAGCCTACGTGTTGAAGTGATTAATAAAACGTTGCCTTAGCCAAAGAGAAACAACTTAAGTTAAAATCATCCAATAATCCAATACTCCAATCATCCAAGAGTCCCGTTAGAGCGATTGCTCAAGTGCTTTTGGATGCATGGATGATTGGATGCATGGATGGAATTAACAAAAATATTGAGCAAAAATCACTTTTCTCTATTCACTGTTATCTGTTCACTGAATTTTCCACTTTCCATTTTCAACTTTCAATTGAATAAGTCTTAAGTCTCACGTAACGAGTCTCAAGTCTCTGTCAACTGTTATCTGTTCTCTGAAAAGTGCGTCTTGCTTGTCGCGGCGTAGCCCGAGCAAAGCGAGGACGAAGGCGGACCTGTCGCGCCGTAGTCAAGCGTAGCGCAGACGAAGGCGGACGTCTTACGTTTAGCTTCTCGCGTCTAACGTTTAACCATTTCTTATTTCTCGTTTCTTCTTTCTTATTTTACTGCCGATTTTAAACCCGTACCTTAACTTTTTCCTTCTTTAAAGTCATTCTTTTTCTTTCGACAGGGTCGAGGTAATATTTTCTCATTCGTAAGGATTTTGGGGTTACTTCCACCAACTCGTCTTCGCGGATGTATTCCAAAATCTCCTCGAGCGTCATCTTAACGGCAGGAGTAATTTTGACTGCCTTGTCCGAGCCGGCGGCACGCATATTTGTCAACTTTTTCCCGCGCTGCACGTGAACCTCAATATCATTTTCCTTATTGTGCTCGCCTACAATTTGCCCGCGGTAAACAACCTCACCCGGGTCAATAAAGAACTTCCCCCTGTCCTGAAGAGAATTGATTGCGTACGCAGTCGCCTGTCCTTCGTGCATTGAAATAAGCACGCCTGTTTGTCTTTTTGTAATTGAGCCTTTAAAATACTCGTACTGGTAAAACCTGTGGTGCATTATTCCTTCGCCCGAAGTAAGCGTAAGCACTTTATTGCGCAAGCCCATTAAGCCACGG
>JALWGH010000351.1 GCA_027013735.1 Melioribacteraceae bacterium
AATATGAGAAGCTCCGAATTAAGAAGTTTGAAAAATTACCAAAATTATTTGATTGAAAAAGAAAAGCGTGAGCGTGAGTTGTTGAAAACTTTAATGTACCAGAGAGAAAAATTAATTGCGAAAATTTCAGAGATGAGTAAGGAAAAGAAAATCATTGAAAAATTAAAAGAAAAATATTTTCAGAATTACCTTGCGGAAGAGAACAAAAAAGACGAAAAAGCAATGAATGAATTTGCCGTACAAAGTTTTATTAGGAGAAGATAATGAAAAACTCACTATCAAATATTCCGGCATACATTGGCGCATTCATTGTAGTAACAATAGTTATTATTTACTTGAATGGCATTTACAGAAACATTTTTACTTTCGATTTTACGCCGATTGGTGTTAAAACTGTTGTTAAAGTGCCACAGGTTAAAAAAATCAGTAAGGACAGCATCAAGGCTTACTTATTGAGAAAATTAAAACCTGAAGTTACAAGCGCCGTAGAAAAAATGAGACCCAAAGTAATTGTTGACACGGTCAAGAAGGTTGTTCTGCAGGACTCGGCTTTGATTGACAGTCTTGCGCAAATACGTAAACAATTGGAAACGCTACAAAAATACATTGTGGCGATGTCCAAAAAAGAGAAAAAGGCGCGCGCAAGCTCGCCTGCCTCAAATAAAATCGACAATAACGAGATTGCTTTAACAGCTCAATTGTTAGGCTCAATGTCTCCTAACAAGGCGGCTCAAGTATTGCTGACTTACCCCGACGCAGTGGCTAAAAAAATATTAGCCAAAATGAGTAAAAGAAAAGCCGCGGTAGTGTTAAACGCCTTAAAACCTCAACAAGTAGCAAGGATAATGAGATTTTAAAATGGAAAAGCAAGTTTTTAATATCAGTTCGTTAAGTATTTCAATGGCTTCGGATTTAATTCCGAAATCAATTCAAGGGAATTTTGTATTTAAGGATATTGTTGCCATTGACAACGGTGGCGAAATTGCCGTTGACGAAAGTTCCGTCGGTAAATTGTTTCAGGAAATTTTAAAGGATTCCGAATCCAAAGACGGAAAGGCTTTCGAATTACAAAATTTTCTTGAAAACATTAAAAATGTTTTGGAAAACAACCCGCAAATTCTGGACAAAAAAGAAGAGAAGAAAATTCTCGTAGAGGCGGGAGCCTTGAGCAAGATTTTTGCAGGCGTAATTAATCCTAACCAAATAAAACTAATTCCCTTGGGTGACGGGAATAAGTTGAAGTTGGAAATTGTAAATCCTGAAAACACAGAAGAAAACATTGCCAATAATCCCGAAAGCGCATTGAACAAATTGCCTTCGGAAATGAAATTAAGCTCGTCATCTTTAGGGCAGGAGTTTTTAATTACCATTGAACCTCAGGAAGTTAAGGAGGCAACCGGTTTTAGCAAGGACTTAAAAACTATTGCCAATTCTCCTCAAATTGAACTTGTTGAAAATAGCAACGGAGAAAAAGTAATTAATGATTTTTCGAATCTTGTTGCAAACGTCGGCAAACAGAAAAATGCTCCTGTAAATGAGAAGGTTAGTGGCAATAACGAAGATGTGGGGAAGATTGCAACAAAGGCAACGGACGCACAAAAGATTTCCAAGGGTACTTTGGATTTTCAAAGTGATTTGAAGACGGAAGTAGAAAATGAAGGTCAGAAAAATATTGCAATTAAAAAGGAAGTTGCAACTGAGGAGAAGCAAAGCAAGGTTGGAGAAACAAAACTTGGCAACATTTCTAAAGTTACTACAAAGCCAGAAAGTCCGGCAAATATTGACGAGATTCTCAAATCAACGGAAGGCGAGATTAAATTTCAGCAAACTGAAGAAAACAAGATTGTGCCTAACGAACAAGAAATTAACAACGCAAATGCAAAAGATGTCGAAAATGAATTGAATCTGAAAGAGACAGATAAAAGCACAAAGCCAAATAGACAGGGAGAAAAAGTAGAAAATACATTAGGAAAAGAAAAAAAACAAACTTACGAATAAAAG
>JALWGH010000352.1:0-10214 GCA_027013735.1 Melioribacteraceae bacterium
ATGCAAGCGCTTTTTTGTAAATCGGCGTTCTGGCAACGGTGGAATCGGACTTTGACTTTTCCGCGGCAGGTTCTTCTTTGCCGCCGGCTTTTGTAACGCCTCTGCCTCTGGTTCTGCCTCTGCCACGCTCAAAGGAAGCACGGGTTGTTTTTCCGCTGAAAGAAGAAGTGGAGCTAAACCCTAACGATTTGAACAACGGCTCGGTTAAAGATTTTAACCGCAAACTCAATCCGCCGTTAATTTGATTCGAGAACCTTGCCGAACGTCCGAGGTCTTCCTGTTGAAAATTGTTTGTCCAATTGTAAGTAACCGAATAGCCGGCATTAATTGTGAAATACCTGTCGAGGTTCCACAAGCTGGGCAGTTTTGGCTTTGTTTGAACCGTTAACGACTGGTTGTAACTGTAATCCCTGCCAAAGAAAGCGCCCGAGAAAATTTCCCTCCAAATTTGTTTTTCCGTTTTCTCCCGTCCGTAATTGTCCAACAGCAAATAAGCAAGCGAAGAAGCAATGTCAACTTTGTAATTAATGCCAAGGTTAATAAAACCGCCCTCGGTAAATTTCCAAGCAAAATTGAAATTTCTTTTAGCGGTAAAATCCCTTTGAATGTTTGCTTCGGGAGCCTGCTTTTGATTACCTGTAGGACGACTGCGGACGTAATTGTATTTCCTGTTAGCCGAAAAGCCCACGTTGAAACTTTGCGGCGTAAAATAAACTTTTACGTTGCGGTAATCTTTGAACAATTGCAAAACTTGTCCGAGTATCGGAATGTTAGCCGGGTAAAAGAAATTGTTCCGGCTGAAGTTCAAAGAATATTTTGCGTTCGCATTCCAAACCCAATTGGAATTAAGGAGTGTCGTCGGATTACGACTCATTTTTTTATTGAACGTGAAACCGAAAACAAGGTTGTTGATTATGTCCTCAACGTACCACGCCTTCGAAGGAAGTTTAAGTCTTAAATTCGTCAGCGTCCACGTGTCGGACACATTCACGGTTTGCACATCGGACTTAAACTGGTCGGTAATTTTTGTTGCATCGGCTTGCGACATCCCCGCCCGCACAAGCGCTTTCTTTTGAAGCTCGGCGGCTTCTTCCACTTGAATGTCCGTCCCGGGTTTGTAAAGCGGATTGGCAATGCTTTCCGTGTGCGAATAATTTACCCTTAAATTCGAGCCTTTCAGGTTAAACGGTATTAATTTCAGCGGGTCGAAATCCACCGAAACGCCCCAGCTTCTTTTGTCCACCTTGCTGCCGAATCTGTCGTTCAATTTGTGGAAGAACGGGTCGCTTTGGCTAACGTGGGCGTTTATTGTCATTAAGTCCGCAAGTTTCAAAGATGCGGAAGCCGTGTAAGCCCAGCCGGGCGTGTCGTCCGCGCCAACAAGCCTAAGTTCGTTAACCCAAAGCTCGCCGGAAATTCTTCCTTCGTCCGGCATTGTAACGCTCTTGCGTAAATTCTCAATTCCGAACTTGAAGAAGGAGATTTTACGCAAAGTAGGATTACCACGCACACCGTAAAAATGCCCCGCCTTGCCGGGTACGGCAACTTGGAAAACAGTGTCAGCCCGGCTCCTTGCCTGCTTAATGGAAGTTAACGCTTTAAAATCAATGCTGATTTCCCTCCAGCCCGGCTCAACCGGCTGACGGTACTCGTAGTAATTAAGCGAATCCGAACCGAAGCGAAAATAAACTTGTGCGTTGTAACCTGTTTCCTCGCTGTGGTAAGAAATTGAATTCGGGTCGGTGTCGTGCGTGTCCCCGTGAACAAACAATTTCATTTTGTGGTAATTAAACAGGTTAATTGCCTTGTAAGGATATTTAACTATTTCACGCTTGTCGCCCTGCTCCATTTCCTTAATAATGAGCTGCAAACTTTGTTCGTTTTTGTAAACCTGCTGATCTGGCTTGCTTCTGTCCCTTTCCCTGAAAACTCCGGGAGGCGAAGTGTAGTTCGGATTGTCCTCGATGTTAATTGTGGAAACGGTTAAAACGGTGTCGTTCTCGTCAACTTTACCGGGCACGAGTACTTTGCGCCATTGGTTACCAACAAGGTTCAATTCCGCCAAGCGGATGTGCACAGGCTGGTCAACTCCTTCAATCCAAAAACGGATGTACTCAACAAGGTTAAACGTGGGCGAACCGACTTTTTCAACAAAATCTTTTAGCGGGACACGTACCAAAAACCAAGATTCTTTTCCGTCGCCTCCGCCGGCAATAAACGGGTTGCGTTTTGTAGTGTCTATCGGAATCTCGTAACGGAAATAACTGTTTAGCCTGTCGAGCGTGAAGTTGTGGTTTAAGTCTTCAGAGTTCGGCAAACGTCCTGCGTCTGTCAACGCTGCGTTGCCTTCCGTACCGTTAATTCTCGTGTAATCGGGATTGTTTGAAAGGGTAAAAGCAAAATCGTCTCCTGCGGGGTCGGGACCCAAACCGAGAGTGTCCCGTGCTCTTTCCTGCGCATCGGTTAAGCCATCAATACCCGTGTCCTCACCTTCGTCCACAAGGTCGTTCTTGTTTTTGTCCTCCGTGTCCAACTCACCGTTGGGAATCACGTCCTCGCTTATTTCACCGAGGTCAATGTACATCTTAGCGTTCGGCGGAGCTTCGCTAACGAACATCCAGAACTCAATAAACTTAATATTTTCCTCAATCAAATTTGTTGCGGTAGAAGAAAGGAGGCGCATTATTCCGCCCCAGTTCTTTTTAGGGTCTTCGTTTATTTTCGGGTTCATATTGTAAGAGCCGCGCTTTTTAGGATTAAAGACGTAATCGAGCACGGTTACCTGCCGGTCTTCCCTTGCAACGCTTTTTCTGTTGCCCCAAATATCGGTAACGTAAACATCCGAGGGCAATCTGTTGTACCAATAACTTTTCGCTTTGTAGCTCATTGCTTCTTGCTTGTCGAGATTTTGCAAGTAGGGCATATTGTCGGGAACACTCAAATCGTGCCAACCGGTGTAAGAAATTCCAATCGGGATTATTCTTTTTGCACCTTCAAAATCATCGATGTAAGCAATCGATTCTCCATTGTCGCTTCGGATTGTACTCTTCTTTGTGTTCGGGTCGGGGGAAATGTAAGCAAACTCACCCTTAAGTGAAAAGCTGGACATCTGTTTAGTTGAGAAAATGTAATTTAACCCCTTGGTTAAAAACGGCAAATCAAATGCGGAATTAAAATCCACGCCCATTATTGTGTTACTCATCGGCTCTTCGCCAATGCGCACTTTGTCGCTCAAAGTTTCTTGGTTTAAGTTAAGGAAAGAAAAGCCCAACTTAGTTTTTTTATTAAATTCGTAAAGTCCGCGGAAACCCACAAGAGTTTTGGAAGCAAGCTGGAACAAATCGTTTTGTTCGTAACTTATTTTCAGATTAGCGCCCGGCACAAGCGCGGCGGAGTTCCTGATTGTTACCTGCCCCACGTTGTAATCCACAATGTAGTCCACACCGGCTTTCAGTTCCCTGCCGTTTAACGTAACTTTCACGGAATTTTCAACCACGTTAAAACCGATGTTGTAAACAGAAGAACTTGCAGCGGAATATTCGCCTTCGAGAATAAATTTGTCCTTCGATTTGTCCTGTTGGGCAAAGGTTTTCAGTGTGTCGTAAACAGATGTGTAGGCAAGGTCTTTGTCTATTCCTTGGGGTAAATCCCTGCCGAAAGGTTCGAGTACAGGGAAAACAATTTCACCCGTTTTCGGCAGAATTGTTTTACCCGGCTGGAAATCGAAAGCACCGTCGGGTTGGGTCCCCGTACCGCTCTCGTCCGTTTTGTCCAGCCCGAAAATAGTTACAAGTTTCTTTCCATTAATATTGTCAACAGGGTCTTGTCCTTCAACAATGTATTTGATGTCGAACTTGAAACCTTCCTTGTTTATTTCCCTACCGCCAATGGGGTAAATGTTTTTCAACATTAATTTCCACGCTTCTTTGTAAGAAGGTTGCAAATCCGGCGGCTTAATTAATTTTAAAATAATCGTTTTCGACGTGTCGTTCTGTACTTCGTTAAGAAACTCTCCGTAGTAAACATCCTCTTCTCCCGGTGGACCTTCAATTCTGTAAGCAATTCCAATTGCGTCCTTCGGCTGAATTTGCACATTGAAAGTAATGAATCCCGCGTAAGGATAGTAAGTGTAATCCTGCCCTTCGGTAAGTTTAACGAACCTACCGTTTATCTTCTTGCCAGGAACTGGCTCTTGTATCGGGGCTCGGAACGAATCCGGATAAGCAACGGGAGAATCCTTTGTAAATTGCCTGCCCGGTAAGTCAATAAACGCATTGGCTTTTCTTTCCTTTTGAGTATTAATAATACCCGTTGCTGACTTCCAAACTTCCAACTCCTTAATCCTGTTGTAACTTTCCACCTCACCGATTACCTTCACGGCGTTGCCGTAAATGTGGTTAAAAATGTTGTACTTCCGGCTGGCGTAAATTGTGTCAACGAAAAAATGATTTTCGGAATACTCGTAAACGTGAATTTCAAAAGGTTGCTTTTCCGAACCGCCGGAGACGGAGACTTCTTTAACCTCACTCTTCTTTTGAGAAGCCAGAGCCGTTAAGGAAAAAGGTCCTAATTGAAATTTTGCTTTTACTCCGAAGAGCGCGTCGCTGCCTCCTACAAGCGAAGCGGTTTGCAGGGAAACATTACCCGCCTCGATACTTTGGACTATTTCGTCATCGTAGCCGGTGTATTTAATTTTCAATTGGTTTTCGTATTCAAAAGTGCGTTCCGTGTTCCAGTCGGCGCCTATTTTCAACTTGTCGCCAATCGTTCCGCTTACGTTAATTTGAACTTCCTGTTTGAAATCCGGCTCGTTACGGGTGTTGCCCAACCGGGAAGCTGTAAGTCCTTCCGTCTTTTCGTTTCTCCAAGCGCCGTGAATATTAACCGCCCCGTTAATCCTCAAACTTATTTTCGGCGGACCGAAGATGGAAAGCAGAGAAGTGCTCGGCAGAGGAATTTCAATGTTTGTAATTTGCGTAAGCAGTGCGCTTAAATCGTTACGGTTTTCCTTGTATTCGTATTTGTACGCTAACTTTTCCCAGTCGTTGCGCACCACGGCTTTCATTCTCATTTTAATGTACTGCTCCAAAGGAATTTTGAGCAATTCCTTTGTTTCCTCGCCTGCAATTTTTTCTTTGATTATTACATAATTGCCTGTGGAGTCGAGCTGGACGCTGCGCTGAAAAAATCTTTGCGAAGGATAAGCAAAAAAGCTTGATTTCTTTTTCGGGTTGAACGGCACTACAAAATAATCTTTCCGTTGGTAATGGAAATACTTTAATCGTGCGGTGGAATCTTTGGACATTTCATCCAAAGTGTCTGCCGCGGTGGAATCCGTTGCCGTTGTATCCTGCGAAAAGAAACGTCCTCCCTTTTCTTTTGCAGGGAAATTAATGGTTGTTGCCTTGCGGATTTTACCTGTAAAATGTGATTCGGCAGAAGACCTGAACCCCCAGGAAAAAATGCTGCTGATTATTAAAATGTAAAAGAAGAAATTTTTATTTCTTCTTAATTTCTTCTTTACTATTGAAAAAAAGTGTTTCAATACAATCCGATGTTAAGTTTAAATTACCGTAAAGTTTTTCTATTCTTATCTCCTTATTTTGTTTAAAAACACGGGTCAAAATTAGATAATAACAAAGACTTTTTCAATGCAAAAATTCGGTCATATTAATATGTCGTCAATGTGGGTAGGTTCTTGAATGGTATCGATAATTTCGTTGTTGTCCACAATCACGGCACTCAATTTATTTCCCACAAATGCGCCGGTGTCGATGTAGAGAGAATCCGACTCCTCAACGTAAACAATTTCCTGTTGTTTTGTGTGCCCGATGATTTGCAACTTTCCTAAATTTAATAGTTCGTCTCTATTCCACAAAACGCCGTAATCTTTCTCAAAGTCTTCATTAATAAAAGGATAAAGTAATTCTCTGTTTTGTATGTAATCACCCTCAACAAGTTTTTTGTAATAAGAAGAAACCCCTGCATGAGAAATAAAGCAATCGTCCAAATCGTAAAAGAGAGGAGCTTTCATTAGCAGGTCGAAATGCCTTTCCAGCGCATCGTGATGTCCTTCGTAA
The DNA here is from genome assembly GCA_027013735.1 of Melioribacteraceae bacterium. Lineage (GTDB taxonomy): Bacteria > Bacteroidota > Ignavibacteria > Ignavibacteriales > Melioribacteraceae > WFQV01. Next base: position 6,081 of record JALWGH010000352.1, read on the forward strand.
GAAGCAAGAGTAGTTTCGTTTCCATTAAAGACCCAGGAGCGTGCAAAAATGGAAGAAGGCTTGTGGAAAAAATAATAGAACATATAATCGTGGTTCCCGGGAGTGAATTTGATGTTTTCGCTTTCAATAAAATTCAGCACCTGATAACTGTTTAACCCCCTGTCAACAAAATCGCCCACGCAATAAATTGGGATTGAAGGATATTTTGTTTTAATTCGTTTGTACAAACCAATTAATGTGTAATAACAACCGTGAACATCACCAATAACTGCAATCATTTTAAATGTAGTAAGTTTGTTTTGCAAATTCAGTTAATTCGTCCCGGAATTTCGGATGAGCAATATTGATTAACGCCCTTGCCCTTTCCTGTATTGACTTACCGAATAAATGTGCCACGCCGTATTCGGTAACAACGTAGTGAACGTCGCCACGTGTTGTAACCACTCCGGCTCCGGGTTTGAGAGTAGGTACAATTCTCGAATGTTTCAAATCTTTAGTTGTTGAAGGCAAAGCAATAATGGGCTTTCCACCCTCCGAATGCGCCGCTCCTCTAATAAAATCAAGCTGTCCGCCAATTCCACTGTAAAACTTTGTGCCAATTGAATCGGCGCAAACCTGACCTGTTAAATCAATTTCTATCGCGGAATTTATTGCAACCATTTTTCTGTTCTGCGCAATAATAAACGGATTATTCACATATTCCTGCGGATGAAATTCAAAGATAGGATTATTATCGATGTAATTAAAAGATTTTTTAGTCCCGAGGACAAAGCCGGCAATAATTTTTCCCGGGTGGAGAGTCTTGGCTTCCCCGTTAATAACGCCTTCTTCAACAAGGTCAACAATTCCGTCGGAGAACATTTCCGTGTGAATACCCAAGTCATTTTTATTGTGTAAATTTTTCAGTACCGCATCGGGAATTGCGCCAATGCCCATTTGGAGGGTTGAGCCGTCCTCAATCATTTCGGAAACGTAAAGCCCGATTTTTTCGTAAACTTCGAGCTGCTGCGGAGTTGCGTTCGGGTCAACCTGTGGCAGTTCCATTAACGGCTCAGTGTGCTCGACGATGTAATCGATTTTGTTAATGTGAATAAAGCTGTTGCCCAAACCGCGGGGCATTTCTTTGTTGATTTGCGCTATTACTATTTTTGCTTTTTCGGCGGGAGTTTTAATGTTACCCACGTCAATGCCGTAACTGCAAAAGCCGTGTTCGTCCGGCGGGGAAACGTTAATCAATGCAACGTCCGCTTGAATTATTCCCTTCTTAAAAAGTAAAGTTACTTCCGAAAGAGGAATAGGGATGAACTCTGCCCTGCCTTCGTTAACCGCCTTTCGAGAATTTGCGCCGATGAAAAACGCTTTGTGCTTGAAATGCTTTTCCATTCCGGGTTGCGTGTAAGGCAAATCCCCCACAATTAAAATGTGGTAAATATTGACGTCGTAAAGTTCGTCTTTTCTTCTAACCATTGCACGGATTAACTCCAAAGGAGCCGCACAACCGGGCTGGATTATTACGTTGTCCCCCGATTTAATAACGCGCACCGCTTCGTCCGCCGAAACGGCTTTTTCGTTGTATTTTTTCTGCCACGTCGGATTTATTGTTCTTTCCACTCTGATATCTTCGCTTGTCATTTCTGTTTTTTAATTGTTCGAAAAAAAGTGCAACCGCCTAAATTCAAGATTAAAAGTTTCGGCAATAGTTTCGTTTGTACAATAACCGTTGTGAGTACAAATGCCCTGAGCAAATCCTTTATCTGCAAGGATAGCTTCGGTTAATCCGTTATTTGCAATTTTCAGAATGTACTCGATTGAAGCATTTGTTAAGCCGTAAGAAGCCGTTCGCGAAACCATTGCAGGCATATTTGGCACGCAATAGTGAATTACGTCGTGCTTAATAAAAATAGGATCGGAAATGGTAGTCGGGTAACTTGTTTCCACACAGCCGCCTTGGTCGATGGAAACATCCACAATTACCGCACCTTTTTTCATCGTTTTAACCATTTCTTCGGTTACAAGGTGAGGAGTTTTTTCGCCTTTAACCTGAACGGCACAAATCAGGATGTCGGCAAATTTCACTCCCCTTGCAATTGTGTAAGGATTTGCCTTAACCGTAGTAATCTGCTTTGAGAGTAAATTTTCAATTCTTTGCAGGCGGGGCAGATCTTTGTCTAAAACAATCACCTGCGCTCCTCTACCCAAAGCCGAACGGGCTGCATTTAAGCCGACAACACCGGCGCCTAAGATAACAATAGCCGCAGGCGCTACGCCTGTAATTCCTCCCATTAAAATTCCTCGGCTGCCTTTCGTATCGCTGCAAAGGTACCTCTCGCCCACGTGAACGGCAAGCTGTCCTGCAATTTCGCTCATCGATTGCAATACGGGCAAATGGTCTTCCCGTTCAATTAACTCGTAACTGATTGCAGTTACTTTCTTCTCAATCAGCTTGTCGAGAATTTCTTTCCTGCCCACGGCGAGATGGAGCGAGGATAAAACAATCTGGTTCTCCTGCAGCAGTTCAGCTTCCTCAATACTGAGATGCGAAATTTTAACAATTATTTCCGCTCTTTGGAAAACTTCTTCTTTCGAATAAACTATCTTTGCACCGACCTTTTCGTATTCTTCGTCGGAAAAATTACTGCACTTGCCTGCGTTTGTTTCAATAAATACGGTGTGTCCTGCTTCCACAAGGCTGTGAACCCCTGCAGGCACAAGCGCAACACGCTTTTCTTCCAACTGTGAATCTTTGGGAATACCAATAATCATAGTATTTCCGGCTTTGTTAAAAATTCTTTATTTTTTTGTTTAATTAATATTTAAAAATAATAATAAAGTGGGTAAAATAACTAATAAATTAAGCGTTTATTCCAGCGACTGTTCAATGTCTGCTATTAAATCTTCAACATCCTCAATCCCGACGGAAATCCGAAGCAGTGTATCCGTAATTCCCAATGCTTCCCTTTCTTCCTTTGGCATCGAAGCGTGGGACATAGTTGCGGAATGATTAACCATACTCTCAACTCCCGCCAAACTTTCGGCAAGCTTAAACAACTTAGCTTTTTTAATAAAATTATTCACCAATTCCATTTTTCCGAAATCAACGCTTACGACTCCACCGAATCCTCTCATCTGCTTTTTTGCTAACTCGTATCCCGGATGTTCAGGCAAGCCAGGGTAGTAAACTTTAAAATTTTTGAAATTCTCTTTGAAATACAAGGCAATTTTACCGGCATTGTAATTGTGCCTTTCCATTCGTACGGCAAGCGTTTTAACCGAGCGGAGAAAAAGCCAACAATCAAACGGGGAAGGCACAGCCCCCACTGCTTTTTGAACAAATCGGATTTTTTGTTCAATTTCTTCCTTATTAGTAACAACCAAACCGCCAATTAAATCGCTGTGTCCGCCCAAATATTTTGACGAGCTGTGTAGCACAACGTCTATTCCGAATGTCAAAGGGTTTTGAAAATAAGGCGTCATAAAAGTGTTGTCGGCAACTGAAATCAAATCGTTCTCCCGTGCAAAGTCAGTCGTCTTTTTCAAATCAATTAAGTTAAGCAAAGGATTGGACGGGGTTTCGACGTAAATCATTCTTGTGTTTGTCCGCAAGGCTTTCTCGGCGTTTTCAAAATTTCCGAGGTCAATCCATGTGAGCTCGAGATTTTTCTCTTTGGCAATAGTATTGAAAAGCCGGTACGTACCGCCGTAAATATCTTTTGTTAAAATTACGTGGTCACCGGGATTCAACAAAGATGTGATCGAATGAATAGCCGCCACACCGGAAGAAAAGGCAATGCCGTATTTCCCTTTCTCCAGAGTTGCAATGTTTTTTTCAAGTGCTTTACGGTTCGGGTTTTGTACACGTCCGTATTCGTAACCTTTGTTCTTTCCCAACTCTTCTTGTGCAAAAGTGCTGGCAAGGTAAATAGGGGCCGCCATTGCGCCTGTTAATTCGTCAGGTTCCTGTCCGGCATGAATTGCATCGGTTGAAATACCCATTTGTTTTCCTTTCTTGATTTATTACCATTTTTAAAATAAGAAAAATTAAGAAACTTCAGGCTTTTTATTTGGTAAAATTAGCAAGAATAAAATAATATTTTTTCGCTTGATTTTTTCTTTTCAAATGTGTTAAATTAGAAT
>JALWGH010000352.1:10224-19572 GCA_027013735.1 Melioribacteraceae bacterium
GCCTCCGGCAACATAAGCTCAATTGATGCTTTAAAAGGCATCCAAATTTTGATAGCGGGCTTATCTAACCGGAGGCTTTTCGTTTTTAAAAGGAGGGAAATAAAAATGGCAAGAAAAACGTTTTCTCCAAGAAATAATATCAGTACAGCAATACTTGTTGACGGCGGGTTCTTTATTAAACCTTACCCAACTATTTACCTTGAGTAATTTAAAACCAAAAAAGCGGCTTTTACGCCGCTTTCCTGTGGGCAGAGACGGAATCGAACCGCCGACACAAGGATTTTCAGTCCTTTGCTCTACCGACTGAGCTATCTGCCCGAAAAATCGAACCGAAACTTATTGAAATTGCAAAAAATTTCCAAATGATTTTTCAAAAAATTTTAAATCTTAACCTGCCTACCCTGCCTACCCTGCCTACCCTGCCTACCGGCAGGCAGGCGGCAGGCAGGCGGCAGGCAGGTTCTTAATTTTTAATTGAAGCCTAACTTCTCGCGTCTTGCGAAAAATAAGAAAAATTCGGACTGAGTATTTAATGTTTCAATAAAATGTCTTTTCTCTTAATTTTATCATGAAGTTTTTGCACGGAAGCAGGAGAAAGTTTCTTCGCTATTTTTAAATTCTTGATAATACCGTTTTTAATGTACCTGTAATTCGGGTTTTGTGGCTCCAAAGCTAACGCGACATCAATATTTTTCAATGCCATTGTGAAATTTCCCAAATTATATTCCGCTAATCCCCTGTTTACGTAAGCTTCGGCGTATTTCGGATTAACTTTAAGAGCCTTTGTTGCGTTAATAATGGCTTCTTTGTTCCGCCCCAAAAACCTTTCAGCTATTCCAAGATTATTTAACGCTTTAAAATGCTTTGGGTTCAATCTGATAGCCTTTTTGTAATTGGCTATTGCCGCATGGAAATCCTCAATCAAAAAATGAATATTGCCCCGATTATTGTAGTAGTCGGCATTTTCGGGATTTAGCTTAATGGCTTTATTTATTGCTTTGTAAGCCTCTTTGTAATTACGAACACGCATATATGCTATTGCAAGATTGTTGTAAGCGTATTGATATTTTGGGGAAAGCTCTATTGCCTTCAAAAAATATTTTATGGCTTTTTTGTTTTGTCCAAGTTGCAAATACGCATAACCAAGATTGTTGTACGCAAGCGCTTCTTCTTTATTTAATTTAATAGCCTTTTTAAAATCTTTAATGGCGGCGGCAAAATTTCTTTTGAACGTATTGATTACACCTCTATGGACATAAGGGATTTCAAACGTACTGTCAATTTTTATCGCTTTGTTAAAATAAACAAGTGCGCTGTCATAACGGTGTTGCTCCAAGAAATACGTACCGACGTTGGAAACAACCAAAGCATAATTAGGAGAACGTCTTAAATTTGTTTTCCACAAACTAATTCCGTCTTTCCAATTAAAGTTTTCGCTATGGGTAATTAGCGCTAAAATTAAAACAAAAGAAGCCAAAAAATAAGAAACCTTTTTCGAGTATTTCGGGTAAAGGAAAAAGTAAAGCGCAGTGGTTAAAAATATTCCGAAGCCGAGCATTCCGGGGTAAACCCTGTACTCAAAAATTGCAAATTTAAGAGGGAAAATTGAAGATTCAACTGAGAGCGTGACAAAAAACCAAACGATCCCGAAAGTCAATAATCGACATTTTTTGTAGAGGAAATATGCCGTCAAGAAAACAAACAGAATAATAAAAAGCGAGAAAAGTTCTTTAAATCCAAAAAGTGACTGGGACCAGGGAAAATTGTAATAAAGTTGCAGATTGACAGGGAAGAAAAGTTTGAAAATGTAAAGAACTACAACTCTCAATTGCGTAGCAAAATAAACGTAGCTTGTCGGAGCTTCTCTTTGATGAGGAATCCCGATTAAAAAGATGTAAATAAAAGCTAAAATAACAATTGAAACAACGTAAACCCACACAAAGCGCTTTTTGATTTTATTATTTCCGTCCCGGACAAAAATTAGTTCAACTAATAATAAAGCCAAGGGTAAAGAGGCAATGTTTTGTTTTGAGTGTATTCCTAAATAGAAAGACAAAAGAATGCCAAAGTAAAATAAAATTGCTTTAACTGAGAAACGGTTTTTACAATTAACTTGTCTTACTTTAATGTAGAAAAAAGTAGCAAGAAAATAAAACATTGCGGCAAGAGAAGCCATCCGTTGCGTAATGTAAGTTACTGCTTGAATTTGCAACGGGTGCAAGGCAAAAATAAGAGCCGAAAATGCGGAAATGATTTCCTTGTGCTTAGAAATGTTTTTCACACTTACAACTTTGAAATCGAATAACGAAAGTAAAATGAAATACACCAATAATGAATTTACAATGTGAATAAGAATATTTACTAAGTGGTACCCTTCCACATTATATTTGGAGTATTTGTAGTTTAAAGCAAAAGTTATTTGAGGAATAATTCTGGAAAACTTAAAACTTAACAGTTTGTGGATGTCCAGATAATTTTCAAGATGTTTAATTTGGTTATTGTTCAGGATTACATATTGGTCATCTAATTGAAAGCCGGTGTTAAGCGCATTGGAGTAAACAACAAAAATAAAAGCTGCAATAGTTATTATTATTGCTGAATGTCTCAAGCAATTAAACTTAGAAAATATCTCTTTAATCGAATCGATATTTAGTCTCTTTTGTGCCAATTTTATTAAAAAATGAAATAAATTATCATAAATATACTGAAAAAAAATGCTTGCATATCATAAAAAGATTCCTTAAATTCGTATATCACGAACAAAAAAGAGTAAGAAAATGAGAACTATTATTTTACTACTCTTTTTCCTTTCAACCAATTTATTTTCCCAAACATTTAAAACCGTAAAGAACGGAAGTTACGACGATCCTAATGTCTGGGATCAGGGTTCAGCTCCTAATAGTTCCAGTTATGTTCAAATCTCTCATAGTGTTACAGTAACCGGAGATGCGTATGCAAGTAGTGCTTCGGTTTATACCGGCGGAAACCTTTTTTTGTCTAGTGGCGCGACTTTTCATGTTTCCGGTATGGATCTTTCAGGAGGGACACTAAATGCATCATCGGGAACAATTGACCTGTACGGAAGCGGTTACCATTATTTATCAGGTAAAGGTTTTACTATGTACAATTTAGTAAACAACGGTGGGAATGTTGAGATTTGGGATCCGATAACCGTAACTCATGAATTGAAAATTTCTAACGGTTCTTATCTGTTTACGGGAAAAGGGATTGATTTAAATCTTATGCCCGGAGCACAGGTAACAGGGTCATTTGGACAAACAAGGATGTTAATCCTATCTCGAGCAGGAGGAGGATATGCTTCTGTTAAGCAGTATGTTACAAGTACAAGCGGAGAGATATCTCTTCCAATAGGTTCTTATGAACAGAGTAGTTCCGGGAATACTTATTATTATTCCCCTATTACAATCCGTTTTAATGCTTCTTCTACACCATCATCAAACGCGCATTTTCTTATTCAAACAATGCGCGAAAAACATCCAAACAATTCAAGTTCTACAAATTATCTAAAGAGATACTATTCAATAAGTGGCACAGGTATCAGCAATGTAAATATGGCAGTAACAGCTACTTACGCAACGGAAGATGTTGTTGGAACAGAAAGTGATATTTACGGAGGCTATTATCAAGGAGGAAATTGGACATCCCTTGGCAAAGTTAATACTTCGAGTCACCAAATAACGGGCTCAATTAGCTATTCTTCTTCAAGCAGCAGCGAGGCTTCCCTCGGCAAAGTTAATTCTTCGATTAATCAAATAACAAGTACAGTTGACCATTTTTACGACATTACCGGCGGAGAGGCAAACGCAATGCCGGTTGAATTAGTTTCTTTTACTGTCTCGTATAATGGAAGAGCTATTATTCTTAACTGGGAAACAGCAACTGAAGTTAACAATTACGGATTTGAAGTTGAAAAACAAAGTTCGACAGAAAAGAATTTTAACATTAATTCCGATGAAAATAAAAACAAGTGGCAGAAAATCGGATTCGTCGAAGGCGGAGGAAATCGAAATGCTCCTAAAAAATATTCGTTTGTAGATAATAACGTTTCAAGTCAAACGGATGTGGTTTACTATTATCGTTTGAGGCAAATTGACAATGACGGAGCAATTTCCTACAGCCAAATCAGAAGCATTACAATTGACCAAGCTCCTAAAGGTTACTTCCTTTCTCAAAATTATCCGAATCCGTTTAATCCTACTACTGAAATAAAGTTTTCAACGGCTAAAAGAGAAAAAGTTCAATTGAAAATTTTCGACGCCGTCGGGCAAGAATTGGAAACAATTTTCGAGGGGGTTGTTGAACCGAACAAGGTTACAAAAGTAAACTTTAACGCTTCAAAATATTCAAGCGGGGTTTACTATTACAAGTTAATAACTCCCGAATGGACAAGCTCTAAAAAAATGATTTTAATGAAGTAAATTATTAAAAGATTTTTTAAGAAGGCGGATTTATTTCCGCCTTTTTTATTTTAAAAAGCTCCTTTAATCTTTGCCTGTAACGAGGGTCGTAAGTGGAAAATAGTATGCCTGTAAAGAGTGTAATGAGTAAAAATTGAAGAGGCGTAAGCGCATAATAATAACCGTGAATAAAATGTTTGTTCCAATGCCCTACCTTCAAAGGTATTCTTTCCATATAGATGACGAAATGTTGCGAATCTATTAAATAAGGAGCTGGTAAATCCCTTGGCGGAGTTATCTGAAAAATTCCAACCGCAAAAAGAACGGTTACAATGAAAACAGTAACAAAATAAATTTTGAAACTCAACGTAAGATAGATGGGCTTTTTTGTTTCATATTCATTTTTAGGCTCCGCAAAACAATAATACAACAAAAGGCCTAAAATTACTCCTACAAAATTGAAATACGCGTCTCCAAAATCCATGTATTTTTGATGAACATTGATAAAATATTGATAAGCGGCTTCGTCAAGAAAAGCTACGGGGAAAAGAGCAACCATAATTTTAGCTAACAGGAATCGCTTTCTGTTTTTATCCCAAACCAGAGCCAACAAAAATGATAAGGAAGCATAATGCAAAAAATGAACAAATTCAACCGGATGCAGGCTTAAAACCGAATAAATAAATACCATAAGCAGACTGAAAAGGAAAAAGTAAAATAAAGTTTCAAGCTTTCTTTTTCCTTTTTGAAACCTCCAAGTAACATACAGAAGCAAAAAGAACAAAGCTATTAAAGATAATTCAACTGAGAAATCCCTTATTTCGTGTACGCCGTTAAAAATGTGCCTCTTCTTTGTAACAAACTTACTAATTGGTCCATGGTTGTAACTAATAAAAGCTCCGTATGCATAAATAAGAAAAGTTAAGAATCCTGTCTTGTGTTTTTTTAAGTAGCTTAAAACAGTTTTAATGCTTACTCCCACTTTATTCTCTCCTTATTTTAGAACAGATTTTATTTCATTATTTACAACTTTTTCCAACACATCAGCAAAGTAATCAATCTCCGAAATTTGAGTGTAAATGCTTGGCGAAACTCTTATGCCCCGGAATGCTTTATGCCGAATTGGTAGAACAAGGATTTTGTGTCTTTTGAATAAATAGTCCGCTAACTTTCTAACATCAACCCCTTTGATATTAACTCCAACTAACGCCCCCCACTGGGAAGGATCTTCAACATTTACGCTAAAAGAAACATTTTTGTAACTTTTTACTCTGTTAATCCAGCGTAAATTCAAATACCGCAATCGAGCTATTTTCCTTTCCAATCCTAATTTTTCATTAAATGCCAGAGCTTCCGCTACGGCATTGTGGGCAGCAGCGGGATGCGTACCTATTTGTTCAAATTTCTTAATGCTTTTGTCTAATTTTTTAGGCGCTCCCATTAAGGGCCAAACTTTTTCTATCAGGCCTTTACGTACGTAAAGGAAGCCCGTTCCAACCGGAGCGTGAGTCCATTTGTGCAAGCTCGTTCCGAAAAAGTCGCATTCCAGATCCTTTAGCTTAAATGGGAAATGATTAAATGAATGAGCGCCGTCGCAAAGGACAAGCACACCTTTTTCGTGAGCCATGCGACTTATTTCCCGAACCGGTAGAATCTGCCCCGTAAGATAAACCACATGTGAAACTAAGAGTAATTTAGTCTTTGGCGTAATTGCTTTTTCTAATCTGTTTACTAATACATTAAAATTTTTCAACGGAACCGGGAAAGAGATTTTGTTCACGGTTATCCCTTCTCGTCTTGCTCTTTGGTCGAAAGTTGCAAGCATTCGAGGGTAGTCTTGAATAGTAGTTAAAACCTCGTCACCGGGTTTTAAGTCGATGCCGTTTTGAATAATCTCCATTGCCTCGCTTGTATTTCTGGTTATTGCCACCTCGCTTTTGAGGCAGCCGAAACTCTTGGCAAGTCGTGCCCGTACGGTTTCAACATTCGGTTCCAAATATCTCCACAAATTGTAAGCAGGGAGTCTGTTTGTGAAATCGATGTAGTCTTTTTGATTATTTAACACGATTGAAGGAGAAGGAGAAACCCCGCCGTTATTGAGGTTAATAAAAGTTCTGTCAACTTCGAAAGCTGATTGTACGGAATTCCAAAAATCTTCATTGGCGGAAAGTTTTTCGGGTGAAATATTTTTAGGGATGTTTTTGCTTGCTTTTGATATTATTGCAAGAGCATCCTTTTTGAATAGCGTTAATGAAATCCCTCCGATAAAAGCCCCTTTTAAAAACTCTCTTCGTGAATACATCACCAACCTCCCAAATAACAATTCTTAAATTAATTTTGCAATTTAAAAAAAAGAGAAATAAAATTCACGCTGATTAGGGGATAAGCAAGGGTGGTAGATTCTACCAGCAATGAAGCCCCGTCCTAATCTTTGCTTTTTAACCCTGTTAAATTTATTTTTGTAATTTGTATTTTTGCGAGAGTGGCGGAATTGGCAGACGCGCTAGACTTAGGATCTAGTACCGCAAGGTGTGGGGGTTCGAGTCCCCCCTCTCGCACATTTTTATTGTTTAACATTAAAATCAGAGGTTGAGTTGGAATCAAAAGTAAATGTAATTTCAGACAGCGAACACGAAGTATCCGTAAAATTAGATTACGAAGAAATTAAAGACAACATTGACGAGGCTTACTTAAAAGAGAAAAAGAATATTGCTCTTCCCGGCTTCAGAAAAGGTAAAGTTCCCCTTCAAATGATTAAAAAAATCTACGGCGATTCAATTGAATACAAAGCGAGCGAAGATATTGCGAACAATAAATTCTGGGAAATAGTAAAACAAGAAAATTTGAAACCTATTAGCACTCCCAAATTAATGGATTTGAATTACGACAAGGGGAAATCGCTCTCTTTTACCATTCGTTACGAAGTAATGCCGAAAATCGAACCAAAGGATTACAAAAACCTTGAAATTGAAAAGCCTGTTTTCAAAGTAAAAGAAGAAGACATCGAAGCGGATTTGAAATCAATTCTTAAAAAAGAAGCATCTTTTGAGGAAGCAGAAACTATTGAAAACGAAGACTACCGCATTACAGTTGATTTGCAGCTTCTAAAAAAAGACGGCACTGTGAATGAGGAAGCTCAAAAACAGAAAGACGTTGTAATATATCTTAACGACGAACAAGCTAAGACCGACATTGCAGAAAAAGCAAAAGGCAAAAAGGTCGGTGACGAATTTGAATTCAATTACATTCACGAACAAAAACACGGCGACCATGTTCACACATACGAACTAAATTACAAAGCCGTAATTAAAAAAATTGAGAAATTTGTTTTCCCAGAATGGACGGAAGAACTTTGTAAAAAAGTTTCGAACGACAATGCCAAAAATCTTGAAGAACTCAAGGAATATTTCCGTAATGAATACAAAAAGTATTTTGAACGTGAGTCTGAGAAAATTTACGAAGAGTCGCTTCTTTCAAAAATTTCAGAAAACAATCCGGTTGAATTACCCAAAGATTACACAGAATACGTTCTCGAAAATTTAGTAAAATACGAATTAGACCGCGCAAAACAAGATGGCTACGGTAATCTTGACAAGAACGCTTTGAAACAAAGTTTGAGATCAACAGCCGAATGGCAGGTAAAGTGGGACATTATTTCAAAATCCATTGCCGAAGCCGAAAACATTGAGGTTACGGACGATGACCTAAAAAAAATGGCTGAAGAAGAATCTCAGAGGACAGGAATCTCCGTAGATAAATTAGTAAAATACTACAAAGAATCGAATCAGAAAGAAAAAATGCTTGAAAAGAAAGTACTTGATTTCCTGAAGGAGAACAATCCTCCAAAGGAAATTGACGCCGATGAAATAAAAAAGCGCGAAGAAAAAAAGAAAGCGGAAGCAGAAAAGAAAGAAGCTAAAAAAGAAGAAAACAAATAAAGGAATAGACAATGAAACCGGAAATTTTTAATCAATTGGTGCCTTACGTAATTGAGCAAACGGGCAGAGGCGAAAGAGGAATGGACATCTTTTCCCGCCTTTTAAGGGAAAGAATCATTTTCCTCGGTACTGCCATCGACGACCACGTGGCTTCGTTAATAATTGCTCAACTTCTGTTTTTGGAAGCGGAAGCGCCGGAAAAGGACATTTATCTTTACATTAACTCTCCCGGCGGGAGCGTATCCGCAGGCTTGGCAATTTATGACACAATGCAATACATTAAAGCCGATGTTTCCACTATTTGCGTTGGCTTGGCTGCAAGTATGGGCGCCATTTTGTTAGCAGGCGGAGCTGAAGGGAAACGCGCAGCTCTCCCCCATTCCAAAATAATGATTCACCAACCGTGGGTTGGCGGCTTGCAGGGACAAACCACGGACATCGAAATTCACGCTCGCGAAATGGTCAAAACACGCGACACTCTTTACGAAATTCTCGCCAAGCACACAAAAAGACCAATTGAAAAAATACGTAAAGACTGCGACCGCGACTATTTTATGACCGCGGAAGAAGCAAAGGAATACAATTTGATTGACAATGTTTTCCAAAAACGTGTAATGCCCGGCACAGAGAAAAAAGAATCGAAAAAATAATTTCTTACAATTAAATAGATTTGATTTTAGGGCTCGTAAAGAGCCCTTTTTATTTTTACTTAACTTTTTTCCGTTAGATCCGCCTGTTTACTCTACTTGCTAAGTCCATTACCAAAATCCCAAACAAATTTACTTTTATTTTGGTAAATTTGTAGTTCTTTAATAAATAAAAATGAATCGTAAAAAATGGAAGAGAAAAATAAGAAAAAACGTGTGCGTCCGAGTTGGGACGAATATTTTCTGAAGCTTGCAATGTTGGTTTCCGAACGTGCGACTTGCCCGCGGATGCACGTTGGCTGTGTACTTGTAAGAGACAAAAGGATTTTGGCAACTGGCTACAAC
>JALWGH010000353.1 GCA_027013735.1 Melioribacteraceae bacterium
GAGCTAATCTTATCGCCAAAGATTGAATCGAGAATCTCAAGCTTTTTTTCTTGTGAAATAATCGGACTGGCGATTACATTCCTAAGCTCTCTGGAATCCTTGAACGTGTTAAGCGTAAAATCCACATCGCTTGCAACCTGTTCAAAGGAATTCTCGCCTTCGGCTAATTCCCACAATGCTTTGGCGTATCTTGTAGCAACGCTAAAATCACTCATACCTAATTCTTCGAAATTTCGTCAATGTGTTTGTTAACCAGCTCAATTTGTTTTTCTTTGTCCAAATTGGCTTTAATAATTTTCTCGGCGGCTTCAACCGCAATATCGGCAACTTCGCTCTTTAATTTAGCGAATGCTTCCTTCTGCCTCCGTTGGATTTCAGCCTCGGCGTCGTCAATCATTTTCCGGGCTTCTTCCTTACTTTCCTGAATGATTTGATTTTTCAGGTTTTCCGCATATTCCCTGCTCTGGGCAATAATTTGCTGAGCTTCGGCTTCGGCTTTTGCCAAATTAGCCTGATTTTCAGCAATTAGTTTTTCCGCTTCCTGCCGGGCAATTTCGGCTTGTTCAAGGGAGTTTTTAATGCTTTCTTCCCTTTGGTCAAGCGCATCAACAATAGGTTTCCAAGCGGTTTTCTTCAAAACCCACAGCAATATCAGAAAAGTAACCGTAGTCCAAATGATTACACCCGGATTAATTTCGAGCGGGCTGCCTCCTTCGGCTCCGGAAAAAGCCAATATTGCCAGATTATTTAGTAACAACATAACTTTCCCTTAATTTTTTAATGCTCTTTTGCGATTACTTAAGAGCCAAAAGAATACAGATAACCAAACCGAAGAGCGCAATACCTTCGATAAGCGCAGCAACAATAATCATCGAAGTACGGATGTCGTTGGTTGCTTCGGGCTGTCTTCCGGTTGCGTCCATTGCGGAGCTACCGATTTTTCCGATTCCCAATCCACCGCCGATCACGGTTAATCCTGCGCCAATTCCTGCTGCTAATAACGCAAAAGCTGTTGACCATTCCATTTATTTCCTCCTTAAATAAATTAAATTAATTAATGTTCAAGATGCATAGCCATGCCGATAAACAAGGCTGTTAAAACCGTAAAAATATATGCTTGAATAAAAGCTACTAAAATTTCCAATAATTCAATAAATAAAGCAAAACCCACAGAAACAGGTGCAATAAAATATGAGTGGAAAATAAATATTAAACCTATTAAAGAAAAAATCACCGTGTGACCGGCAATCATATTCGCAAACAACCTGACTGCAAGCGCAAAAGGTTTTGTAAACAAACCTAAAAACTCTACAATAAACAATACGGGCAAAAGGACGGAAGGTATTCCGTGTGGTAGCATAGCCTTGAAGTACCCGAAAATACCGTACTTTTTCATCCCCCCTGCCTGAATAATAATAAACGAAAAAGTTGCAAGCGTGGCTGTAATATTAATGTTACTTGTTGCAGTATTTCCGTAAGGCACAAGTCCAAGCAAATTACAAGTCAAGATGAAGAAAAATACGGTTAGCAAATACGGGACATATTTTCTGTAGTTCTCACCAATTGCTTGTTTAGCAATATCGTCCCGCACAAAAACGATCAGGACTTCAACAAAATTGGCAAATCCTTTAGGCACAAGAGATTTTTTGTAAGCCTTTGCAACATAAATTAAAATTGGCACTAATACCACAAAAGCAATCCACGCAAATACAATATGCTTGGTAATTGAAATATCAATACCAAACAAGTGGATTTGAGGTAAATGAATTACACCAAAAGGTTCTAAGCTAACCTCGTGGGAATCGAGTATGTGATGCATTATCCAGCCGGCGCCGTTCGACGCTTCTTTCACACTATCAACTACTACTTTTGCAGTATCCGCAACCATATTTAACTATTTTTCTTTATTAAAGTTATGAAAATATCTTATTTCTAAAATTAATTGAACAAAATAAAATACAAAGAATACTAATATAAAATCAAATATTTCAATTTTCAAGGATATTATTAATATAATTATCACAAAAATCATTAAAAGAATTCTAACTCAAATTCCCCCGAGATACAGCGTCATAAACTTTTTATTGGAGCCTTCGATTGAAAAAATAAAAAATGACAGTGCCAATAAAGAATTCAGAAAATTTAATGCACCTGCATAAACAAAAGCATTAAAAAATATTTTTCCAACCACACCGTAACGGAATAATAAATAAAAAGCAAAGAACACAATTAAATACGTTAAAAAAACAAAAAACAGTGTATTAGTTTTTTTTCTTTTCTTCATTAATTTTCAACACTTCCTTAATAAAATTGTAAATTCCGGCAAAACCTCCGAGGAATGAAAAAGTAATTGTTAACCACGGAAAAGTATTCAACTCGCCGTCAAGCCATTTACCAACAAAGAACATTAAAACCATTGTAACGGCTAATTGGGTGCCTAACCCCATGTAAGGACCAACATCCTTATACAGCTTTGTAAATTTTTGTTTGTCTTTATTATTCGTCGTTTCCGGCATCTTCGCCGCTCATTTCACTTTTTCCGTCAAACACGGCACCTTCTTCCACCACAAGCACACGGGCTTTCAAATCACCTTTGAGTTTCGAACCAGTTTCAAGAATAACCTTTTGGTCGGCTACGATACTCCCTTCAACCTTGCCTGTTAAAGTAACATTCTGGGCTTTTATTTCTCCCTTAATCTCGGCAGTTTCACCAATGGTAAAATTTCCGTTAACAATAATATCTCCGTTCATTGTCCCGTCAAGCCTCAAATTACCATCGCTGTACAACTTTCCTTCTACTTTCACTCCCGAACTTAAAATGCTAACATCTCCAATATCATTATTTGTTTTAGCTTTAGACATAAAACATCCTCACTGATTTATTAAAAAATTTTCCGGGTTTACAGGTTTTCCGTTTTTCCAAATTTCAAAATGTAAATGCGGACCTGTTGTTTTCGTACCGGTATTTCCCGAAAGGGCAATTATTTCACCCTGCCTGACTTTCTCTCTCTCTTTTTTCAATAGCACGGAACAATGCTTGTAAAATGTCAGGAATCCGTTCCGATGCCGAATAATTATTGTATTTCCATAATCGATTGTGTAATCGGCAAAAATAACGAGGCCCGAAGCCGCAGCAAAAACCGGAGTACCGACATCCAAAGAATAATCTACTCCGAAGTGCCCTTCGGAAGGAATGAATCCGCGGGTAATAAATCCTTTCGCGGGATTAACAAAAACAACCCCTGTAGTATCTTTCCCGCCTCCAAATAAAAGATTTTTCAGAAAATAGTAAACCGACGCAAGGACATTCCCTTGAATAGGCTTGTGAGTATAATCGTCAATACGTAAAGAATCGTAAACGGTCGAATCGGCTTTAGTAGAATCCACTCCGGCAAGAATCAAAGCATACTTTAACCGCTTGTTAGTCGCAGCAATTTCGTTTAACTCCTGCGTCATTAAGTAAATTTGTTTTTCTAACTTCTTAATTCTCTTTTCCTGTAATACCAGCTTTTCGTTCTCAATGAAAAAAATCCATTTCTTAGCCGGGGTGAAAGCTAAGATCGTAATCGTAATTATTGAAATTGTAAAAGAATACCAAAAAAGAATGAAAAAAGCCCTTCCCAAACTCACCTTGTATCTTTTTGTACGTAATACAGGTAAATTCGGGGTAATGTAAATTGACGACCGTTTTAATTTCCCAAAGCTAAAGATCTTAAACCTCAAATAATATTATCTTTAAATATAAAAAATTAATCATTTAAAGTCTCTTGCAAAATAATTTAACGTTGGTACAAGCCTCAAACAATTGGAAAAATCAGGTACAAGTTTAATTGTGACACAAAACATTTTATATTAATAGAATTAGCTTTAAATTTGCGAAGTTATTTTAACGAATTAAGGAAACAATGGACGAAAAATATAAAAACTGGAATATTCAAGAAGGAGACTACGAAAGACATTACGATAGCCCGTTAAAATACACAGATGGATACAAAGCAAAATTACGTTTTAAAAAATTTCTAAAAATCTTTTTCGGCTCGCTTTTCACATTAATATTAATTGCTGTTATTATTGCAGCTTTGGCTTAAAAGCTCCGAATTCATTTCAACTTTCAAAATACCTATCCAATTTAAACCTTTCGCCAAGATAAAGCTTGCGCACTTCCTCGTCTTTTGCAAGTTCTTCCGAGGAACCTTCTTTAAATATCTTTCCGCTGATTAAAATGTAAGCCCTGTCCACAATACTTAAAGTCTCGTGAACGTTGTGGTCGGTAATTAAAATTCCGATGTTTTTGTTTTTTAAATTAGCGACAATCTTCATTATGTCTTCAACCGCAATCGGATCAATTCCTGCAAAAGGTTCGTCAAGCAAAATGAATTTGGGCCTCGTTGCCAAAGCACGTGCAATCTCCGTTCTGCGACGCTCGCCACCGCTAAGCTGAACACCAAGACTTTTACGAATGTGTGTAATGCTCAATTCCTCAAGCAATTGTTCAACTCTTTCTTTTCTTTCTTTTCTGGAAATCGGAAGCATTTCCAAAACCGCTTCAAGATTTTGCTCAACGCTTAAACCGCGAAAAACGGATGCTTCCTGCGGTAAATAACCGATTCCCATTTTCGCCCTTTTGTACATCGGCAATTTTGTAATTTCGTTATCTTCAATAAAAACTTTGCCACCGTCCGGTTTAATCATTCCGACAATCATGTAAAACGTTGTTGTTTTGCCGGCACCGTTTGGTCCAAGCAAACCAACCACTTCCCCTTGTCTAACATTAATGGAAACTTCATTAACAACTTTTCGTCTTTTGTAAATTTTAATTAAATTTTCACTACGTAATAAATCCTTAGTCATCTTAATTCCCTTCGATTAAAAAATCTTTTTCTCGCCGATTACTTTTTTCCGCGTAGGTCTGTTACCGTACAAATAAAATCTCGGTAATGTAAAACTTTTTTCTTCACCTTTGATTAACTTTTCAGGATGATACTCACTTTCGGGCATTCCCAAAAGTTTAACTTTACTAACTTCGTTTTTTTCAAAAAATATTTCAGCA
Organism: Melioribacteraceae bacterium; assembly: GCA_027013735.1. Classification (GTDB taxonomy): domain Bacteria; phylum Bacteroidota; class Ignavibacteria; order Ignavibacteriales; family Melioribacteraceae; genus WFQV01. Next base: position 5,051 of record JALWGH010000353.1, read on the forward strand.
GCTTTCCCGCTTGATTTTATTAACCCGTTCGGTTCGCCGTTGTCGTAAAGGTAATAAATACTTAACACATTGCCTGCAACATAAGTTTTCTCAAGTTCACCGTTATCGAAAAACATTTTCAGCGTGTCTCCCGAAAGCTGATCGAATCTGAACTTGTAACCGGTGTTTCGGCTAATAATAATAGCGTTTCCGTAAACGTCTATTTCTTTAAGGCTGTTATTCTTTATTAAAATTGAGATCGAATCTCCCGTAAGCTGGGAATTACCCTGCCAAATAACAGGCGGGTTTCCTTCTTTCGAAGGCTTAAAGGTCGTGATTTTATTTTCATTCCGGTAAAAGAAAGTTACCTCGCTAACCGAAGCAAAATCTTTCCTTACGATCAACACGGAGTCCCGCGCGACCAAAAGTGAAGTAGTGTCCGAATAAGATTCCATTTTATTAGCAGAAAGAAAAAGCGTGTCCAAACTTTCAAGCGAATCACTACGCCCTTTAACGGAATCAATCTTTACCAGCAGCGGTCTGCCGGTTAACAAAGTGTAATTACTGTCGGGAACGTAAAACAAATGTTCCGCGTAAATATTGGTCGAATCTTTCAAGTTTACTATTTTTACATTTTTCCGTGCATCTGTGAATTTGTTTTTCGTAAGGTAAATTAAAGTATCGGAAAAAAGCAGAGAAGAAGTATCCGCAAGTTCAACATTACCTATGGCAAGCGCAGAATCTTTCCCGTTAAAATAAAAAAGCGTATTCGAATAAAGCGTGCGCAGTGAATCTTTGAGTTTTACATTCCCGTAAAAATCGGCTTCCTGTTTGCCGGAAAAATAATAGCCGGAATCTGCAAACAATTCCACGTGACCGTTGTTCAGATAGACACCCGAATTTGAATAAGCTTTCTTTGCATTTCCAAAGTAAAACCCGCGTGGAGTTTTAATTACAATCGTGTCCTGAGTAATCACAACGTTGCCGATTAATTCTGCATTGTTCTCGTCCAAATTTTGAATTGCACGGTCACAGGTAATTCTAATATTTTTCTGAGTAATTACTACGTCACCAATAAACTCGCGGATT
>JALWGH010000354.1 GCA_027013735.1 Melioribacteraceae bacterium
GCTATTTCCCGGCCTAATACATCGTAAACAGTTAACCGTATTCGTAGGGACAGCTCACGAGCTGTCCCTACAACATTGTGGATTGAATATTTAATTGTAGTTGTCGGGGTGCTTGTCCTGCCAACGGCTGGAAACGGATTCGGATAATTTTGAAACAACTCAAAACCTTGAAGGATAATGTTATCTTTCACATCCACATTTGTAATTACTTCCCCTAAATTTCCATTTGAACTTACTTGCTGTGCCCAAAGACCGGACAAACCTTCAATCCAAACCTTAATAAATCCGCCATTTTTATCGGACACAAAGGCATCATAATCGGCTAACCTACACGAAAACTCTATTCCGTTTTCTCCCCAGAGTTTTTCTCCTTCTCTTGTTAATTTTTGTGCAAAATCACCTGATACACAAATGTAGTCATCAAAACTTTTTATTATAGTACTACCGCCACCTTCAAATTCAAACGGGGCTATACCTTTCCCCGAAAATTTTAATACTCCAGTTTTGGAAACTTGTTGAAAAAAACTACCATGAGTTGTCCCATTAAGGTCTTGATCTCGAAAATAAATAGAAATCGATGAATCGGAATTAAAATACATATCAATTATTTGTGATTTCTCACCAATTGAATCGGCAATTATTATGGGATTTTCCCAAAAGTAGTTTCCATTGGCATCCAATTTATCTATTTTAATACTGATTAAATCATAACTATACCAGTCTTTACTTCCAACAATAAAATTACCATGATCGTCAGATTTTAAAATAGTTAAAAATTTTGTTGATCTGTTTTGCACCTTAAACAAGAATTCACCATTTTCAGACATATGGATAAAAAAGTAATTAAGTAAATCCGGTGTGTATTGTGTAAAAAGTCCTCCAATGTTATCAGAAATAATATCAACATCATTTTTTGAAAAATTCGCCACTGGGCCTGTATAAATTTTTTTCCCCGTATCGCTCCACATTCTTTCACCATTAGCCGAAATGTGCTGAATGGCTCTGTAACCGTCGGAGTATATGTAATCCATGGTTTTTTCCGATAACCAGGAAACATAACAACCTCCGTTCCCATCGGTGCAAATATTGAAATCGAATTGTTGAGTCGTATCGGTACTAACCAACACTCCGTCACCCCATAGTTTATTACCGCTGCTATCTATTCTCTGCACTCTTATTTTATAATCAAGCAATCTAAACCATCCATCCCAAGTTACTTCCAAGTCTCTTATGCCGGCTATCACTCCTCCGCTACCGTCTTCTATCAACACAACTTTGTCTTGCCAATCTCTTTTTCCCAAATGAACAGGTCTGTTCCATTTTTTATAGCCGAACTTATCAATCCTGAATAAATATGAATACGAAATGGCGCCTGTTGTATCGTAAACGTCTCTGTCTATTGCAATAAACACACCTCCTTTACCGTCGCTTGCTGCTGAAAGCGGAAGTCTGCTCCAGTCGGTTATCAGTAAATTATTTTTAAAACTTGTTGACCACTGGGCTTTTATAGCCGTAACAAAAAATACGTAAAATAAAATGCAAAATATTATTCGTCTCATTGCCGTATAAATTTGTTTTAATTGAAAAAGCTCCTTAAAATAAAATTACAAATTACCGAGTCTAAAATGAAAATCAAAGTTAAATAACAATGAATTTTAAAACTTTTACACTGTTGAGGTAGCAAAAAAATTATTTCGGTACAAGTTTAAATCTGGTGGCAAAAAATACATGCTTCAATTATTTTAAAGAGTATTCTCCTTTTTTCCTCGGAACTCTCCCCCTGTTCAAACCAAGCTGAAAATTCCGGCGCAGCAGAATCCCCCTCTCTTCGTAAGAGAGGGGGAAAAAGGGGGTGAGTTGTTGAAAAATCCAACCTTAGTGCATTATTTCCTCTTTTTGGGTTTTTGTCTAATCTTCCCAAAAGTCATTAGCTTTTGAAGGCTCTAATGACTTTTGGGGTTAAAACTTTGTGCCTT
>JALWGH010000355.1 GCA_027013735.1 Melioribacteraceae bacterium
GCCTTGATGTTGGCGCTCCCTGTTAATAGTTCTCTTATTTTAATAATATCATTTTCTTTGTAGAAATAAAGTTATTAGCGGTAAGCTGAAAGAAATGTAACGGTTCAAGTGGAAATGGAATCAAAAATAATTAAGTTAGTAGTTAAAAAATAAAAGGAGATTCCATAATGAAGGACCAAAGAAGAAAAATAAGAGCTGAAGAGAAAGTAATCATTTTACGCGAGCTTCTGGAAAATAACCGGAGCATAAGCGAATTATCAGAGCAATATGAAGTAAATCCTAATTTGATTTATCGATTGAAAAAACAGTTATTCGAATCAGCTGTAGAAATAATTTTTCCCTTAGCACAATAAAAAATGGTACAAGTTTAAATTTGGTGGCAAAACATTTTTGCTGATTTAACCTTTTACAAAATAGACCTATGATTTGACTTTCTACTTTACCATAAATTTAACTTGATTTATTGTACTACAATGTGATATATTTGTGTATGTTAAAACTGAAAACAAAATGGTTTAACAAGTGGGCAAAAAAGAATGCTGTAACCGACAAAAGCCTCAATATAGCAATTGAAAACTTGTCTAATAATTTGGGAAGTGTTTATTTAGGAAATGGACTCTACAAAATAAGAACCCAAAAAGCAGGACAAGGGAAAAGTGGAGGATTTAGAACCATTGTTGTTTTTAGAAAAGAAGATGTTGCGATTTTTGTTTACGGATTTGCGAAAAATGAAAAAGACAACTTAGATATGGAGGAATTAAGATATTTTAAAAAATTAGCAAAAGATTTATTGTCCCTTCAAAGTAAAAAGTATCTTGAGTTAATTAAACAAGGTGTTTTTATTCAAATAAAGGTAAGCAAATGAGAAAATCAATTAAAATTGCCGTTGGCAATACGGTACAAGAACTAATTAAAAACAATGTAAAAACTTCTTTCACCGAGAAAGAATTAAAAGCGCTTGGAATAAAAATTCCTGAAGTAAAAATAAATCCAAACGACATTAAAAAGATTAGAAACAAATTGAAATTGAGTCAAAGTGTTTTTGCAAAAGTATTAAATGTTAGTCCTTCTTCCGTTAAACAATGGGAACAGGGAAAAAGAACGCCTTCCGGCTCAACAAAAGTTTTGCTGGAACTCTTAAAAGAGAATCCTGAGATTCTTAACTATAGAATAGAATCGACCACATATATGAGGCAAACGTAAGGGAATAACCACGAAAAAGATTTTCCATTTTGTCTAACAACATTTTACACCTTTTCCCGGAAAGATTTAATAGATATTAATTGAAAATGCAAGCGTCTCAAAGTGGTCGAATGTTTTTAGAAAAAATAACGAAAATCAAAAAACGATGCCGAAAGTATCCAATAATACGTTCCTCCAATTATGCAAGAGTCCCGTTTGGGAGAGTACTGCGAGTTCTTTTGGATGATCCGCCTTCTCCCGCATTCTGCGGGATTCGGCGCGACAGGCTGGATAATTGGATGAATGGATGGAGAAATCGCAAATATTGAGTAATAATAATTTTTCTCTGTTCACTGTTCTCTGTTCACTAATTAGGATTCTTGTTCTTCCAGCTTTTGTAATGCTTCGCGTGCGGCTTCCTGCTCGGCGGATTTTTTGCTTTTACCCTCTCCGATGCCGTAAACTTCGTTGTTAATTTTAACTTCCACGGTAAATGTCTTGTCGTGCTCGGGACCTTTTTCGTTAACAACTTTGTAAACGGGCGGTTCTAATTTTAACGAGTGTGAAAGTTCGAGTAGTTTCCCCTTGTAGTTTTTGTCAATTTTAAATTTCCCGCTTTCGAGATTCGGTTGGATTATTTCCCTGAAAATAAAACCCTTTGCCGTTTCAAGGCTTTGGTCCAAATAGAGTGCACCGATTATTGCTTCGAGCGCGTCTGCAATAATTGTTTTTCTCCCTTCTTTGGAATTCCCGATGAACTTTCGCTTGAACATTACAAGGTCTTCAAGTCCAAGTCTTTCGGCTGTTTCTGCAAGCGCATCCTTGTAAACGAGTCGGGAGCGGATTTTTGTAAGGAATCCCTCTTCCTGCTCGGGGAATTTGTTAAAGAGGTATTCGGCGACGACGAGACCAAGCACGGCGTCGCCTAAAAATTCGAGTCTTTCGTTGGATTTAACAAGATCCGGTTCTTCCGAAACAAAAGAACGGTGCGTAAGAGCTTTTAAGAATATCTCGTTGTTTTGAATTTTAATTTGTAAAATCTTCTCGAGCGATTTTATTTTACGTCGGTGCTTTCTGGCGAAGAAAGATTTTTTCCTGAATGCCGAAAATAATTTGCCGAGAAACATTTTACATTTTAATCTTCAAATTTCTTAAACAGCAATGTAGCGTTGTGACCGCCAAAACCGAAAGTGTTGCTCAGGGCGTATTTGATTTCCTTTTCTTTCGGGGTTTTGGGTGTGTAGTCCAAATCGCACTCGGGCGAAGGTTCGTCGAGATTGATTGTGGGTGGAATTACTCCGTTGTAAATTGCAAGCGTGGTTGCAATTGCCTCTATTGCTCCCGCAGCACCCAAAAGGTGACCGGTCATCGATTTCGTTGAACTAACCGAAAGTTTGTAAGCGTGGTCGCCGAAAACGGTTTTAATTGCTATTGTTTCGTTCTTGTCGTTTAACGGCGTGGAAGTGCCGTGAGCGTTAATGTAATCAACCTCTTCGGGATTAACGCCGCCGTCGCGTAGGGCTTCGCTCATCGAGCGCACTGCACCTGCGCCTTCGGGAGCCGGCGCCGTGATGTGGTAAGCGTCCCCGCTTAATCCCACTCCTACAATTTCGCCGTAGATTTTTGCGCCGCGTTTTTTGGCATGCTCAAGTTCTTCGAGAATTAACGTGCCCGAGCCTTCTCCCATTACAAAGCCGTTTCGGTCTTTGTCGAAGGGGCGGGAGGCTTCCGAGTAGCGGTCGTTCCAAGTGGAAATGGCGCGCGAGGCGTTAAACCCTGCAATTCCCATCGGAGTAATGGAGGCTTCCGTTCCTCCCGTTACCATAATGTCTGCCGAGCCGCGTTGAATTAAGATGAAAGCATCGGCTACGGCATGGGACGACGTAGCGCAAGCGGAAATAGTTGCGTAGTTAGGACCTTTAAATCCGAATCTGATTGAAATGTGTCCCGCCGCAATGTCGGGAATCATCATTGGGACGAAGAAAGGACTTACCCTTCTGGGCCCGCCGTTAATGTAAGCGTTGTGTTGGTCTTCCCAAGTTTGCATTCCGCCTATTCCGCTGCCGTAAACCACGCCGATAGTTTGGAGGTCTTCTTTTTCCAAATCCAGTCCGGCGTCGTCAACTGCCATTTGAGCGGTTGCAAGGGCGTAATGCGTAAAGCGATCCATCCTGCGCGCTTCTTTGCGGTCAATGTATTTTGACGGGTCGAAGTCTTTAACTTCGCACGCAAACTTTGTAGCAAATTCGGAAGTATCGAAACGGGTAATAAGATTAGCCCCGCTTTTGCCTTCGAGTAAGGCGTTCCAATATTCTTCGGTTGTATTTCCGATAGGCGTAACTGCGCCTAATCCGGTAATTACGACTCTGCGTCTTTCCATGAATTCTCCTAATGCTGAACTTAAATAGGGAAGGGATTACAGTGTGCGGCTGTAATCCCGCTGTAAAATTTTATTCTTTGTTTTCTAACTTGTCTTTGATGTAGTTGATAGCGTCGCCAACGGTCGAGATTTTTTCCGCATCTTCGTCAGGAATGGAAAGGTCGAATTCGGTTTCGAATCCCATTACCAATTCCACGATGTCCAACGAATCCGCACCGAGGTCGTTTGTGAAGGAAGCTTCGGGGGTAATTTGAGATTCTTCCACACCCAGCTTATCCATAATTATTTCTTTTACTTTTGCTTCAACGTCCATTTTAGGCTCCTTGATTTAATTTGTGAATTAGTTAATTTAAAAATGTTAAAAATCACATTACCATTCCGCCGTCAACGGTTATTACTTGTCCCGTAATGTAGGACGAATCCTCCGAGGCAAGGAATTTAACCGCTTTGGCAATTTCTTCCGCTTTCCCGATTCTCTTGAGCGGGATTGCGTCGGCTAAAGCTTTTCTTTGTTCTTCGTTCAACGCTTGGGTCATGTCCGTTTCAATGAATCCCGGTGCAACTGCGTTAACCCTAATGTTTCGCGAAGCAATTTCTTTTGCAATTGATTTTGTGAATCCGATAATTCCCGCTTTGGAGGCAGCGTAATTTGCCTGCCCAGCGTTGCCTGTAATTCCCACAACGGAAGTAATGTTAATAATGCTTCCGCCGCGTTGTTTAATCATCGGTCTTAAAATTGTTTTGGTCAGGTTAAAAACGCTCTTCAAATTTGCGTTAATTACCGCGTCAAAATCTTCTTCGGACATTCTTAACAAAAGATTGTCGCGCGTAATTCCCGCGTTGTTAACGAGAACATCAACGCCGCCTAAAAATTCGATTGTTTCGGCAACGGCTTTTTCCACCGCCTTGAAATCGGCAACGTCAACTTGAATTCCTTTTATTTTGAAATCTTCGCCGGAGAATTTTTCTTCCAATTCTTTTGCAGCGTCAACGGAGCTGCGGAAAAAGAAGACCACATCGGCAAAACCGGATTGCAAAAATTCTTCCACAATGCTTCTTCCGATTCCCCGGGTTCCTCCGGTAATTAAAGCTTTTTTCTTTTCAGCCAAATTTAACCCCACGGTTTAAAAAAATTAAATACGACCTGCAATTTAATTAAAATATTGACTTTAGACATAATCTTTAATGAAAATAGTTAATAAATATTCATTAAATAAATTCGTCCAAATCGGCAAATTTTTCAATCCCGCTTATTTTGACGCTCCTGTCAATTCTCTTAATCAGTCCTTGCAGGACTTTCCCCGGTCCCACTTCCACAAACTCGTCCGCGCCGTCGGCAATCATATTTTTGATTGTTTCTTCCCAACGCACGGGAGAGGTAAGCTGAAGAATAAGATTGTGCTTTAACTCTTCGGCATTAGTAACGGGTTTTGCGGTAACGTTTGAGTAAACGGGAATTTTAGCGTCGTAGAAATTTGTGGAATTCATTTTCTCTTGCAGTTTCTCTTCCGCCGGTTTCATTAAAGGCGAATGAAAAGCTCCTGAAACAACAAGTTCCTTAACAAGCTTTGCGCCGTTTTCTTTGGCAAGTTTCATTGCCTCGCGCACGCCTTCAACACTGCCGGAAATTACAATTTGTCCGGGTGAATTAAAGTTGGCGCATTGAACAACTCCTTTGGCGGAAGCTGTTTTGCAAAGTTCTTCCAATTTCTCGGGAAGCATTCCTATTACGGCAGCCATTGTGCCCGGGTTCTCGTTGCCCGCTTGCTGCATTGCCTCGCCGCGCAGGCGAACCAATTTCACCGCTTCGTAAAATTGAAGTGCACCGGCAGCCACAAGGGCGGAATATTCGCCGAGAGAATGTCCCGCAACCATGTCCGGTTTAAGTCTTCTTAAAAGAGATGCGAGTACAACGCTGTGGACAAAAATTGCCGGCTGAGTTACTTCGGTTTGTTTCAGAGCTTCTTCGGGTCCGTAAAACATCGTGTTGGCAAGCGGAGCTCCGATTGCTTCTTCCGCAGTAAGAATCATTTCGCGGGCTTCAACGGAGTTGTCGAAAAGGTCTTTTGCCATTCCGACGTACTGCGAGCCCTGTCCCGGAAAAACAAATGCTCGTTTACCCATTTAGTCGATGCTCCAGACTAAGTAGGAAGAGCCCCAAGTGTAACCGCCGCCGAAAGCTGCCAGGATTAGTTTATCTCCCTTGTGCAGTTTGCCGCCGCGGTACCATTCGGTAAGGCAGAGGGGAATTGTAGCTCCGGTGGTGTTGCCGTATTTCTGAATGTTAATCATTACTTTGTTGCGGTCAATTCCCATTCTTTGCGCCGTTGCGTCGATTATTCTGAGATTTGCCTGATGAGGCACGAGGTAAGCAATGTCCTCGCCTTTCAAGCCGTGTTTTTCCATTATTTCAACGGAAATATCTGCCATTCCCTTA
>JALWGH010000356.1 GCA_027013735.1 Melioribacteraceae bacterium
GCAGGTAGAAACACTTAAAGGTTAGAAATTGCTTCTCTCTTTTTTAGAGACGGAAAAGATTCGGAAAAAAGTAAGCGGATTAAATTAGTAATAGGTGAAATAAAATGATTAGATTTTTAACAGCGGGGGAATCTCACGGCAAAGGGTTAACGGCAATAGCAGAGGGCTTTCCTTCCAACATTCCTTTTGACGAAGAATACGTGAACTTCCACCTTGCGCGCAGACAATTGGGCTACGGTCGCGGCGGAAGAATGAAAATAGAAACCGACAAAGCGGAATTTCTTTCCGGCGTCAGGTTTGGCAAAACGCTCGGTTCGCCAGTTGCTTTTTTCATTCAAAACAAAGACTGGAAAAACTGGCAGAAGAAAATGTCCGTTGGGGAAATCGAAGAAGAAGTTGAAAAAGTTGTAATTCCGCGCCCCGGACACGCCGACCTTGTGGGAGTTAGCAAATACAATTTTAACGACATCCGCAATTCAATTGAACGCTCAAGTGCAAGGGAAACCGCTGCCCGCGTAGCCGTTGGTTCGCTGGCAAGGAAATTTCTTGAGCAATTTGGAATTAAGGTCGGTAGCTTTGTTGAAAATATCGGCGGCGTTTATCCTGCAAATAATTTTGGCTCAGAACTGCTTGAAGGGAAAAAAGTTAATTTAAAAGACGCTTGGAGTCTTTCCCGGAAGGCAGATAAAAGCGTTGTCCGTGTTTTGGAAAAAGAGCAAGAGGAAAAGATTATTGAAAAGATTGACGAGGCAAAGGAAAAGGGCGACACACTCGGAGGCTCTTTCTACGTTGTTGCAACAGGCGTTCCGCTCGGGCTTGGCAGTTTTGTCCACTACGACATAAAACTTAGCGCCGATATTGCGCAGACGATTATGTCAATCAATGCCGTGAAAGGAGTAGAAATCGGAGGCGGTTTTGCGCTTGCGGACAAGTTTGGCTCTGAGGTTCACGATGTAATAATTAAACGCAAAGGCGAGCTGACACGCAGAACAAACCGCGCAGGAGGAATTGAAGGAGGAATTTCAACCGGATTGCCTATCGTGGTTCGCGGTGCAATGAAACCTATTGCCACTTTAATGAGTCCCGTAGAAACCGTTAATTTGCAAACGATGGGCAATGTTAAAGCCCGCCGAGAGCGCAGCGATTTTACCGCTGTCCCCGCTTGCGCAGTTATTGCCGAGTCGATGCTTGCGTGGGTAATTGCAAAATATTTCCTGATTAAGTTCGGCGGCGATTCACTCGAAGAGACAAGAGACAATTACGAAAGTTATTTAAATAAATTGAGTGTGAGACTCAAGAAAAATTTTGAGTAAATGGTAAAAGTCAAAAAATTTGTGTTCAGTCCTTTTTCCGTAAATACGTATTTGGTTTGGGACAAAGCTTCCAAAGAGGCTGCCGTTATTGACCCGGGCTGCTCAACGGAAAAGGAGAAAGAAAGATTAAGTCAATTTGTCTATTCGAAAGGGCTGACTGTAAAATATCTTTGGAACACACATTGCCACATCGATCATATTTTAGGGAATAAATTTGTAAAGGAGGCTTTTTACCCCGTGTTTATTGCGCCTGAAAAGGACTTGCCGTTGTTGAGGAATCTTAAATCCCAAGGGGAAATGTTTGGAATGGAAACCGAACACTCGCCTGAGCCTGACTACACTTTTGAGAATGCGGGAGAACTTTTACTCGGTGAAACACACGTGGAAACAATTTTTACTCCCGGACACACACCCGGAGAATATTCTTTTTATTTTGCCGAAGACGGGATTGTGTTTACGGGAGATGTTTTGTTCAGAAAGTCAATTGGGCGCACGGACTTGTGGGGCGGGGACATTACGACTTTGCTCAATTCTATTAGGGAAAATCTTTTTGCCTTACCTGAAGAGACCGTTGTTTTTCCCGGTCATTTGGAATCGACTACAATTGCTCACGAAAAAGCGAATAATCCTTTTGTGCGTTAAAAAACGTTACTTGTTTACGGGCCCGCCAAGAACTTTTTTTACATCCCAAATTAAATCGCGCGTTTTTGGTTTTACGCGGTACTTACAATCTTTGTAATTGCAATAGGTGCAAAGTATTTCGTCGCAGTAGTCAAAATGAATCCGCACATCCGAGTTCGGAATTTTTTCGGCAATTTTTTCGGTAATGAAATCTTCTTCGAGATGTGCTTCTTTTACGGTAAAGTAAAAAGGAATTGAAAGGTGAAAGTCGATGAATACCCAGTCCGCGGATTTCCAAAATCTTAAGTGGTGTAAGTCAATCCAATAGTCTTTTCTGATTTCATTTAATGTCTCAACCAATATGTTCAAAATTTCTTTGTCCGTTTCGTTCATTAAGCCTTTGACCGATTCCCGGATTAATTTGTAACCTGCAACGAGAATATTTACCGCCACGAACAGGGCAATAATCGGGTCGAGCAAATAATATTTGGTAATCAGCACTAACACAAGTCCAACTACAATTCCGATGCTCGTGTAGGAATCTGCAAGAACGTGTTTCCCGTCGGCTTCGAGCGCAAGCGAGTTAGTGGCTTTACCTTTGCGGATTAAGTAAAGTCCCAAAAATAAATTTACCGCTCCGGCAATGCCAATCAGTATTGTTCCGTAATCCAATTCCTCGGGCTGCGCGCCTAAGATTATGGTTTGAACGGAGTTGTAAATAATTGCAATTGCAGCGATGATTATTAAAGTTCCTTCAATGCCAGCGGAAAAATATTCCACGTTACCGTGACCGTAAAGGTGGGATTCGTCTGGTGGTTGTGCGCTGAGCAAAACGCTGTAAACAGCCATCCCCGTTGCAATAACGTGAACCACAGACTCGGCGGCATCCGAATAAATTGCGCTTGAACCGGTTAACAAATAAGCCGCCACCTTTATTACCAGCATAAAAATTCCGAAAAACAAGGAGATGAAAATTGCTTTTTTCTTTAATGCAAAATCGTTGTCCTTTGTTGTTGATTCTGTTTTCATTACGCAATCACCGTAAGAAATTTTTTCTTTAACAATTCATTTGTTCTTAATGCCTTTTCTTCATCGGGGAAAATACCGTAGAGCGTTGCGCCTGTGCCGCTCATTAGAGCGAAGTCAGCTCCGCCAGCGTAAAGAGCTTTTTTGATTTCTTTCAGAACAGGGAACTCTGAAAATGCCCAAGGCTCAAAGTCATTCGTGATTTTATTTTGCCAAGATTTCGGCTCGGGATTTTCGGAAATTATTTCTTTAATTCTTTCCTCCGGTTGCTGCGGACTAATTGCTGAAAAAGCCTTTGCGGTTGAGATGTGAAGACTGGGATTGACTAATAAAATCGGGGCTTTCAATTGCAACTCGGTTTCTTCCAAAATCTCTCCACGGGAAAATCCGAAAGCGGGTTTTGCCTCAATGAAAAATGGTACATCGGAACCAAGCTTGAGAGCTAAAGTTTTTAATTCTTCCGTTGAGAGATTGAGTTCCAATAATTTGTTAACTCCCTTGAGTGTTGCTGCTGCGTCGGAGCTGCCACCGCCCAAGCCGCCGCCAATGGGGATATTCTTTTCGAGAATAATTTTTACATTAATTTTTTCCCCGGTAATATTCTCTAATAGTTTAACGGCTTTGAAAATTAAGTTGTCTTCTACATTTGTTAACTCTTCCGAATTTGAAATAATTTCAAGCGAATTGTTTTCCTCGATTGTTAAAACATCGAACAGTTTTTCAATCGGGTAGAAAAGGGTTTCGAGGTCGTGATAGCCGTCATCCCTTTTATTTACAATGTTTAACCCGATGTTTATTTTTGCAGGCGCTTTAACAATCACGATTTAATTCCTTTTTGTTACAAAACTATTACTTTCAACAAAATCTCTGATTGCCCTTGTGTGCTCTGGAGTGGAACCACAGCAAGAGCCGATAAAGACAGTGTGTTCGTTAGCAAGCGTTTTTATTTCATTAATGTAATCGTCCGGACTAATTGTCGAAGTGATTTTTCCCGTGTCGTAATCATCTCCACCGCAATTAAAATAAAGTCCCCAGTCGAAATTGAAGTTAAAATCAGTGAAAAACTTTTTAAAAGTTTTCGGTAAAATACAATTGAAACTTACGGCAATCGGGTTGTGACTTAGTACGGCTTCAATTCCTTCTTCCAAAGGTTCGCCGCTCAGAAGTTTTAAGTCACGAGTAAAAAACAAACTTGTAACAAAAGGAATATTGTTTTTATTACAGAAATCGGACACGAATTCAATTTCAAAAAGGTGTCCTTGAGTTTCATTTAAAATAAAGTCAACGCCTGATTCCCACAACAATTCAATGTGTTCAGAGTGGTTTGAAATAATTTCGTCTTCGGTTAGAGTAACTTCTTTTTGGTAGCAGTCTTCTGCGGGAGAGTTAGAGCCGGCAACAAAAATGTTGAATTCGTCTGCTACTTCTTTAGCCAACCGGACAGAATTTTTTACAAAGTCTTTCACATTAATGTTTAATCCCGATTGTTTAACCGCAGCGGGATTTGTCCGGAACGTGTTTGTTGTAATTATTTCGGCGCCTGCCTCGGCGTAGGCTCTGTGTAAGGACTTAACTTCTTCAGGGGCGGTAATGTTCAATATTGATGCCCACAAGTGCTCGTCGATTTCCAATCCTTTTGCCTGAAGCAGTGCACCCATTGCTCCGTCAAGCACTAAAGGTCTGTCAAGTTCCTTAAGTTTTGTTTCGAATTTCGTCAAAGTATTTAACCGTCTCTTTCTCAATTCTTTCAAGGTCAATCATTTGAATGCATTCCAAATTGTAGGGGCAAACTTTTTTCCAGCAGGGGGCACAAGCCAAACCTTCGGGGTAAAGTTTAACGCCTCTGTCGTACAAATCGATTTCCGTCCAACAGCTAAGACCGAACCAAGCAATCACGTATTTTTTCAAAGCAATTGCCAAGTGCATTCCAAAGGAATCGCCTGTTATTATTACGTCGGGAATACTTTCAAAGCAAGCGCCTTTGCGCACGCCAAGGTTGGTGGGCGTGTTGATTATTTTTCCCTTAAATTGTTCTTCGAGAATAGCGTTGCGCTCGGTGTCTTCGGGTCCGCCGACCAAAACGATCTTGAACCTGTTGTAGCTCAGGAAACGCTCAATTAAAACAGCGTGTTGTTCAAGCGTCATTTTTTTGTTTGGGTAAAGGTTCGAGCAGCCGGTGTTAAAGCCGATTACCTCGTCGTCAGGAGAAATCCCAATTTCCTTTTTGTATTGCTCGGTAAATTTTTTTTCTTCTTCCGTAAAGTTAAAAACATATTCGTCGCGTTGGTAATCAAGCTCGAACGTTTCGGCAAGGTAGTCTTGACCGGTTCTCTGATTGACTTTGAATTTTAAGTGGTCGTCCATTCCCAATAAATAATTGTATTCGGCTCCTTTGTTTAAGGGAATGATTTGTCCACGTTTGTTGATTCCGAAACCTAATTTAACCGGTGCGTCAAGCGACATTGCCAGTGCGCCGGAACGCTGCGATTTGTCAACGTTCATTACAATGTCGAATTTCATTTGACTTAAAATCGAAAGGGATTCGAAATTGTATTCGTACACTTTGTCGATGTAAGGATTATTGTAAAGTAGGGGAGCAGCAATCTTGAGTGTAACCCAGTAAATTGTTGAGACTGGATATTTGCGCTTAATTCCCGCAAGCTGAGCTGTTGTCATTAGAACATCACCCATTGCGTCAAGGTTAATCAAAACTATTCTTGTGCCGAAGGGTTGTGGATCTCTACAACCGTCCGTCCAACAATTGTGATCGGGGAAGCAAGGTTTGTAACCGGTAAATCTTTTACAATCAGGTATCTTTTTCATTAACAAATTCCATTTTTACTTTGAATTAAAAGAGTAATAGTGATTAGTAAGTTTTAAAAAATTAAGATTTCCTTTCTGCAAACTTACTTAAAAAAGGAAGAAATTTTTCTTTAACTGTTTCGAAAGTTAAATTTTTGAAGTTAGGCTCTGTGGTTACAACCAACTCGTATTCGGAACGGTAAGGGTACCATTCTATTT